>NZ_WBXN01000004.1:642222-963333 GCF_008973465.1 Streptomyces sp. SS1-1 | reverse complement strand
CGCCGCCGAACCCGCGGTGCAGTTTCCCGCCGATCAGCGAACCGGCACCGGGACTCAGCCCCGCCAGCACGAACACCACGTCGTCGGACTCGGTCGCCGACCCCTTCCAGTGCTCGGCGACGGCCGCCGCGTTGGCGTCGTTCTCCACCAGCACCGGGCACTTGAAGGACCGGCTCAGCCGCTCGCCCAGCCGCAGCCCGGTCCAGCCGGGCAGCGCCGCCCCCAGCCGCACGGTGCCGTCGGCCTCCACGATGCCCGGCGTCGCCACCCCCACGGCCCGCAGCGAGCCGCGTGCGACCCCGGCCCGGCGCAGCAGCTCCACGACCGCCGTGCGGACCTTCTCCAGGCGCTCGTCGGCGTCGGCCGCCTCGTCGACGTCCTTGGTGGTGGCGCCCATCACCCGGCCGTCCAGGTCGGCGAGCAGCGCGGCGACCCGGTGCGCGCCGATGTCCAGGCCCAGCAGATGACCCGCCTCGGCCCGGAACCGGAACCGCCGCGCGGGCCGGCCCTGCCGCCGGGCGACACTGTCGTCGGCCGCCTTCTCGACGACCAGCCCCGCTTCGATCAGCCCCTCGACGACCCCCTCGACGGTGGGCCGGGACAGCCCCGTCACCCGGGTGATCTCCGTCAGCGTGGCGGCATCCGTGGCACGCAGCGCGTGCAGCACCACCGCGGAGTTGATCCTTCGCAGCAGCGAGGGATCCCCACCGGTCAGCTGCCCCAAAGGTCCGTCCTCCCAGCTCGTGCGCGTGTGGGGCGGATGCTACTCGTCGGGCGCCCACCCCTGCGAGTGCCGGGCGTCACACCGAACGCGGGCCGCCCGCCGCCCCGGTCGTCTCACCCCGGCGCGACGAACCCCGACTCGTACGCCGTGATCACCGCCTGTGTGCGGTCGCGCGCCCCCAGCTTCGCCAGCACCGCGCTCACATGCGACTTGACCGTCTCGGTGCCCACGACGAGCCGCTCGGCGATCTCGGCGTTCGACAGCCCACGCGTCATCAGCCGCAGAACCTCGGCCTCCCGGTCCGTCAGCCGGGCCCGCTCCAGCACCGCGCGCGCCGCACGGTTGCCGCCGTCGTCCCCGTAGCGCGCCGCCAACCGCCGTACCGAGGCGGGGAACAGCAGCGACTCGCCCGCGGCGACCAGCCGCACCGCGTGCACGATCTCCGCCGGGCGGGCCCGCTTCAGCAGGAAGCCGTCCGCTCCGGCGCGCAGCGCCTCGTAGACGTACTCGTCGTTCTCGAAGGTGGTGATCACGACGATCTTCGGCGGCTCGGCGACCGTGCGCAGCACCGCGCGCGTGGCCTCGATGCCGTCCAGCAGCGGCATCCGTACGTCCATCGCGACGACGTCCGGGCGCAGCCGGCGCACCAGCGGGATCACCGCCGCCCCGTCGGCGGCCTCCCCGACGACCTCGATGTCGCCCTGCGCCTCCAGTACGGCCCGCAGGCCCGCCCGTACGAGGGGTTCGTCGTCGACGAGGAGCACGCTGACCGGCATGCCGACAGGCTAGATCACCTCACCGGCAGCTCCACCCGCACCCGCCAGTCGTCCCCGACGGGCCCGGCGCTTGCGTGGCCGCCCAGCAGGGCGGCGCGCTCGCGTATGCCCCGCAGACCGCTGCCTCGTCCCGGCTCCGGTGGCTCGGCGGGCAGGGGATTGCGTACGTCGAGACGGAGGACGGCGCCCTCGACGCTGACACGGACCCGGGCCGGCACGGGCCCCGCGTGCCGCAGCACATTCGTCAGCGACTCCTGCAGGATGCGGTAGCCCTCCCGGGAGACCGGCCCCGGCACGCCCTCCAGAGGCCCCGCCAGATCCGCGTCCACCTCGGCGCCGGACGCCCGTGCCGACTCCAGCAGACGGCCGGCGTCCGTCAGCGTCGGCCGGGAGCCGGCGGGTGTACCGGACTCCCGCAGGACGCCCAGGACGCGCTCCAGGTCCTCCAGGGCGGCCCGTCCCGTCTCCTCGATGGCGTCCAACGCCCGCCGCGTGAACGCCGGATCGTCCGCCGCGCGGGCCGCGCCGGCCTGGAGGACGGCCACGGTCAGCGCGTGCCCGATCGAGTCGTGCAGCTCCCGGGCGATCCGGGTGCGCTCCAGCAGCTGATCGGTGCGCTCCTCCAGGGCGGCCAGCCGCTCGGCGGGGGACGGCCCGAGTAGTCGCACCGCCAGGGCCGTGATCAGCCGGCCCGCGCCCCACACGGTCGCCGCCAGCACCGCGAGCAGTACGGGCACCAGCGCGATCCGCCACGCGAGCACCGGACCGAACGGCGGCACGACCCCGCCCCCCGACACCAGATCCGAGACGGCGAACAGCAGTTGGGCGATCAGCACGATCGAGGCACACCCGAGGACGAACCGTGCCTGCAGCCACAGCACGAGCCGCCACCGGTCCGCCCAGGTCGCGGACGGGGCGACGACGATCCCCGCACTGTCGCTGTCATGGCGCTGCCCGGTCAGCAACAGCCGGGCCTGCAGCCCTTCGACCGTGCGCATGGCCGGCACCAGCCCCGCGGGGACGAGCGCGACGGCGGCCACCAGCCAGATCCACCACTCCTCCCTGATGAAGATCAGCATCGCCGGCCACACGACGGTCACGAACAGGTGCAGCAGCCGTGTGTACGTCACCGCCCGGCCGAACGGGCGCAGCAGACGGACCATCGCGCCATCGTGCCAGGCACCACCGACAACGGACCTCCCCCGCACGGGGGAGACGCTCTCCACCCGCGGGGGAGGCCCCGGCCCGCCCTCACCGGTCAGGCTGAGGCCATGACCAGCATCGAAGTCCAGGCCCTCACCAAGGAGTACGGCGGCAGGCGCGCCGTGGACGACCTGACCTTCACCGTCCTCCCCGGCCGTGTCACCGGCTTCCTCGGCCCCAATGGCGCCGGGAAGTCCACCACCCTGCGGCTCGTGCTCGGCCTCGACCGGCCCACGTCCGGGACGGCCACGGTCGGCGGCCGCCCCTACGCCACCCTCAAGGAACCCCTGCGCACGGTCGGTGCCCTGCTCGACGCCGGGGCGGCGCACGGCTCCCGCACCGGACGCGACCATCTGCGCGTCCTCGCCGCGAGCAACCGCATCCCGGTGTCCCGGGCCGACGAGGTGCTGGCGCGGACGGGACTCACCTCGGTGGCGCGGCGCAGGGTGAGGACGTACTCCCTGGGGATGCGCCAGCGGCTCGGCATCGCGGCGGCGCTCCTCGGCGACCCCGAGGTCGTACTGCTCGACGAGCCGTCCAACGGCCTCGACCCGGAGGGCATCGTCTGGATCCGCACACTGCTGCGCCGCCTCGCGGAGGAGGGCCGTACGGTCCTCGTCTCCAGCCATCTCATGAACGAGACCGCGACGTTCGCCGACCACCTGGTGGTCCTGGGCCGCGGCCGGCTGCTGGCCGACACCCCGATGCGGGACTTCATCACCGCGCGCGTGGAGCCACGCGTCCGGATCCGCAGCAGTGACGCCGAGGCACTGGAGTCGCTGCTCGCCCGGCACGGCCTCGACGCCGACCGGCACGAGGACGGGCACTGGACGGTCCGCCACGCGCAGGTGGACGACGTCGGCCGCCTCGCCTCCCAGGCGGGCGTCCCGCTCCTCGAACTCGCCGCCGAGGAGGGCACGCTGGAGGAGGCGTATCTGGATCTCACCTCGGAGGCGACCGAGTTCACCGCACAACCGCAGGAGGTCTGACCATGGCGAACGCACCCGTACTCCACTCGGAATGGCTCAAGATCCGTACGCTGCGGTCCCTTCCGGCCGCGCTGGCCGCGCTGTTCGTGGTGACCACGGCGTTCTCCGCGCTCGCGGGCGCCGACACGGGCGAGGACCCGGACTCCGACCCGCTGTTCACGGCACTGTCCGGGGTGCTGCCCGGCCAGATCGCCGCCGTCTCCTTCGGTGCCCTGGCCATGGCGGCCGAGTACCACGGGGGAGCCCTGCGGCTGTCGCTGGCCGCGGTCCCGCGCCGCGGGCGCTGGTTCGCCGCGAAGCTGACGGCCGTCGCCGTGCCGGTCCTCCTCACCGGGCTCGTGACCGCCGCGGCGGCCCTCGCCGTCGCCCGCATGGACGGCCTGACCGGCCCGGAGCAGGCACGCGCGGTCGTCGGATGCGGCCTCTACCTCATGCTCATGGCCCTGTTCGCGGCCGGTCTGACGGCCGTGTTCCGCAGCGGGCCGGCCACGCTGTCCGTCCTGATCCCGTTCATCCTCGTGGTGTCGTTCGTCGTCGGCGACGCGGTGGGCACCGTGGCCGACTTCCTCCCGGACAAGGCGGGTCAGACCGTTCTCCACCGGGCGTACGACGGTTCCCTCGGACTGTGGTCCGGGCTCGCCGTGACCGCGCTGTGGACGGCCGTCGCCCTCCTCGCGGGGGCGTGGAGCGTACGGCGCAGGGACACCTGACGCCACGCCAATTGTCAGTGGGGACGGCGATACTGCACCCCATGGACGTCGTGAACGACCTGGCCCTGACCGACTCGTTGTGCGCCCGGCGGTTCCCCGCCGCGCGCGACGGGACGGGTCCCGCCCCGGGCGGCCCCGGCTACTTTCTCGTGGTCCTGGAGGCCGCCGGCGGCGGTACGCCCGCCGACCTGTACGCCCACGAGGCGGCGCTGACAGAGCGGTTCGAGGAGCGCTGGGGGGAGGGGGCGCGGTGGGGGAGCGTGACGCTGCTGGAACGAGCGGCCCGGGGCGAGGAGATACCCGAGCCCTGGGCCGAGCTCGGCCTGCGCGCGGACGACCTGAGGACCTGGCGGGAGCCGGGCACCGGCCGCTGGATCAGCCTCGCCGTCGCCGACCGGGACCCGGACGCCGACCCCGCACTCCTGCTGATGGTGACCGACCGGGACCCGCCCTGACGGCTCACTCCCGCGCGGCCACCCGCAGCCGGGCGAACTCCTCCGCCATCGTCGCCGCCGTCCAATGCGCGTTCAGCCCGCTCGGGTTGGGCAGCACCCACACCCGCGTCCGCCCGATCGTCCGCTCCTGCGGACCCACCCGCGCCCCGCGGTCGTCGAACGCCGCCCGGTAGGCGGTCACTCCGACGACGGCGAGCCAGCGCGGCCGCAGCGCCTCCACCTTGGCGGTCAGCAGCCGGCCGCCCTCCCGGTACTCCTCGGCGCTCAGCTCGTCGGCCCGCGCGGTCGCCCGCGCGACGACATTCGTGATGCCCAGCCCGTACGACGGCAACTCGTCCTGTTCCGACGGCTTCAGCAGCCGCGGCGTGAAGCCGGACAGGTGCAGCACCGGCCAGAAGCGGTTCCCGGGGCGGGCGAAGTGATGGCCGGTCGCGGCCGTCATCAGACCGGGGTTGATCCCGCAGAACAGCACACGCAGGCCGTCCGCGACCACGTCGGGGACGAGGCGGTCGCGGGCGGCCTCCAACTGCTCGGCGGTGAAGCGCGGCATGCGGTGCGTCCGGTCAGAGGATCGCGCCGGGCGTGTAGCCCGCGGCCTCCGGACGCTGCTTCACGATCTCCTCGATCCGGCTCACGACCACACCGACCTGCGCGGCGGCGGCACCCGTGAAGGACAGCTTGTCGGCCATCAGCGCGTCCAGCTCCGCCCGGTCCAGCGGGATGCGCTCGTCGGCGGCCAGCTTGTCGAGCAGTTCGTTGCGTTCGGCGCCCTGCTCCCGCATCGCCAGCGCGGACGCGACGGCGTGCTCCTTGATCGCCTCGTGCGCGACCTCACGGCCCACACCGGCGCGCACGGCGCCCATGAGCACCTTGGTGGTGGCGAGGAACGGCAGGTAGCGGTCCAGTTCACGGGCGACGACGGCCGGGAAGGCACCGAACTCGTCGAGGACCGTCAGGAACGTCTCCAGGAGGCCGTCCAGCGCGAAGAAGGCGTCCGGCAGGGCGACCCGGCGGACCACCGAGCAGGAGACGTCGCCCTCGTTCCACTGGTCGCCCGCCAGCTCGCCGGTCATCGAGGCGTAGCCGCGCAGGATCACCATCAGGCCGTTGACCCGCTCGCAGGACCGGGTGTTCATCTTGTGCGGCATCGCGGAGGAGCCGACCTGGCCCGGCTTGAAGCCCTCGGTCACCAGCTCGTGCCCCGCCATCAGCCGGATCGTCTTGGCCAGCGAGGACGGCGCCCCGGCCAGCTGCACCAGCGCGGTCACCACCTCGTAGTCCAGCGAGCGCGGGTAGACCTGGCCGACCGACGTGAACGCCTGCGAGAAGCCCAGGTGCGCGGCGATCCGGTCCTCCAGCTCGGCGAGCTTCACCGGGTCCCCGCCGAGCAGGTCGAGCATGTCCTGGGCGGTGCCCACCGGGCCCTTGATGCCGCGCAGCGGGTAGCGGCCCAGCAGCTCCTCGACCCGGCCGTACGCCACGAGCAGCTCGTCGGCGGCGGTCGCGAAGCGCTTGCCCAGGGTGGTGGCCTGGGCGGCGACGTTGTGCGAGCGGCCGGCCATGACCAGCTCGGCGTACTCACCGGCCAGCTTGCCGAGACGGGCCAGCACGGCCACCGTACGGTCGCGCATCAGCTCCAGCGAGAGGCGGATCTGCAGCTGCTCGACGTTCTCCGTGAGGTCACGGGAGGTCATGCCCTTGTGCACGTGCTCGTGCCCGGCGAGCGCGTTGAACTCCTCGATCCGCGCCTTCACGTCGTGCCGGGTGACCTTCTCGCGCTCGGCGATCGACGCCAGGTCCACGGTGTCGAGGACCCGCTCGTAGTCGGCGATCGCCTCGTCCGGCACCTCGATGCCGAGGTCCTTCTGGGCCCGCAGCACGGCGAGCCAGAGCTGACGCTCCAGCTTCACCTTCTGCTCGGGGGACCAGAGCGTGGCGAGCTCGGTGGAGGCGTAGCGTCCGGCGAGGACGTTCGGGATGCGGGGCTTGGCGGGCGCAGAAGTCACGTGCACGGAGTTTACCCGGCGCCCCCCGCGCCCCGGGCGCCGCTCCGCCCGAGCGCCCCAGGTCAGGGGCGCGGCCCGGGTGCCGGCCCCCGGCGGACGGCCGTGGCGGGTCGATCGGGTGAATTCCCCGCCGGTGGCCGCGTCCCGGTTTCCCGGGGCCTTCACAACTCGTTCATAGTCTGCAGGTCGTGGCGAGTTCGCAGCTGCGCGTCACCCCTTCTGCCACGACCTCTCGAATTCCGGCGAGCGCCGCATTCGTGTCGATGACCGACGTCGGCCTCCCTTTCCGTCCGAAAGAAAGACAACGAGAATGCGACAGGCTCTGACCAGGGGATTGATCGTGGCCGCCGCCGCGACGAGCGCCCTGTCCCTGTACGGCACCAGCGCGTCCGCGGCCCCGCGTGTACAGGGCACCGTGGTGAAATCCGCCGTCGTCCTGCCGGCCCACGCGAAAGCGTCGGACTCCCACGGGCTGGATCAGCTGGACGACAAACTCGGCGCGATGGACGAGCAGCTCGACGGCGTGGACAAGAGGCTGGACGAGCTCGATCTCCCGGGCGCCGCCCCGTCCGGTGAGGGCACCGCCTCCTACGGCTCCGACGAGCCCTCCAGCGCGAGCTACGGCTCAGACGAGCCGTCCGGCGCGAGCTACGGAAGCGACGAACCGTCCGGTGCGAGCTACGGCACGGACGAGCCGTCCGGTGCGGGCTACGGGGACGAGCCGAGCGGCTACGGCTCCGACGAGCCGTCCGAGCCCACCGGACACGGCTACGGCTACGGCTCCGGTTACGGCTACGGCGAGGAGCCGGACAAGACGGACGAGCCCAGCGGATACGGCTACGGCTACGGGTACGGCGACGAGCCCGAGTCCCCCGAGCCGACCCCCACCCGGCCCGCCCCCTCGCCCACGCCCCACGAGCCCGGTCCGGCGCCCTCGCAGACCCCGCCCGCCGGGCCGGAGCGGCCGCACCTGCCCGAGACCGGCGCCGGAGGCATCGTCGGCGGCGTCGCCGCCAGCGGCGCCCTGCTGATCGCCGGCACCATGCTCTACCGGCGCAGCCGGGCCGCGTCGCGCGGCTAGAAGGCCCGGAACGGGAACGCCCCTGCCGCACCAGGCGGCAGGGGCGTCCTCACGTGCACGCGGTGGCTACGCGGCCGGCCCGTCGTACGGCAGCAGCTCCGGGCGCTTCGCCGGCCGTCCGTCGCCCGAGGACCGTCCGGTCAGACGCCGCCCTATCCAGGGCAGCAGGTGCCGGCGCGCGAAGCGCACGTCCGCGACCCGCCGGGCGACCCAGCGCGGCGGCACCGACGCCGGCAGCGGCGTACGCCACTCGGTGTCGGCCGGGTCGTAGCCGAGCGCCTGCCACACGGCCTCCGCGACCCGGCGGTGTCCCTCGCCCGTCAGATGCAGCCGGTCCACGTCCCACATCCGCGGGTCGCCCAGCGACGGCGCCCCGTACAGGTCGACGACGATCGCGCCGTGGCGCTCCGCCAGCTCGTCCACACAGGCGAACAGCTCCTCCATGCGGGGCCGGAACCGCTCCAGGACCGGTCCCTGCCGCCCCGGGCTGCGCATGAGCACCAGCTGCTCACAGGCCGGGGCCAGCTTCTCCACGGCCTCCTCGAGCAGGCCCCGCACCCGGCCCATGTCGCACTTGGGCCGCAGGGTGTCGTTGAGCCCGCCGACGAGTGTGATCACGTCGGCTCCCATGGCGGCGGCCACGTCGACCTGCTCGTCGACGATCTGCCCGATCAGCTTGCCGCGCACGGCGAGGTTCGCGTACCGGAAGCCGGGGTTCTGGGCGGCCATCCGGCCGGCGAGGAGGTCGGCCCAGCCTCGGTACGAACCGTCCGGGAGAAGGTCCGACATGCCCTCGGTGAAGGAGTCGCCGACGGCGACCAGGCTGCTGTGAGTGGGATTCGTCTGCATGGCGACGGAAATGGTATCCCGAGCTCCATACCCAGCGGTCGGTCGGCCCGGGAACCGCCCTCAGGCCCCCGTCAGGCGCGCTGTCCGAACAGCTCCCGCAGCACGTCCTCCATGGTCACCAGCCCGGCGAGCCGTCCGTCGTCGCCGAGGACGGCCGCGAGGTGGGTGCGGCTGCCCCGCATCGCCGTGAGCACGTCGTCCAGCGGGGTGCTCTCGCGGACGCGCGCGATGGGCCGCATGTCCCGGATCTGGAACGGCACGTCCCGCGGGGAGGCGTCCAGCGCGTCCTTGACGTGGAGGTAGCCGACGATACGGCGGCCCGCGTCGACGACCGGGAAGCGCGAGAAACCCGACTCGGCCGACAGCCGCTCCAGCTCCTCCGGGGTGACGCCCACATGCGCGTAGACGACCCGCTCCAGCGGGAGCACCACGTCGCGCACGGGCCGGCGGCCCAGCTCCAGCGCGTCGTGCAGACGCTCGCGCGCCCGCTCGTCGATGAGACCGGCCTCGCCCGAGTCGCGCACCATCCGCGCCAGCTCGGAGTCCGAGAAGGTCGCCGTGACCTCGTCCTTGGTCTCCACGCGCAGCAGCCGCAGCAGCCCGTTGGCGAACGCGTTGACCGTGAAGATCACCGGTCGCAGCGCACGGGACAGCGTGACCAGCGGCGGGCCCAGCAGCAGGGCGCTGCGCACCGGCTCGGCCAGGGCGATGTTCTTCGGCACCATCTCGCCGAGGAGCATGTGCAGATAGGTGGCCAGCGTCAGCGCGATCACGAAGGAGACCGCGTGACCGGCGCCCTCGGGGACGCCCACCGCGTGGAACACGGGCTCCAGGAGATGCGCGATGGCCGGCTCCGCGACGATGCCGAGCACCAGGGTGCACAGGGTGATGCCGAGCTGCGCGGCGGCCAGCAGCGCGGACACGTGCTGCAGCCCCCACATGACGCTCTTGGCGCGGCGGTCGCCCTGCTCGGCGTAGGGCTCGACCTGGGAGCGGCGCACCGAGATCAGGGCGAACTCGGCGCCCACGAAGAAGGCGTTGACGACCAGCGTCAGCAGGCCGATGAACAGCTGTACGGCGGTCATCGACCGTCCTCCTGCGTCTCGTGCTCCGCCGGTTCGTCGAGCGGGGCGTGCAACAGCACCCGCGCGGCCCTGCGGCCGGCGGCGTCCACCACGTCGAGCCGCCACCCGGCGACCTCGACCTCGTCGCCCACGGCGGGGATCCGGCCGAGTTCGGTGGCGACGAGACCGGCCAGGGTCTCGTAGGGGCCCTCGGGCACCTTCAGGCCCACGCGCGCGAGCTGGTCGGTGCGCGCCGAGCCGTCGGCCGAGTACAGCGCGCGGCCGCGTTCGTCGCTGCCGGCGGGGGCGATGTCGGGCGTCTCGTGCGGGTCGTGCTCGTCACGGACCTCGCCGACGACCTCCTCGACGATGTCCTCCAGGGTGGCGACGCCCGCCGTGCCGCCGTACTCGTCGATGACCACGGCCATGGTGCGCTTGCCGGAGAGGCGGTCGAGGAGCCGGTCCACGGTGAGGGTGGCGGGGACCAGCAGGGGCTCGCGCATCAGCTCGGACACCGGGGTGCGCGGCCGTTCCTCGGCGGGCACCGCGAGGATGTCCTTGATGTGGGCGGTGCCCACCACGGAGTCGAGGTTGCCGCGGTAGACCGGGAAGCGGGAGAGGCCGGTCGCGCGGGTCGCGTTCGCCACGTCCTCGCAGGTGGCCTGTTCCTCGAGGGCGACGACCTGCACGCGCGGGGTCATCACGTTCTCCGCGGTCAGGTCGGCCAGGTTCAGCGTCCGGACGAACAGCTCGGCGGTGTCCGCCTCCAGGGCGCCCTCCCGGGCGGAGTGCCGGGCCAGCGCGGCCAGCTCCTGGGGGCCGCGCGCGGCGGCCAGCTCCTCGGTGGGCTCGACGCCGAGGCGGCGCACGATGCGGTTCGCCGTGTTGTTCAGATGCGTGATGAAGGGCCGGAAGATTGCGCTGAACCAGCGCTGGGCGCTGCCCACGCGTTTGGCGACGGCGAGCGGGGAGGAGATCGCCCAGTTCTTGGGGACGAGTTCGCCGACGACCATCAGGACGACCGTCGACAGGGCCGTACCGACGACCAGCGCGACCGACCGCGCCGTGGAGCCGGAGATCCCCATCGACTCCAGGGGGCCCGCGAGCAGGGCGGCGATGGACGGTTCGGCGAGCATGCCGACGACCAGGTTGGTCACGGTGATGCCGAGCTGCGCGCCGGACAGCTGGAAGGTCAGGTTCCGTACGGCCTTCAGGGCGCCGGCCGCGCCGCGCTCGCCGCGCTCCGCCGCCCGCTCCAGCTCGCTGCGCTCGACGGTCGTCAGGGAGAACTCGGCCGCGACGAACGCGCCGCACGCCAGCGACAGCAGGATCGCCACCAGAAGGAGGAGCACTTCGGTCATCGGGTCACCTCCGTCCCATGGTCGGACAGGGTGGGAACGAATGCGCGATGTCTACAGCTGGGAGGCTCGCCCATGGGCGGAGGCTCACACCTTTCACTGGAGGACCGAAGAGGAACCCCAATAGTAAAGGATCGGCAAAGCGGTCAGTCGGTGAGGTGCTTGACCCACCGCCGCCATTGGTCCTCGGGCGTGTACCCCGCCGCGCGCCAGGCATGATGCGCACGGGTGTTCCGTTCCAGGACCATCGCGTCGCCGCGCCGCCCGCCGAGCCGTACGAACCGCTCCTCCGCGGCGGCCAGCAGCGCGGAACCGATTCCCTGGCGGCGCCGGTCCGGGTGCACCGCCAGCCGGTACAAATGGCAGCGCCAGCCGTCGAAGCCCGCGATCACCGTGCCGGCCAGCTCGCCGTCCAGCTCGGCCAGGATCAGCGCCTCGGGGTCGCGGGCGACGAGCCGCTCCACGCCGTCCCGGTCGTCGCTGATGCTGGTGCCCTCGGCGGCCGACTTCCAGAAGGCCAGCACGGCGTCCAGGTCACGGGCCGTGGCGGAACGCAGTCGAAGATCACTCATGAACCGATCCCACCACCGGTCACGGGGCGCCGCAGAGGTTTCCGGCATGTGGACGCCCCGTCCGGCTCCCGGCCCGTCACTCGTGCGCGATGGCGGCCAGCACGTTCATGCGCGAGGCGCGCAGTGCGGGGAGCAGCGCCGCCACGACCCCCACCACCGCCGAGCCGATCACCACGGCGACGATCGTGCCCCAGGGGATCGCCAGCGCCGTCATGCCCTGCAACGCCAGCACTCGCTGCGCGCACACGCCCCACACCAGCCCCAGACCGAGCCCGAGGACCGCGCCGAACACGGCGATCACCACCGACTCCAGCCGGATCATCCGGCGCAACTGACGCCGGGACAGCCCGATGGCCCGCAGCAGCCCGATCTCCCGGGTCCGCTCCACGACCGACAGGGCGAGCGTGTTGACCACCCCGAGCACCGCGATGACGATCGCCAGGCCCAGCAGCGCGTACACCAGGTACAGCAGCACGGCGATCTGGTCGTGCACCAGGTCCTTGTAGTCGGCGACGTCCCGGACCTGCACCTGCGGATACGGGTCGAGGGTCCTCTCCAGAGCGGCCCGCAGCGCGTCCGTGTCCGTGCCGGGCGCGGCGTTCACGTAGACGGCCGCGTCCTGGCCGCCCGGCGCGTACCTCTCCAGCGTGGCCAGCCCGAGGAAGACGCCCCCCTGCGCCCCGAACCCGTCGACGGAGTCCTGGTCGGTGAGGGCGCCCACCGTCAGCCGGGCGCGGCGGCCGTCCCGGAACTCGACGGGCAGCACGCTGCCGACCCGCACCCCGTGGTCCCGGGCGAAGTCGCGGTCCATCCCGAGGTGCCCGTCCGCCAGCGCGGCCGCGGAGTCCCCGCGCGCGTAGGTCAGGTGGGCGACCTCGTCGAGCCGGGGCTCGTAGCCGGCGGCGGTGGTCCGCACCCGGTCCCCGTCGGGCAGGCGCAGCGCGATCGTCGTGAGCTGGGAGCGGACGGTCAGCCCGACGCCCTCGGTGGCCCGGATCCGGTCGGCGATCTCCCGGGGGAACGGCACGAAGTTGCTGTCCTGCGCCACGAAGTCGGCCCCTAGGGTCTTGTCGATCTGCCGGTCGAACGACGTCGACATCGACGCGCTCGCCACCGACATCCCGCCGACCAGGGCGAGGCCCACCATCAGCGCGGCGGCGGTGGCGCCCGTGCGGCGCGGGTTGCGCAGCGCGTTGCGCTGGCTCATCCGGCCGACCGGCCCGAACAGCGCGGGGAAGGCGCCGCCGAGCACCCGGATGACGGGACGCACCAGCAGCGGCCCCGCGACGACCGTGGCGACGAGGGTCAGGAGCACGCCGGCGCCGAGCAGGGACGCGGCGGTGGACGTCCGCGAGGACACGGCGGCGCCCGCCAGCGCCGCCGCCCCCACCGCCCCGACGGCCGAGCCCGCGACCGCGCGCAGCCGCAGCGGGCGCCCCACGTCCGCGATCTCCGCGGCCGCGAGGGCCGCCATCGGCGACACCCCGGCCGCCCGCCGGGCCGGGAGGTAGGCGGCGACGAAGGTGACGCCCAGCCCGACGACGTACGCGGCGACCGGGGTGCCCCAGCCGATCACCATCTCGCCGGTCCTGATGCGCATGCCCAGCAGCCCCATCAGCTCGATGAGCCCCACGGCCAGGCCGATGCCGGCCGCCAGCCCCGCCGTCGAGCCGGCCAGCCCCAGCAGCAGTGCCTCGGCCAGGACCGAGCGCCGCACCTGGCGGCGCTCCGCGCCGAGCGCCCGCAACAGCCCCAGCTCACGGGTGCGCTGGGCGATCAGCATGGAGAACGTGTTGACGATCAGGAACACACCGACGAGGACGGCGACCGCGGCGAAACCGAGCATGACGTACTTGATGACGTCGAGGAACGTGCCCAGTCGCTCGACGTCCGACTTCGCCTGCTCGTCGGCGGTCCGCAACTCGTAGGAGGCGGCGTCCGCGCCCAGGGCCCCGGCCGCCCGCCGCTTCAGCTCCGGCTCGGTGACGCCGTCGGCCGCGTCGAGCGCGATGGAGGTCGCCGCGTCCGCGTCGCCGAGCAGCCTCGTCTGCGCGGTGGCCGTGTCGAAGAAGACCAGCGCGGCACCGGGGTTGGTCGTGGTGAACGTGGCGATGCCGACCACGTGGACGGGGAACGAGCCGCGCGGGCCGACGACGGTGAGCCGGTCGCCCAGGCCGACGTCCGCCCGGTCCGCGGTGTCCGCGTCGAGCAGCACCTGCCCGTCGCCCTTCGGGGCGTGCCCGGAGGTGAGTTCCACCGGGCTGCGCTCGGTCGGGTTCCAGACGGCGGCCAGCGTCGGCGCCCCGGAGCTCGGGCTGACCTGGTGGCGGTCGGCGTCGACGACGGTGATGCCGTCCACGTCGACCTCCGCGTGGGCCGCCGCGACACCGTCCACCCCGGCGAGGCGCCCGGCCAGCGCGGCCGGCAGGGTCGGGGTGCGCCCGGACGAGATCGTCTCGTCGAAGGACTCCTTGGGGCTGACGGTGACGTCGGCGGCCGTCGACGCGAACAGACGGTCGAAGGTGCGGCCGACGGTGTCCGAGAAGATGAGACTGCCGACGACGAACGCCACCGACAGGAGCACCGCCAGGGCGGACAGCGCGAGCCGTCCCTTGTGGGCGAGGAAGCTCCTGAGGGTCGCCTTGAGCACCGGTCAGCCCTTCTCGAGCGCCGGGCCCTCCCCGGCCTCGACGCCCGGTGCGCGCCCGCCCTCCTCGGAGGCCCCGCGGATCACGTCGAAGCGTTTCATCCGCTCCAGCACGGCCTCCGCCGTGGGATGCCGCATCTCGTCGACGATCCGCCCGTCCCCGAGGAACAGCACCAGATCGGCGTGGGCGGCGGCCCCCGGATCATGGGTGACCATGACGACCGTCTGCCCCAGCCGGTCGACCGCCTCGCGCAGGAACCCGAGCACCTCCAGGCCGGCCCGCGAGTCCAGGTTGCCGGTGGGCTCGTCGGCGAAGATCAGCTCCGGCCGGGAGGCGAGCGCGCGGGCGCAGGCGACGCGCTGCTGCTGACCGCCGGAGAGCTGGGAGGGCCGGTGCCGCAGCCGGTCGCGCAGCCCGAGCGTGTCGATGACCTGGGCCAGCCACGCCTCGTCCGGTCTGCGCCCCGCGATGTCCATGGGCAGCGTGATGTTCTCCGCCGCCGTCAGCGTCGGGATGAGGTTGAACGACTGGAACATGAACCCGATCCGGTCCCGCCGCAGCCGCGTCAGCTCACGGTCCTTCAGCCCCGTGATCTCGGTGTCGCCGAGCCAGACGCGCCCCGCCGAGACGTCGTCCAGGCCCGCCAGGCAGTGCATCAGCGTGGACTTCCCCGACCCCGAGGGCCCCATCACCGCCGTGAACCGGCCACGCGCGATGTCCACGTCCACCGCGTCGAGGGCGAGCACGGCGGTCTCACCTGAGCCGTACGCCTTGGTCAGCCCGCGGGCGCGGGCCGCCACGCCTTCGGCCGGCGCGGGACCGGGGACGTGCTGCGCAGCTGCTGTGGTCAAGGCCGCCTCCTCCGGGGGACGCACCGACGGCCGCCGGGACGCCGCCTCTCTCGTCGCCGCCGAGCCTAATGTGATCCACCGCACACCGGGTATCCTCCTGCGGTCCCGCGCCGTCTCCGACCCAGGTGGGGGACCCCGGACCGGTGTAAGGGGCACCCGATGCCGCCGGGAGGGCGCTTGCCGTGCTAGCACCCGCGCGCTAGCTTCGAGGTATGGCGAAGACCCAGCTGAACGTGAGAGTGGACGAGGGCACGGCCCGCGCCGCCCGCGAACGCGCCCTGGCCCGCGGGATGAGCGTGAACCGCTACATCGAGGAGCTGGTCCGCCAGGACACCGGCGAGGTCGGCCACACCTTCGTGGAGGCCGCGGCCGACTTCATGAAGCAGTACGAGTCGGTGTTCGCCGAGGAGTTCGGCACCGACCGCGAGGGTTCGCGCGAAGGGCGCCACTGAGCCGTTGAGCCCGCTGACCATCGATCTCGCCTGGCTGCTCATGGTCGCCGAGAAGCGCACCCCGGGCGACCCCACGGTCACCGACTGGGGTGCCCTCGTCGCCGCCGTCGCCCGCCATCAGGCCGAGATATTCGACGTCCCCGTCTACGACAGCCCCCAGGCCCGCGCGGCCTCCCTGCTGCAACTGCTCATGCACGTCCCCGCGTTGGAGCGTTCGAACGCGATGTTCGCCTCCGCGGTCGCCTACGCCTACCTGGTGGCCAGCGGCCTCAAGGTCGCGACCTCGCCCGAGCAGGTGCGCGACCTCGCCCGCCTGGTGCACAGCGGCGAGGCGTCCGTACGGGACATCGCGCGGGAACTGGAGAGCTGGAGCCTCTGACCGGCTCACCGGCCCGGTGACGTCTTGGCGTCCACCGGGCGCCACGCCGTGCCCAGCGCACAGTACGACGAGGGCAGGGCGGGCCCGTTCTCCGGCATCATCACCTGCCGGTACGGGCCGAGTTCGAGGCCCGCCTCCCGCAGCGCCGCCACGGGGTCACGCGAGACCTGGCAGCCGCCGCTGACCAGCGGCCACACCGTACGGTCGAGCACGCGCTGGGTGCGCAGCATCGCCGGCCCGCCGCCCCGGCCGTGCTCGAAGAACCGCACGCTCCCGCCGGGCCGCAGCACCCGGCGCACCTCGGACAGCGCCCGCGGCACGTCCCGCACACTGCACAGCACCAGCGACAGCACGACGGCGTCGAAGCCCTCGCTCTTGACCGGCAGCGCCTCCGCCGTGCCCGGCACCACGTCCACCGGCACCTCGGCGCGCAGCGCGGCCTCCACCGCCAACCGCCGCAGCGACCGCTCCGGTTCGATGGCGACCACCTCGGAGACCGTGGCCGGGTAGTGGGCGAAGTTCAGGCCGTTGCCCGCGCCGATCTCCAGCACCCGGCCCGACAGCCCGTCCAGCAGCCGCTCCCGGATCAGGGCCATGCCCATCCGGGTCTCGGCGCCGACGCTCAGCCGGGCGTAGCAGCGGGCGAACACCGGATGGTGCACGGCGTCGCGTGGACGAACGCCCGCACGGGCGGATCGCAGGGCCATCGGACCTCCCGGGCAGAACGGGACTCACCCCCGATTCTCCCCCGAACGACACCACGGCACCCCCCCCCACGGCGCCTTCACCGCCGTGAGCCGGTACCCCGGGCACGCGTCCTTCGGTGCGTTCCGCGTGCGCCCTCCGCCGCGAGCAGTCCGCTCCGCGCACCTCGTAGCGGGTGTCCGCACCGCGCTGGGCGTGAGCCGGTACCCCGGGCACGCATCCTTCGGCGCGCTTCCGCACGCGCCCTCCGCGGCGAGCCGCCGCCTTGCGGACCCCGACGCGCGTATCCGCACCGCACCCGTGCCGCGAGCCGCTACCCTGCGCCCCGGCCGGGAGGCATCTGCCGTGCGTACCCGCCACGTGTATCCCCTCGCGCCTCGCCGCGAGCCGCTACCCCACGCCCCGGCCGTGAGATTCCGCCCCGCGTCTGCGCAGCACGTACCCGCCGTGTGTATTTCCCCGCGCCCTGGCCGCGAGCATCCGCCCCCCGCGCCCCCGCCTCCGCCGCGCCTCGGCAGCCCGCACCCGCCGCGTGTCTCCCGCCGCGAGCCGCCGCCCCTCAGGGGCGTATCCGCTCACCACTCGCCGTCGCGAGCTTCCACCCGGCACGCCTCAGCGCGTAGCCGTCCCGCGCGCCCCTCCGCCGGTTTCCGTCCCGCGTGCCCCTCCGCCAGTTCCCGCCTCACGCACACGCAGCCGCGAGCTACCGCCCCGCGCACCCCCCGACGCGTATCCGCTCCGAGCCCCGCGCCGCCAGCATCCGCCCCGCCCCCCGGCGCCCCGCCCCCCCCGCCACGCCTCAAAACCCCGCCCGCTCCCGGAACCCCTCCGTGTCCCAGCGGCCGAACAAGCGAGGTGCCAGCCAGTCCGGGGCGGACGCGCGGAAGCCGGCGGGTGGCAGGCCGCCCGCGCCCGCGGGTACCGCCCCCAGCAGTGGAACCTCCGACACCTCCGGGAGATCCGCCACGTTGCAGCGGGACGCCAGGTCCGGTTCGCCGGGCCAGCTGCCGATCACCACGCCGACCGGGTCGAGGCCCCTGCGCCGCAGCTCACGGGCCGTCAGCTCCGTCGTGTTGAGGGTGCCGAGACCGGCCGACGCCACCACCAGCACGGGGGCCGCCATCAGCTCGGCCGCGTCGGCCAGGGTGCCGCCGGCCTCGTCGAAGCGGACGAGCAGCCCGCCCGCCCCCTCCACCAGCACCAGGTCGTGCTCGGCCGCCAGCTTCGCGGCGGCCTCGGCGACCTCCGCCGGACGGACCGGCGCCCGGCCCGCCCGCCGCGCGGCCGTCGCCGGAGCCAACGGCTCCGGATAGCGGGCGAGTTCGGCCGTGGTGACCGGACCGGCCAGCCGCGCCACCTCCGCCGCGTCCCCGTCCTCGTCCGGGCCCACGCCCGTCTGCGCGGGCTTGAGCACGGCGACCGTACGGCCCGAGGCGAGCGCCGCCGCGGCCACCGCGGCGGTGACGACCGTCTTGCCCACCTCGGTGCCCGTGCCCGTGATCACCAGTACCGTCATCTCAGCCCTCTCGTGCGGCCGCGCACACCGCGCGGGCGATCCGTGCGACGTCCGCGTCGCCCGTGACGTACGGCGGCATCGTGTAGACGAGGTCGCGGAACGGCCGCAGCCACACGCCCTCGCGCACGGCGGCCGCCGTCGCCGCCCGCACGTCCACCTCGTGGTCCAACTGCACGACACCGATCGCGCCCAGCACCCGTACGTCCTTGACGCCCGGCAGGTCCGCCGCGGCCGCCAGACCGGACCGCAGCCCCGCCTCGATCCGCCCGACCTCGGCCCGCCAGTCCTGGCCCAGCAGCAGCTCGATCGACGCGCAGGCGACCGCCGCCGCCAGCGGGTTGCCCATGAAGGTCGGGCCGTGGGCGAGCACCGGCACCTCGCCGCGCGAGATGCCGTCCGCCACGCGAGCCGTGCACAGCGTCGCCGCCATGGTCATGTATCCGCCGGTCAGGGCCTTGCCCACACACATGACGTCCGGCGTCACCGCCGCGTGCTCCGCCGCGAACAGGGCGCCCGTACGCCCGAAGCCGGTCGCGATCTCGTCGAACACGAGCAGCACGTCGTGCGCGTCGCACGCCTCCCGCAGCACCCGCAGATACGCGGGGGAGTGGAACCGCATCCCGCCCGCGCCCTGCACCACCGGCTCGACGATGACGGCCGCCAGGTCGTCCGCGTGCCGCCCGATCAGCGACCGCAGCCGCTCGGCGTACTCCTCGTCGTACTCGGCGGGCGGCGCGTCGGCGAACACCTGGCGCGGGAGCACGCCCGCCCACAGCTCGTGCATCCCGCCCTCGGGGTCGCACACCGACATCGGCTGCCAGGTGTCGCCGTGATAGCCGCCGCGCCAGGTCAGCAGGCGTCGCTTGCCGGGCCGGCCCAGCGAACGCCAGTACTGCAGACACATCTTGACGGCGACCTCGACCGACACCGACCCGGAGTCGGCCAGGAAGACATGCTCCAGACCCTCGGGCGACATGTCGACGAGGAGCTTCGCCAGCCGTACGGCGGGCTCGTGCGTGAGCCCGCCGAACATGACGTGGCTCATCCGCGCCAGCTGCTCGTGCGCGGCCTCGTTGAGGACCGGGTGGTTGTAGCCGTGGATGGCCGACCACCACGACGACATGCCGTCGACCAGCTCGCCCGAGCCGTCGGCGAGCCGCAGCCGCACCCCGCTCGCCGACTCCACGACGAGCGGCTCGGCGCGGCCCGGCATCGGACCGTACGGATGCCAGACGTGCCGCCGGTCGAGGTCCAGCAGCTCGGGCACGCTCAGGCCGGGCAGCTCAGGCATTGGGCGCGAGATCCGTCCCGGCGCCCCGCCGGCGCACGGCGACCAGATCGGTGCGCGGCTCACCGGCCGGCGCGGCGGGCTCCGCGGCGGCCGTACCGCACACCCCGCCGTCCGCGTGCGAGCCGCACCCCGCGCCCTCGTGGGACCCGCAGCCCGCGGTCCCGTGCGATCCGCAGCCGGCCCCGGCCGCGTTCGCCCGGTGCTCCGGCAGGGTCACCTCGTCGGCGCCCTCCACCTCGAACCCGGCGTCCGCGATCATCTCCAGGTCGGCCTTGCCCGCCTGGCCCTCACTGGTGAGGTAGTCGCCGAGGAAGATCGAGTTGGCCAGGTGCAGCGCGAGGGGCTGCAGGGTGCGCAGATGCACCTCACGGCCGCCGGCGATGCGCACCTCGACGTCCGGGCACACGAACCGCACCATCGCGAGGATCCGCAGACAGCGCTGCGGGGTGAGGTTCCACTCCTTGGCCAGCGGGGTGCCCTCGAACGGGATCAGGAAGTTGACCGGCACCGAGTCCGGGTCCAGCTCGCGCAGCGCGTAGACGACGTCGACCAGGTCCTCGTCGCTCTCGCCCATGCCCGCGATCAGCCCGGAGCAGGCGGACAGACCGGCCGCGTGCGCCTTGTTCACCGTGTCCACCCGATCGGCGTACGTGTGGGTGGTCGTGATGTCCCCGTACGTGGACTCCGAGGTGTTGAGGTTGTGGTTGTAGGCGTCCGCGCCGGCCTCGCGCAGCCGCTCCGCCTGCCCGTCCGAGAGCAGCCCGAGACAGGCGCACACCTCGACGCCCTCGTTCCCGTCCTTGATGGCCTTGATGGTCTCGGAGACCCGGTCCACGTCCCGGTCCGTCGGGCCGCGCCCGGACGCCACCAGGCACACCCGCTTGGCGCCACCCGCCAACCCGGCTGCCGCGGCCTGCGAGGCCTCGTCCGGCTTCAGCCAGGTGTACTTGAGGATCCCGGCGGTGGAGCCCAGCCGCTGCGAACAGTAGGAGCAGTCCTCCGGGCACAGGCCCGACTTGAGGTTGACCAGATAGTTCAGTTTCACCCGCCGGCCGAACCACTTCCGGCGCACCTTCCCGGCCGCGGCCACCACGTCGAGCAGGTCGTCGTCGGAAGTGGCGAGAACGGCGAGTGCTTCCTCGCGGGTCGGCAGCTCGCGCCGAAGCCCCTTGTCCACCAGCGTGTTCAGCAGGTCCATGGGAGGTGATCCTGACGTACGGAGGGGGCCCGAGCCAAGGTGAGTTTGCACAACCCTGTCGATTCGATGTGTGGGTATTGCCACACCGTGGGCGGCGGTCCCGGCCGCTAGTGTCTGTGCACTGCCTACAAAAGCCCGGAGGAGCCATGGCGTTCGGCTGGATCGACGAACAGGCGGACCAGCGCCGCCGCGCCGGACTGGTACGGACCCTGCGCCCCCGGCCCGCCGACTCCCCGCTCCTCGACCTCGCGAGCAACGACTACCTGGGCCTGGCCCGGCACCCCGAGGTCGTCGAGGGCGCCGCGCGCGCCGCGCGGACCTGGGGCGGCGGAGCGACCGGCTCCCGCCTCGTCACCGGTACGACGGAACTGCACGCGGAGCTGGAGCGGGAACTGGCCGACTTCTGCGGCGCCGAGGCGGCGCTCGTCTTCTCGTCCGGCTACGCGGCCAACCTCGCCGCCGTCACCGCGCTGGCGCCGCACGGCTCCCTGATCGTGTCGGACGCGGGCAACCACGCCTCGCTCATCGACGGCTGCCGGCTGGCCCGGGGCGCCACGCAGGTCGCCGCCCACGCCGACCCGGACGCCGTGCGCAAGGCGCTGCGCACCCACGACGGCCCCGCGGTGGTCGTCTCCGACACCGTCTTCTCGGTCGACGGCGACGCCGCCCCGCTGGCCGCCGACGCGCAGGCGTGCCGGGAGCACGGCGCCGGGCTGGTCGTGGACGACGCGCACGGCCTCGGCGTGCTCGGGGACGGCGGCCGGGGCGCCCCGCACGCGGCCGGTCTCGCGGGCGCGGAGGACGTCGTCGTGACCGTCACGCTGTCCAAGTCGCTCGGCAGCCAGGGCGGTGCCGTGCTCGGCCCGGCCCGGGTGATCGACCATCTGGTCAATGCCGCGCGGACGTTCATCTTCGACACGGGACTGGCCCCCGCGCCGGCGGGTGCCGCGCTGGCGGCCCTGCGGCTGCTGCGCCGCGAGCCGGAACGGGCGGCGCGGGCCCGCGCGGTGGCGGGCGAACTGCACACCCGGCTGATGGCCGCGGGTCTGGAGGCGGTGCGTCCGGACGCCGCGGTCGTCTCCGTGCGGGCTCCGTCCCCGGAGGGGGCCGTGCGGTGGGCGGCCGAGTGCCGTGCGGCGGGTCTCGCCGTGGGCTGCTTCCGTCCGCCTTCCGTGCCGGACGGCATCTCACGGCTGCGGCTGACCGCCCGCGCGGACCTCTCCGAGGGGCAGATCGAACGCGCTGTACGGGTCATCGGTACGACACGACCATGAGTCGGCGTGACACGGCCGGGCGGTACCGGAGCGGGCAGGAACGATCAGAAACGGTCAGGTCTGAAGCGCGGCCGTGAAACACGCCCAGCTCTCGGGGGAGAAGAGCAGCGCGGGTCCCGCGGGGTCCTTGGAGTCGCGCACGGCCAGTAAGCCGGTCCAGGGACCGGAGCGCGGCCGGGCCGTCTCGACGCAGTTGTTCGCCCCCGTGCTGTGACTGCTGCGCAGCCAGCGGGCGTCCGGTAGTTCGGTGCTCGACCTGAGGTTCCGAGGCAGTGCGGTCATGGTGCCTCCTTACGCGCCGCCACCTATCGCGGCGATGAGATCCAGCGATTCCTCGGGCGAAAGGGCGTGGAGCCGAAGGGTGTCGAAGGCCTCCGTGTAGGCCTGGAGGTCTTCTTTCCGTTCCAGATAGAGGCTACTCGTCAAGTGGTCGAGAACAACCACGTCCAGATCAGAAGTGCTCGAAAATGAGAAGATAACGAAAGGCCCAGTGATGCCGACATGCTCACCGGCCGTGAACGGCAGCACCTGCAGGCTGACTTGGGGCAGCCGGGCCGCCTCCAGCAGCCGCTCCAGCTGGCGCCGCATCACCTCGGGCCCGCCGATCTCCCGGCGCAGCACCGCCTCGTCCAGCACCGCGCTGAGCCGCAACGGCGGTTCGGCGCGCAGCACTTCCTGCCGGGCCAGCCGGACCGCGACCAGCGCGTCGAGCCGTTCGTCGGTGCCGTCGTCCGTCCCGCCCGTCGCCGCCCGGGTCACCGCCCGCGCGTACTCGGGTGTCTGCAACAGCCCCGGCACCACGGAGGTCTCCAGCGTGCGCATCGCGCTCGCCTGGGACTCCAGACTGATGAAGTCCCGGTACGTCGGCGGCAGGACCCCGCGGTAGGCGTGCCACCAGTGGTGCCGGCCCGCCGCGTCGGACCCGGCCAGCGCCAGCAGCACCTCCCGCAGCCGGGCGTCCCGCACGTCGTAGGCGTCGAGGAGTAATCGCACATCGGCCGGTTTCACCCCGCTGGCGCCCGTCTCGATACGGCTCACCTTGGACTGGTGCCAGCCCACCAGGCGGGCCGCCTCGCCACTGGTGAGCCCGGTCCCGGTGCGCAACGCACGCAGTTCCGCGCCCAGTTTCCGGCGGCGGACCGCCGGGCCGTGCTGCATGGGCACCTCCTTACTCCGACCGGGCCGCCCAAATACGGTCTGCCGTCGCAGAGTTCACCGCTTCGAGCGACAGATATATGCATATCTTGGTGGATCGCCACCCGCGACCGTCGCGGTGATGGCAGTCTGGCGGCGAAGCACAGTCCGGGACCGTACTCGAACCTTCCGCTCCGTGTCGGACTGCGGTCCCGTCGGAAAGGGACGACGTCGCCATGGCAGACCATCTGGAAGCATCCGTCACTCTGCCGAGCGATCCCGCCTCGGTCTCCACGGCACGGACCTACGTCATCACCACGCTCGCCGAGTGGGGGCTGCCATCGGACACGGACGCGGCGGACACCATCCGGCTCATCGTCTCCGAACTCGCCACGAACGCCGTCCAGCACACCCTCGGGCAGTCGCCCACCTTCACGGTGGACCTCGAACTCGACCGGGACGAACACCTGCGCATCGGGGTGACCGACAGTCATCCGCGGTTCCCCAAACGGCTGCCGGCCGCCGTCCAGCAGGACAACGGCCGGGGCATGGTGATCATTCGCTGGCTGACCGCCGAGTGCGGCGGCCGGCTGCGGGTGTGGCCGACCCGGGAGGGCGGCAAGACGGTCTCCATCGAGCTGCCGTGGACCGTACCGGCCTCGCCGGTCGCGGTCGCGACGCCGCAGGAGCCGTAGGAACCGCACAAGCGCCGCGTGGTGCCGCACCGGGCGCCGCGCGGCGCGCTCCGCCCCCGTCGGCCCCGGGAGGCCCCGGAGGCGCCGGAGGGCCCGGCCCGTGCCGGGAGCCTTCCGCGCTCCGGGAGGGCGCCGGCGGGGGTGGGGGCGCCCTGCGCGCCCCCAGGGGGGTCACTTGACCCGGCCGTACCAGACGCTCCTGGTCCAGATCTTCTGCAGCCGGACCACGTCACCGCTCTTGGGGGAGTGCCAGATCCTGCCCTTACCGGCGTAGATGCCCACGTGGTAGACGTACGACCCCGAGTGGAAGAACACCAGGTCACCGGCCTTGCGGCTGGAGGCGGAGATGTGGCGGGTCTTGTTGTACTGCTGGGCCGCCGTGCGGGGCAGCTTCTTGCCGGCCTTCTTGAACGAGTACAGCGTCAGCCCGGAGCAGTCGAACCGGTTCGGGCCGGTGGCGCCCCACGCGTACGGCGACCCCTTCTTCGAGGCCGCGATCTGAAGTGCCTTCGTCGCCGGCGTGGCGGCCTCCGCCTCCGAGGCGAGACCGGGCGTCACGATCGAGCCGCCCACCGCGGCGAGAGTGAGGGCCGAGGCCGTACCGGCCCTGGCCATGAGCGACGGGACACGATTGAGCGCAGTCATGCGCAACCCTTCGTCAGCCGCCTGTGAAGGATGACCTGTCGGATTCGGGCTGGCGAAGTTGCCCGGCCGCGGTGTCGCGGCTTCACCCCAAGGGTTGCTCGGTTCGAACGAACATCCGTACCGGCGACCCGTCTTGCTCGGGTCCTCCACTCCTGCCGATCCACTCCTGTCGACCGGTCATCCGCGCGGCGGCAGGACTCGGCGTCCGCCCGGATCGCCCCGCCGCTGCGGCGGGGTCTTGTCGTCAGTCAGGGATCTTGGCGCACGGAAGAACGAAAATCCCAACGGAACCGGGGATTTGTGGTGTTACTCACCACTCACCCGTTCGGGTGGACGCTACTGCGTTCGAGGAAGTGGCCAGATGCCCGACGAGCCCCGGACCAGCGGCGGAAGGCTCGAACGGGCCCGCGCGTCCGGCCCGTGACGCAAGCCGTACGAGCGCGTGGACGGAGTGCGGAATACGCCGATGGGGGGTACGCCATTCGGTCCGTTTCGGCGCGGCGCCGGACGTCACGGCGGCGGTCCGCGCGCCCGCGACGCGGCTGGGACGCCGTCAACTGTCGGAGCGCGACGACGCCCTGACGCGAGCCGTGGCGGCGCGACCGTGTACGGGACGTGCGGCGCACACCGCGCGTGCGGGCGTGCCGCACCGCCCGCTCCGACGACGCGTCAGCGCCGGCGCGAGCGCCCCGCAGACCGGAGCCCCGGCTGCGCACCCCCAGCAGGGTGACCGCTGCGCCCGCCGCCAGGCCCTCGCCGCGCACGCACAGGTGGGTGGGCGGCGCCGACCGGCCCCGACGGCGCGTCAGCGACGGCACGTCCCGCAGATCGGGCGCCGTGCCGACGGACGCCCGGCCTAGGTAACGGTTGGTCAGCGCGCGCGTCGGCGGGGGAGTGGGGGACAGCTCGGGTGGTGACACCGTCCGTGTCCCGACCGGGGCGGCCGGGGCGGGCCTGTTCCGCTTTCGGGCGGGCGAACGAGTGTCAGCCGGGGAGCAGGGGGCGACTCGGTTGGTGGGCCGTGTGTTCCCGAAGGGGGTCCGGGCGCGCTGCGGCGGGGACGTACGGCCTGTTCGGTGGTTCCGTCGAACCGGGTTACCCGGCCGGGGCGGGCCGGAGGGCCGGCGGCGTCTCGGTGTCGGGTGTGTGCGCCATGGGGCGGGTGAACGCGCGTCAGCAGGCAGAGTGGGAGGCAACTCGGTCGGCAGGCCGTGCGTCCCCGTCCGATACAGCGGGGGTGCAGGGCCGGTCAGGTGGTTCGGCCGACCGGGGCGGGCCGGGCGGGCCTGTGCGCCTTCGGGTGTGCCAACACGTGTCAGCGGGGGGAAGCAGGGGGCGACTCGGTCGGCGGACCGTGCGTTCCCGACGGGAGTCCGGGCGACGCGGCGGCCGTGCGTCCCCGTCCGCTGCGGCGGGGGTGTACGGCCGGTTCGGTGGTCTTGTCGGACGGGGCTACCCGATGGGGGGTCGGCGAGGCGCCGCCGCCTTCGGGTGCGCGAACGCGCGTCAGTCGGGGGTGTAGGCAACTCGGGTGGCGGCACTTCCCAGTCGGAGCCCGGAGCCCGGAGCCCGGAGCCCGGAGCCCGGAGCCCGGAGCCCGGAGCCCGGAGCCCGGAGCCCGGAGCCCGGAGCCCGAACGCACCGAGCCCGAACGCACCGAGCCCGGAGCCCGAACGCACCGAGGCCATGCGTCCCCGTCCGCTACAGCGGGGACGCACGGCCGGTTCGGTGGTGCTGTCGGGTGGGGTTACCCGACGGGGGCGGGGTGGCGGGTCTGCGTCGGCTTCGGGGCGGGTGTGTTCGTCCTCAGGTGGGCGCCCAGGAGGACCGCGCCGAGGCCCAGGGCGGCCCACCAGGTCAGGGTGAGGGCGGGGCCCACCGCCGCGGCGCCGTCGAAGAAGGACACCGAGCGCAGCAGGGTCGTGCCCGCGCCCGGCGGCAGCCACTGGCCGATCGTGCCGACCGGCTCCGGCAGCATCCGCGGGGCCGACGCCGCCCCCGAGAACGGGTTGCCGATCAGCATGACGGTCGCGGCCATGAGCCCGACGCCGGCCGGTCCGATCAGGGCGGCCAGCCCGGCGACGGCGGCGCTCACCGCCAGGCTCATCAGCGCGAACACCCCGGCCTCCGCCCACCAGTCGCCGGTGATGACACCCAGCCAGCTGTGCGCCAGCGCGGCGGCGATCAGGCCGGTCAGGGCCGCCGTGCCCACGAGGGCGCTCGCGGCGCCCGGGCCGCGCAGCCCCAGCAGTGTGACCGCGGCGCCCGCCGCCATGCCCGCGAGGGCGAGCGGCAGCACGCTGGAGGTCAGGGCCGCCCCGCGCGGGTCCTTCGCGGGCGCCGGTACCACGTCGACCGTCTCCACCCGCGTCCCCTCGGCGGCCGCCTGCCCGGCCACCGCCTGCTGGAGCAGCTGGGCCACGGCCGGGCTCGCGGCGGACGCGGTCAGCAGCCGGGGGCCCTGGGGCGTCACGACGACCGCGCCGTACACGTCCCGGTCCTCGATGGCGTCGCGGGCGGCCGGCTCGTCGGCGTAGCGGTGCACCTCGAACGCGCCCTCGTGTGCGGACAGCTGCCGCTCCACCTGTGTCACGGCCGACGCCGGGCCCGCCACGCCGAGCGGGAGGTCGCGCGGCGCGGTGCGGGCGGCCGGCCAGGCGAACGCCCACAGGGCGAGGGCGGCCACGACGGGGACGAGCACGACCACCGCGACCAGGCGCCGGGACACGGCGTTCCTGGGCGGTGTGGCGGACGGCGAGGACATGGGATCTCCCCCTGATCGTAAAAAGAAGGATCGTTCGTTTTTCGATAGGTCCACCGTGCTCACAGCCCCCCGTGCTTGTCAAGAATGAATGTTCGTTTTACTTTGGGGACATGGCCCGCGTATCCCAGGAGCACCTCGACGCCCGCCGCCGCCAGATCCTCGACGGCGCCGCCCTCTGCTTCGCCCGCAACGGCTTCCACGCCACCTCGATGCAGGACGTGCTCAAGGAGGTCGACCTCTCGGCGGGGGCCGTGTACCGCTACTTCAAGGGCAAGGAGGAGCTGATCGGCGCGATCGTCGCCGAGGTGCTCGGCTCGGTCCGCGCGGCGTTCGAGGAGGCCGCCCGGCAGAGCCCGCCCCCGCCGCCGGACGAGCTCGTCGCCCAGGTCCTGGGCCGCACCCTCGCCGAGCGCGCGTCCCTGGTCGTCGACGGCAGGCCCGCCTTCCCCCGGCTCGTCGTCCAGGTGTGGACGGAGACCCTGCGCAACGAGGAACTGGCCGCCGTCCTGCGCGAGGGCTACGGTTCGGTGCGCGCCGCATGGGCGCGGATCGTCGAGAGCTACCAGGACAGCGGGATGATGCGGACGGACGTGGACCCGGATCACGTCGCCCGCACGATGATCGCCTCCGTGCTCGGTTTCATCGCCCAGCAGTCCCTGTTCGGACCCGCGCCCGTCGACGTCCTGCGGCAGGGCCTGCGCGCCCTCATGAGCATGCGCTCCGAGGAGGAACCCCCGGCCGGCCCGGCGCGGGGTTAACGCGCCCGAAACGCGGTCCAACTAGCCTGCCGACCCACGCCACCGGGCCCTTCGCCCGACGGCGTCGGCAACCGGACCCCGCACGGTCCGGAGCGAGGACTGTGAGGTGGGACGCCGTGCAACTGACCCCGCACGAGCAGGAGAGGCTGCTCATCCACGTGGCGGCCGACGTCGCCGAGAGGCGCCGGGCCCGCGGGCTCCGGCTGAACCACCCCGAGGCCGTCGCCCTCATCACGGCGCACATCCTCGAGGGCGCCCGCGACGGCCGTACGGTCGCCGAGTTGATGTCCTCCGGCCGGACCCTGCTCACCAGGGACGACGTCATGGAGGGCATCCCCGAGATGATCCACGACGTCCAGGTCGAGGCGACCTTCCCCGACGGCACCAAGCTCGTCACCGTCCACGACCCGATCGTCTGAGGGCGGCCATGATTCCCGGAGAAGTCCTGTTCGCCGAGGGCCCGATCGCATACAACGAGGGCCGCGAGATCACCCGGCTGACCGTCCTCAACGCCGCCGACCGGCCCGTCCAGGTCGGCTCCCACTACCACTTCGCCGAGGCCAACCCCGGCCTGCGCTTCGACCGTGCCGCGGCCCGCGGCAAGCGGCTGAACGTCGCGGCCGGCACCGCCGTGCGCTTCGAGCCCGGCATCCCCGTCGACGTCGAACTCGTCCCCCTCGCCGGCGCCCGTGTGGTGCCCGGCCTGCGGGGCGAGACCGGAGGTGCCCTCGATGCCTGAGATCTCCCGCGCCGCCTACGCCGACCTGTTCGGGCCGACCACCGGTGACCGCATCCGGCTCGCCGACACCGATCTGCTGATCGAGATCGAGGAGGATCGTTCCGGCGGCCCCGGACGCGCCGGTGACGAGGCCGTGTTCGGCGGCGGCAAGGTCGTCCGCGAGTCCATGGGCCAGTCCCGGGCCACCCGCGCCGACGGCACCCCGGACACCGTCGTCACCGGCGTCGTGATCGTCGACCACTGGGGGATCGTCAAGGCCGACCTCGGCATCCGCGACGGCCGGATCACCGGCATCGGCAAGGCCGGCAACCCCGACACCATGGACGGGGTGCACCCGGACCTCGTCATCGGCCCGGAGACCGAGATCATCGCGGGCAACGGACGCATCCTCACCGCCGGAGCCATCGACGCCCACGTCCACTTCATCTGCCCCCAGATCGCCGACGAGGCGCTCGCCTCGGGCATCACCACGCTCGTCGGCGGCGGCACCGGCCCGGCCGAGGGCTCCAAGGCCACCACCGTCACCCCGGGCCCCTGGCATCTGGCCCGGATGCTGGAGGCGATGGAGGGACACCCCGTCAACTTCGGCCTGCTGGGCAAGGGGAACACCGTCTCGCACGAGGCGATGCTCTCCCAGATCCGCGGCGGCGCCCTCGGCCTCAAACTGCACGAGGACTGGGGCTCCACCCCGGCCGTCATCGACGCCTCGCTGACCGTCGCCGACCGGACCGGCGTCCAGATCGCCATCCACACGGACACCCTGAACGAGGCCGGTTTCGTCGGGGACACCCTCGCGGCGATCGCCGGCCGCGGCATCCACGCGTACCACACCGAGGGCGCGGGCGGCGGGCACGCGCCCGACATCATGACCGTCGTCTCCGAGCCGCACGTGCTGCCGAGCTCCACGAACCCGACCCGGCCGTTCACCGTCAACACCGCCGAGGAACACCTCGACATGCTGATGGTGTGCCACCACCTCAACGCGGCCGTGCCCGAGGACCTGGCCTTCGCGGAGTCCCGGATCCGGCCGTCGACCATCGGCGCCGAGGACATCCTCCACGACCTGGGCGCCATCTCCATCATCTCCTCGGACTCCCAGGCCATGGGACGCGTCGGCGAGGTCGTCCTGCGCACCTGGCAGACCGCCCATGTGATGAAGCGGCGCCGCGGCCCGCTGCCAGGAGACGGACGCGCCGACAACCACCGGGTGCGCCGGTACGTGGCGAAGTACACGATCAACCCGGCGCTCGCGCAGGGCCTCGGCCGTGAGATCGGCTCCGTGGAGACCGGCAAACTCGCCGACCTGGTGCTGTGGGAGCCGGCGTTCTTCGGCGTCAAGCCGCACCTCGTCATCAAGGGCGGGCAGATCGCCTACGCGCAGATGGGCGACGCCAACGCGTCCATCCCGACGCCCCAGCCGATCCTGCCCCGCCCGATGTTCGGCGCGATCGGCCGGGCACCGGCCGCGAACTCGGTCAACTTCGTGGCACCGCTGGCCATCGAGGACGGGCTGCCGGAACGGCTCGGGCTCGGCAAGCGGTTCGTGGCCATCGAGTCGACGCGCGCGGTCACCAAGGCCGACATGCGGGAGAACGACGCGCGGCCCGAGGTGCGCGTCGACCCGGACAGCTTCACCGTGCACATCGACGGGGAGCTGGTGGAGGCCACGCCCGCCGCCGAACTGCCGATGGCCCAGCGCTACTTCCTCTTCTGAGGGCGGCCGGCGATGACACGGGCCACCCTTCTCGTCCTGGCCGACGGCCGCTTCCCCGCCGGAGGACACGCCCACTCCGGCGGCGCCGAGGCGGCCGTCCGGGCCGGGCGGATCACCGACACCGCGAGCCTGGAGGACTTCTGCCGGGGCCGGCTGCACACGGCCGGCCTGGTGGCGGCCGCGCTCGCGGCGGCGGCCGCGGCCGGCCTCGACCCGGTCGCCCTGGACGCGGCGGCGGACGCCCGTACGCCGTCACCGGCGCTGCGGGCCACCGCCCGCAAGCTGGGCCGGCAGCTGCTGCGGGCGGCCCGCGCGACCTGGCCGTCCCCCGAACTCGACGCCCTCGCCGTCCGGTTCCCGAAAGGCGCGCACCAGCCCGTGGTCCTCGGGACCGTCGCCCGGGCCGCCGGGCTCGGACCACTCGACGCGGCGCACTGCGCGGCCTACGAGTCGGTGAGCGGGCCCGCCACGGCGGTGGTACGGCTGCTCGGCCTCGACCCCTTCGGGGCCACCGCCGTACTGGCCCGGCTCGCCCCGGAGCTGGACCGCGTCGCCGACCGCGCGGTGGAGGCGGCCCGGCACGCGGCCCGCGACGGCACCGACGCGCTGCCCGCCGCCTCCGCGCCCCTGCTGGAGATCTCGGCGGAGGCCCACGCCGCCTGGCCGGTACGCCTCTTCGCGTCCTGACCCTGTTCCCTCCCCTCCACCCCAGGAGCCGTGTCCCATGCACCTCGACCACACCCACGACGGCCCCGCCGCCCTCAGCGCGGACGCCCGCCGCCCCGACGGAACCCGCCGTGCCCTGCGCATCGGCCTCGGCGGTCCCGTCGGCTCGGGCAAGACCGCCACGGTCGCCGCCCTGTGCCGGGCGCTGCGCGAGGAGCTGTCCCTCGCCGTCGTCACCAACGACATCTACACCCGCGAGGACGCCGAGTTCCTGCTGCGCGAGGCCGTGCTGCCCCCGGAGCGGATCGCGGCCGTGGAGACGGGCGCCTGCCCGCACACCGCGATCCGCGACGACATCTCCGCGAACCTGGAGGCGGTCGAGGACCTGGAGGACGAGGTCGGCCCGCTCGACCTGATCCTCGTGGAGTCCGGCGGGGACAACCTCACCGCGACCTTCTCCAAAGGGCTCGTGGACGCCCAGATCTTCGTGATCGACGTGGCGGGCGGGGACGACATCCCCCGCAAGGGCGGCCCCGGCGTCACCACCGCCGACCTCCTCGTCGTCAACAAGACCGACCTCGCCCCGTACGTCGGCGCCGACCTGGCACGGATGGCGGCCGACGCCAAGGCGCAGCGGGCCGAACTGCCGGTCGTCCTGCAGTCGCTCAGGGGCGAGCCGGGCGTGCGCGACGTCGCCGACTGGGTGCGCTCCCGGCTGGCCGCGTGGACGGCGTGACCGCCGGGGTACGGGCCCGCGCCCGGATCGTCGCCCGCCCGGACGGGCGGGGCGGCACCGCCCTGCCCGTCCTCGACGGCGACGGGCCCCTCGCGCCGCGCCGGACCCGGAGCACCTGCGGCGAGGCGCACGTGCTGCTCGTGGGGGCGATGAGCGGCCCGCTCGGCGGCGACCACTTCACGGTCGACGCCGAGGTGCTTCCCGGCGCCCGGCTGCGCGCCGGATCGGCGGCGGCCACCCTCGCGCTGCCGGGGCAGGGCAAGGCCGGGGCCCGCTACGACGTCCGTCTCTCGGTGGCCGACGGCGCCGAACTGCACTGGCTGCCCGAGCCGTTGATCTCCGCGTGCGGCAGCGACCTGACCGTGACGACCGAGGTCGAGGTGGGCGCCACGGGACGGCTCGTGCTGCGCGAGGAGCAGGTGCTCGGCCGGGTGGGGGAGGAGCCGGGGCGGCTGGCGAGCCGGCTGCGGGTGAGGGTCGCGGGACGGCTCGTCCTCGATCAGGAACTGGCCTGCGGGCCGGGCGCGCCGGGCGGCTGGGACGGCCCGGCCGGACTCGGCGGTCACCGAGCCGTCGGGCAACTCCTCGTCGTACGGCCCGAGTTCGCGAGCGATCCGGTCGCGCCCCGGACGCTGGGGGAGAGCGCCGCAGTGCTGCCCCTGGCGGGACCGGCGGTGCTCGTGAGCGCGGTCGCGGCGGACGCGCGACGGCTGCGCTCGACGCTCGACGAGGCCCTGACCCTCCTCGGTACGGCCGCTCCGGTCACCTGAGCGGGAGGCGGGGGAACCGGCGGCCCTGCTCCGCCTTGGCTGCGGCCTCCTCGGCCTTCGCGACGGCCGCGTACTGGTCGACGTACTCCTGCTCGGACAGCGACAGGATGGCGTACATGATCTCGTCGGTCACGGCCCGCAGGATCGCCTTCTCGTTCTCCATCCCGGCGTAGCGGGAGAAGTCCAGCGGCTTGCCGAAGCGGATGGTCACCGGGTGGATGTTCGGGATGACCTTGCCCGGCGGCTGCGCCTCGAACGTGCCGATCATCGCGCACGGGACCACGGGCACCCCGGCCTTGAGCGCCATCACGGCGACCCCGACCTTGCCCTTGTAGAGCCGGCCGTCGTGCGAGCGGGTGCCCTCCGGGTAGATGCCGAGGAGTTCGTCCTTGCGCAGCACCCCGAGGCCCTCGCGGATCGCCGCCTGGCCGGCCTCCTTGCCCGTGCGGTCGACCGGGATCTGCCCGGCGCTGCGGAAGAAGGCCGCGGTCAGCCGGCCCTTGATGCCGGGGCCGGTGAAGTACTCCTTCTTGGCGAGGAACGTGATGCGCCGCTTGAGGATCGCGGGCATCAGGAAGTGGTCGGAGAACGACAGGTGGTTGCCGGCGATGATGGCCGCGCCCGTCGGCGGCACATGCTCCAGACCTTCGATACGCGGCCGGAAGACCAGCCGCAGGAGAGGGCCCAACAACACGTATTTGAGGACGTAGTAGAACAAAGGGGCGCTCCTCACTCGGGCGGATCAGCTCGGGCCGCCATGTTCTGGCAGGTCAGCCAGCGTGCCGTGGGGGTGTCAGTGTAGGCGCAGGGTCCGGCCGCCGGAACCGGCGCGGACCGCGGGCGTCCCGACACCTGACGGCAGGTCAGGCCGACGGTGTGCGGCGGGTGTTGCGGGTGGGGAGGACCGCCGGACCAGCCTCGTCCCCGCAGCCGGTGCGCGGCAAGCCGGTCTCCGGGTTTGGCGTGATCACGGCCACCAGAACCCTCCCGGCCGTACGCCCGTGTCACAGCCGCACGATGACCAGGGCCGTGTCGTCCGTCGCGCCGCCCGGCGGCAGCAGCTCCAGCAGGACGGCGTCCGCCAGCTCCTCCGGGGCGGCGGTGCGGTGCTCGACCAGCGCGTGCGCGAGCCGGCCGAGACCGACGTCGATGTCCTCCCGCCGCCGCTCTATCAGACCGTCCGTGTACAGCGCGAGCGTCGCGCCCTCGTCGTAGGTCGTGGCCGCCTGCGGCCGGCGGATCGGGTCGGGGCGGGCGTCGAGCGGTGTGTCGGTGGCCTGGTCGAGGAACTCCACCCGGCCGTCGGCGTGCACCAGGACCGGCGGGGGGTGACCGGCGCTGCTGTACGCGATCGTCCGGGCGTCGAAGTCGATGAACGTCGTGACCGCGGTGGCCGATTCGGCCCCGTCGACGACGTGCGCGTACCGCCCGAGCACGTCCAGCGCCTGCGCCGGGCCCGCGGCCACCCGCGACGAGGCGCTCAGCGCGCTGCGCAGCTGCCCCATGACGCCGGCCGCCCGCAGGCCGTGCCCGACGACGTCCCCCACGGACACCCCGATGCGGTGCCCGCCGACCAGGTCGACCAGGTCGTACCAGTCCCCGCACACGTTGAGCGCCCCCACCGCCGGCCGGTAGCGCACCGCCGTGCGGTGGTCGCCCACCTGCCGGCTCGCGGGCAGCATCGCCTCCTGCAGCGCCAGCGCCACCTCGCGCTCGCGGGCGTGGGCCTGCCGCAGCCGCTCGTTGAGCTCCTGGAGCTCCCGGGCCCGCGTGTACAGCTCGGCCTCCAGGACGCGGGCCCGGCTGTCGACGCCCGCGCCGCCCCGCACCCGGATGAGCTCGGTGACCTCCTCCACCCGGTGCAGCACGAACGCGACCTTCCCGTCCGGCCCGGTCACGGGGGCGTTGATCGGGCTCCAGTACCGCTCCTCCCAGTGGCCCGGGTTGCCCGCGTCCTCCACGTCGTAGCGCTGGAGCGCCATGGCGTCGCGCTCGCCGGTCTCCGCCACGCGCAGCATGGACGCCCGCACGTTGCGCATGCCGGTCGCGGCGGGGTTGTCGGGGTTGTCCGGGAACACGTCGAAGATGTAGCGGCCGACGAGCTGCTCCCGGCTGCGCCCGGACAGCCGCTGGAAGTCCTCGTTGGCGTCGACGTAGACCAGATCGGTGTCCAGCAGGGCCACCATGCCGGGCAGCGCCTGGAAGACCGCCTCGTAGTCGACCTCGTCCATGGCATCCGCCTCACGCCGTGATCCGACCAGTTTCGCACGCTATGGGTCATCTGTACCGCCGTCCTGCGCGGAGGGCGATCGGGCAGGTCAGGGCGGGGCGTCCGTCAGGGACTGCTCGGCCCAGATGATCTTGCCCTCGGGGACGAACCGGGTGCCCCACTGCTGGGTGAACTGCGACACCAGCAGCAGCCCGCGTCCCCCTTCGTCGGTGGTGCGGGGGTGCCGCAGATGCGGGGCGGTCGCACCGCCGTCGTAGACCTCGCAGAAGAGCGCCCGTTCCTTGATCAGACGCAGTCGGATGGGACCGGTGGCGTACCGGATGGCGTTGGTGACCAGCTCGCTGACCACGAGCTCCGTCGTGAACGCCAGGTCGTCGAGGCCCCAGTCCGTCAGCTGCCGGGTCGCCGTCCGGCGGGCGTCGGCCACCCCGGCCGGGTCGGCGGCCAGGTCCCACTCGGCGACCTGCCCGTCGCCGAGCACCCGCGTCCGCGCGAGCAGCAGCGCCACGTCGTCGTACGGCCGGTCCGGCACCAGCGCGTCCACCACCGCCCGGCACTGCAGATCGAGGGACTCCGCCCGCTTCTCCAGGGCCAGCCGCAGCCGCTGCCGTTCGGCGTCCACGGCCCACCGCGCCCCGGCGGCCAGCAGCCCGTCGGTGTACAGGGCCAGCGTGCTGCCCGCCGCCAGCGCCAGTTCCACCGCCTCGAACGGCGGGCCGCCCACCCCCAGCGGCGGTCCCTGCGGCAGGTCGACGAACGTGACGTGCCCGTCCGGCATCACCACCGCGGGCGCCGGATGCCCCGCGGCGGCCATCGTGCACGTCCCGTCCACCGGGTCGTACACCACGTACACACAGCCCGCCCCGACCCCGAGCGTGTTGTCGGCCCCGGCCGAGCCCGGGTCGACGCCCTCCTCCCGCGCGGACCGTGCCACCAGGTCGTCGAGATGCGCCAGCACCTCGTCCGGCGGCAGATCCAGCGCCGCCAGCGTCCGTACGGCGGTCCGCAGCCGCCCCATCGCCGCCGCCGCGTCGATGCCGTGTCCCGTGGCCTCGCCCACCACGAGGGCGACCCGCGCGCCCGACAGCGGGATGACGTCGTACCAGTCGCCGCCCAGCCCGGTCAGCTCGTCGGCCGGGCGGTAGCAGGCGGACACCTCCAGGGCGTCCTGCTCGGGCAGATGGTGCGGCAGCAGGCTGCGCTGGAGGACCAGCGCCGCGTCGCGTTCCCGGCTGTAGCGGCGGGCGTTGTCGATGCAGACCGCCGCCCGGGACACGAGGTCCTCGGCGAGGCTGAGGTCGTCCGGCTCGAAGGGCTCCTGGCGGTGCCGCCGGAAGAACGTGGTCAGGCCGAGGGTCACGCCCCGTGCGCGGATCGGCACGATCATCGCGCTCTGCAGCCCCAGCTCCAGGAAGATGGCGGCCCCTCCGCCGCGCGCGTGCTCCGCCCACGCCTCACCCAGCGGGTCCAGGCGCGGCTCCCGCCAGGACCGCTCCGTCCGGAGCGTGCGGATCGGCGGCGACCCGGACGGATAGGTGACCACCTCGCCGATGCCGACGATCGCCTCCGGCGCCCGCCGGCTCACCGACCGGTACCCGGCGCGCCGCAGCGGCACCCGGTCCCTGCCGGTCAGCGGCTCGTCCGACGGCTCACCGCCGCTCAGCACCGACTCCACCAGATCCACGGCGACGACGTCGGCGAGACCCGGCACGGCCACGTCGGCCAGTTCCTGTGCGGTACGGGTGACGTCCAGCGTGCGGCCGATGCGCTCGCCGGCCCGGTCGAGCAGGGCCAGGCGCTGACGGGTGCGGTGCCGGTCGGTGACGTCCTCGACCGTGTAGTACACGCCCATGGGGTTGCCGTGCCCGTCGTCGAGCCGGGTGAACGACATCATGTGCGCGGTCTCCCGCAGCGGCGCGGAGCGGACCTGCCCCACGTGCTCGTAACCGACGACGGGCTCACCGGTCAGGAGCACCCGGCGGATCTGCGCCTCGATGTTCTCGGCGTCCAGACCGGGCTGGATGTCCCCGAGCCGCAGCCCCAGCCTGCTGCTCGGCGGTCCGCCGCCGAACTGGGTGAGTGCCGGGTTGGACCAGACGAACCGCAGGTCGGTGTCGACGACGGCTATGCCGACGGGGGAGCGGGTCACCATCTGCTCCAGCACCTGCCGGCTCATGTCCCAGCCCGGCGCCCCCGCCAGCTCCGACAGGAGCAGCAGCCGCCGCGAGGGCCCGCCGTCGTCCAGGGCCGGCGTGATCCGGGCCATGAGGCGCAGCGCGGTGCCGTCGGCGTGTACCGCCGTGAGCAGCCCGGCCCAGCCGCCGTCGCCGCGGCACCGGTCCATCATCTCCGGCACCCGGCCCGCGTCGTCCGCGGCCAGCACCGCCGCGACACCGTGCCCCACGACCCGGGCGGCGGGGTACCCCAGCAGCCGTTCCGCCTCCCGGGTCCAGCCGGTCACCACGCCCCGGGCGTCGAGCAGCACGGGCACGGCGTCCGCCACGTCGAACCCCTGCCGGGCCACGCTCCGCTCGTCCTTCGAACCCACGGCCGACCTCTCTGTCGCTGAGAGCGGTCTACCACCACTTGTCCCCATCTTCGCCCTTCCCGGCCCCCGTGCCTCTCCGCGGGGGCCGGGAGTGTGGGAACGACACCGTACGGCCGCCCCGGGCCCACCGGACGGCCGTACGGATCGTGGACGGTCAGGCCAGGACCTTCTCCAGGGCGGCGAGCGCGCCCGTCAGCTCGTCCGCCGTGATCGTCAGCGGCGGGGCCAGCCGGATCGTGGAGCCGTGGGTGTCCTTGACCAGCACGCCCTGCGCCATCAGCCGCTCGCTGATCTCCCGGCCGGTGCCGAACGCCGGGTCGATGTCGACGCCTGCCCACAGCCCGCGCGCCCGGAACCCGACGACGCCCTTGCCGACGAGCGCCGTCAGACCGCCCCGCAGGACCACGCCGAGCTCGGCGGCCCGGCGCTGGAACTCACCCGTCTCCAGCAGGTCCACCACCGCCGTGCCGACCGCGGCCGCCAGCGGGTTGCCGCCGAACGTCGAGCCGTGCTCGCCCGGCCGCAGCACCCCGAGCACGTCCCGGCGCCCCACCACCGCCGAGACCGGCACGATGCCGCCGCCCAGCGCCTTGCCCAGCAGCAGCACGTCCGGCACGACCGACTCGTGCTCCACGGCCAGCGTGCGCCCGGTGCGGCCGAGGCCCGACTGGATCTCGTCCGCGATGAACAGGCAGCCCGCCCGGCTCGTCAGCTCGCGCACCCCGGCCAGATAGCCGTCGTCCGGGATGACGACGCCGGCCTCGCCCTGGATGGGTTCGAGCAGCACCGCCGCGGTCGTCTCGTCGACCGCCGCCTCCAGCGCCGCCAGGTCGTTGTACGGCACGATGCGGAAGCCCGGCGTGAACGGCCCGAAGCCCGCCCGTGCCGTCTCGTCCGTGGAGAACGACACGATCGTCGTCGTCCGGCCGTGGAAGTTGTCCGCCGCGACCACGATCGTCGCCCGGTCGGCGGGGACGCCCTTCACCTCGTACGCCCACTTGCGGGCCACCTTGATGCCGCTCTCCACGGCCTCGGCGCCCGTGTTCATCGGCAGGACCATGTCCTGACCGGTCAGCGCGGCCAGGCGTTCCGCGAAACCGGCGAGCCGGTCGTTGTGGAAGGCGCGGGAGGTCAGCGTCAGCCGGTCCAGCTGGCGGTGCGCGGCCTCGATCAGCGCCGGATGGCGGTGACCGAAGTTCAGGGCCGAGTAGCCGGCGAGCATGTCGAGGTAGCGGCGGCCCTCCACGTCCTCGACCCAGCTGCCCTCGGCGCTCGCGACGACGACGGGCAGCGGATGGTAGTTGTGCGCCAGGACCGGCTCCTCGGCGCGGATCAGATCGGCGGACGAACGGGTCTGCGCGGGCGCGGTCATGAGCGGATCTCCTGAGTGCAGCATTTGATGCCACCGCCGGCCTTGCGGAACTCCGACAGGTCGACGGGGACGGGGACATAGCCGCGGTCGTCCAGCCGGGCCGCCAGGGCCTCGGCCTGCGGCGCGATGAAGACGTGACGGCCGTCGGACACCGAGTTCAGCCCGAACGCGGACGCGTCCTCCCGGGTGGCGAGCACCGCGTCCGGGTAGAGCCGCGCGAGCACCGCACGGCTGCCGGCCGAGAACGCCTCCGGGTAGTAGACGATGTTGTCGTCGTCCAGCACGAACAGCGCGGTGTCCAGGTGGTAGAAGTACGGGTCCACCAGCGTCAGGCTGATCACCGGGTGGCCGAAGAACTCCTGCACCTCGCGGTGCGCCTCCCGGGTCGTGCGGAAACCGGTCCCGGCGAGCACGTGGCGGCCCGTCCAGACCAGGTCGCCCTCGCCCTCGCACACCGACTCCGGGCGGTGGACGTCGAAGCCCGCCGCCTGGAACCACTGGTCGTAGTGGGTGGACTCCGGGCGCCGCTCGGGCGCGTGGAAGAGGGACCCGAAGACACGGCCGCCGACGACGACCGCCGAGTTCGCGGCGAACACCATGTCGGGGAGACCGGCGACCGGCTCCACGACGTCGACCGCGTGGCCGTGCGAACGGTAGGCGCTGATCAGCGCGTGCCACTGCTCCTGCGCCAGATCGACGTCGACCCGGACGTCCGGACGCATCCAGGGGTTGATCGCGTACTGCACGGCGAAGTGTCTGGGTTCGCAGACGAGGAAGCGCCGCCGCCGCGGCACACGGGTCTCGGGCACGAAGGGGTCCCTCCGCTTCCTACGGTGTCGATGAGGATTGACTCCACGGTAGAAACCGACGCCGACGAGCGACAAGAAACGGGAAGTGCGTGTTCGCGCAGCGATGCTGCGTCTTCACCCGGGTTCACGCACGACTGATGCGTCGACGGGCGCCGGCTGGCTGGCGCCCGCCTCCGGGCTCTCCGGGATGAGGTGGGACAGCACCATGACACTGATCGTCTTGCGGATGAACGGCTCCACGCGGATGCGTTCCAGCACCTCCTCGAAGTGCTCCACGTCCCGCGCCCGTACGTGCAGCAGCGCGTCCGCGCCCCCCGTCACCGTCATCGCCGCCGTGATCTCCGGATGGTTGCGGACGACCTCCGCCAGGCGCCGCGGCGGTGCCGCGCCCTCGCAGTACACCTCGACGTACGCCTCCGTCCGCCAGCCCAGCGCCGACGGCCGGACCGTCGCCGTGAACCCGGTGATCACCCCTGTCTCCCGCAGCCGGTCCACGCGCCGCTTGACGGCCGTCGCCGACAGCCCGACGCTCATGCCGATCTCGGCGAAACTCGTCCGGGCGTTCGCCATCAGTGCGGTGATGATCTTCCGGTCGAGTTCGTCGAAAGAAGCCGCGCCGCTGTTCATGAGGGCACTGTAAGCGCCGGGCACCCAGCGCGAACGTCCCGTCCCGGCCCGTGTCCACGAGCGCCGGTTGCTCCTACACTCCCGTTCATGCTGCGCGCCCTGGCTGTCGACGACGAACGCCCCTCGCTGGAGGAACTGCTGTACCTCCTGAACGCGGACCCGCGGATCGGCAGCGCGGAGGGCGCGGGCGATGCCACCGAGGCGCTGCGCCGCATCAACCGCGCGCTGGAGTCGGGCCCCGGCGGAGCGGAGGCCATCGACGTCGTCTTCCTCGACATCAACATGCCCGGCCTCGACGGCCTCGACCTGGCCCGGCTGCTCACCGGCTTCGCCGAACCGCCGCTCATCGTGTTCGTCACCGCCCACGAGGACTTCGCCGTCCAGGCCTTCGACCTGAAGGCCGTCGACTACGTGCTCAAACCCGTCCGCAAGGAACGCCTCGCGGAAGCCGTCCGCCGGGCCGCCGAACAGCGCGGCGCCACCCCTCGGATACCCGTGAGCGAACCCGACCCCGACCACCTCCCCGTCGAACTCGGCGGCGTCACCCGCTTCGTCCCCGTCGACGACATCACCCACGTCGAGGCGCAGGGCGACTACGCCCGCCTGCACACCGGCAGGGGCAGCCACCTCGTCCGCATCCCGCTGTCCACCCTGGAGGAACGCTGGCGCTCCCGCGGGTTCGTGCGCATCCACCGCCGCCATCTCGTCGCCCTGCGCCACATCGGCGAACTGAGGCTCGACGCGGGCAGCGTGAGCGTCGTCGTCGGCTCCGAGGAACTCCAGGTCAGCCGCCGTCACGCACGCGAGCTGCGGGACCTGCTGATGAGGAGGCCGTGACGATGCCCGGCAGCCCCGCCGACCGCCGTGTCGTCGTCACCGGCCCGCCCCGGCGCACCCGGACCCGCCGCGTCTCCGGCTACTACCGGCCGCGCACCGAGATCGACGAGCAGACCACCCTCGGCCACACCTACGTACGCTCCCTGATGCGCACCCAACTGCGCACCGCCCTCGCCGTGTTCGCCGTCCTCGGCCTGCTCGTCGCCCCGCTGCCGCTGCTGTTCGCGGCGATGCCGGACGCCCGCCACCTGGTCTGGGGGGTCCTCGGCTTCGGCCTGTACGCGCCCCTGGTGCTGCTGGCCCGCTGGTTCGTCCACCGCGCCGAACGCAACGAACGCGACTTCGTCCGCCTCGTCGAGGACCGTTGATCACCCGCGCTGACCGAGACCAGGAACCGATCCGGCCGTGAACTCCAGCTACGCCGTCCCCGCCGTCGCCCTCGTGGCCCTGGCGACCGTCCTCGTCGGCGCCTTCGGCCTGCGCATCTCCCGCACCACCTCCGACTTCTACGTCGCCTCCCGCACCGTCGGCCCCCGCCTCAACGCCGCCGCCATCAGCGGCGAGTACCTGTCCGCCGCCTCCTTCCTCGGCATCGCCGGACTCGTCCTCGTCCAGGGCCCCGACATGCTCTGGTACCCGGTCGGCTACACCGCCGGCTACCTCGTCCTGCTGCTGTTCGTCGCCGCCCCGCTGCGCCGCTCCGGCGCCTACACACTGCCCGACTTCGCCGAGGCCCGGCTCTCCTCGCAGGCGGTACGGCGGCTCGCGGGGGCCTTCGTCGTCGGCACCGGCTGGCTGTACCTGCTGCCTCAGCTCCAGGGCGCCGGACTCACCCTGACCGTCTTCACGGGCGCGCCGGACTGGCTCGGCGGACTCGTCGTCGCCGTCGTGGTCGTCGCCATCGTCGCCGCCGGCGGCATGCGCAGCATCACCTTCGTGCAGGCCTTCCAGTACTGGCTGAAGCTCACCGCGCTGCTCGTCCCCGCCCTCTTCCTCATCCTCGCCTGGCAGGGCGACGGCGCCCCCCGGCACGCCTTCGACGAACCCGCGGCCTTTCGCGAGCAGCGCGTCGTCCGCGTCGACGACACCATCACGATCAGACTGCGCGACCCCCTGACGGTCACCGTCGACGGCACGGTCGACGGCCGCGCCCACGAGGACCGGCGCGTACGGCTCGACGCCGGACCGCACCACATCAAGAACGGCACCCGGCTGACCTTCGCCCGCGGCGACGAGGTCCCCGCCCGCGACCACGGCACCGGCGGCGGCCTCTCCCCGTCGCTGGCCGAGAGCCGCGGCGAACGCCCGCTGTACGCCACGTACGGCCTGATCCTCGCCACCTTCCTCGGCACCATGGGGCTGCCGCACGTCGTCGTCCGCTTCTACACCAGCCCGCATGGCGTCGCCGCCCGCCGCACCACGGTCGCCGTGCTCGGCCTGATCGGCGCCTTCTACCTGCTGCCCCCCGTCTACGGCGCCCTCGGCCGGCTCTACGCCCCCGAGCTCACCCTCTCCGGCGACGCGGACGCCGCCGCGCTGCTGCTGCCCGGCCGCATGATCGGCGGCGTCGGCGGGGAACTGCTGGGCGCGCTCGTCGCGGGCGGCGCCTTCGCCGCGTTCCTGTCCACCGCGTCCGGCCTCACCATGGCCGTCGCGGGCGTCCTCACCCAGGACGTCCTGCCCTCCCGGGGCGTACGGCACTTCCGGCTCGGCACCGTGTTCGCCATGCTGGTGCCGCTCGCCGCGAGCGTCCTGGTCGGCGGGCTGCCCGTCGCCGACGCGGTGGGCCTCGCCTTCGCCGTGTCGGCGTCCTCGTTCTGCCCGCTGCTCGTCCTCGGCATCTGGTGGCACCGGCTCACCCCGCCCGGCGCGGCCGCCGGGATGCTCGTCGGCGGCGGGTCCGCGCTGCTCGCCGTCGCCGCCACCATGGCGGGCTTCCCCCAGGCCGGCGCGCTGCACGCGCTGCTCGCCTGGCCCGCCCTCTGGTCGGTGCCGCTCGGCTTCCTCACCATGATCCTGGTGTCCCTGGCCACCCCGGGCCGGGTGCCGCCCGGCACCGCGGCGGTCCTCGCCCGCTTCCATCTGCCCGAGGAACTGAGAGCGGAGGTCAAGGCGTGAGCGGCTTCCTCGCGGGCCTGTGCGTCGCCATCCTGCCGCTGCTCGCCGCCGGCTTCTGGCTCGGCCGGCGCACCGCCCGCCCCCAGAGCCTCGGCGACCTCGGCACCCCCGTCGAGCACGCCACCTTCGAGACCCTGCACACCGCGACCCTCGCCGCGCCCCCGCTGCGCGCCGGACTCACCGAGGAGGCCGCCCGCAAGTCCGCCCGCCGGCTGCGCTCCCTGCTCGGCACCGACGCGCTCTGCCTGACCGACCGCACCGACGTCCTGGTCTGGGACGGCGTCGGCCAGCACCACCGCACCCAGATCATGGAGCTCCTCGCCGGACCCCTGGAGTCCGGCCGCGGCGAGGCGCTGCCGCTCAGCTGCGACAGCCCCGACTGCCCGGTGCGCTGGGCGGTCGTCGCCCCGCTCACCGTCGACGACCGGGTCCACGGCGCCCTCGTCGCCTGCGCGCCCCGCGAGTCCGCCGTCCTGGTCCGGGCCGCCGGCGAGGTCGCCCGCTGGGTCTCCGTCCAACTGGAGCTGGCCGACCTCGACCGGTCCCGCACCCGGCTCATCGAGGCCGAGATCAAGGCGCTGCGCGCCCAGATATCCCCGCACTTCATCTTCAACTCGCTCGCGGTGATCGCCAGCTTCGTGCGCACCGACCCCGAGCGGGCCCGCGAGCTGCTGCTGGAGTTCGCCGACTTCACCCGGTACTCGTTCCGCCGGCACGGCGACTTCACCACCCTCGCCGACGAGCTGCACGCCATCGACCACTACCTGGCGCTCGTGCGGGCACGCTTCGGCGACCGCCTCGACGTCACCCTCCAGATCGCCCCGGAGGTCCTGCCGGTGGCCCTGCCCTTCCTGTGCCTGCAGCCGCTCGTCGAGAACGCCGTCAAGCACGGCCTGGAGGGCAAGGGGGCGTCGTCGGCGGCCGCCCGGTGCCGCATCGGGATCACCGCCCAGGACGCCGGCGCCGAGGCCCTCGTCGTGATCGAGGACGACGGCGCCGGAATGGACCCCGACGCGCTGCGCCGCATCCTCGCCGGCGAGGTCAGCCCCTCCGGGGGCATCGGCCTGTCCAACGTCGACGACCGGCTGCGGCAGGTCTACGGCGACGAGTACGGGCTCGTCATCGAGACCGCCCCGGGCGCCGGCATGAAGATCACCGCCCGGCTCCCGAAGTACCAGCCGGGGGTGCACTCCGCCGGGCGGCTCACCGCTCCCTGACGCTCACGTGCCGCGGCTGACGACCATCCCCAGCGTGATCAGGCCCAGCACCACCCACCCGAACCACAGCCAGCCGTTGCTCCCCAGCGCCACCGTGTACGCGGTCACCATCACCAGACCGCCGACCGTGAGCGCCCCCATCGCCTTGGTGGAACCGTCCGCAGAACCGGGCATCGCGACACCCTCCTAAGGTTCGGTTCCCTCCATGGTGCCCCGATATCAGTTCCCGCGTGCGTTCAATGAGGCGAGATAGGCGTTGTACGCCTCCAGCTCCTTGTCGCCGTCCCGGTCGGCGGCACGGTCCTTGCGGCGGGCCTGGCGCTGCTCCGAGCCGTACCACTGGAACAGCAGCGCGATCAGCACGAGCACCGACGGGATCTCGCTGAAGGCCCAGGCGATACCGCCGGCGGCGCCCTGGTCGGAGAGCGCGTCGATGCCGAGGGAGGCCGGCGGGTTCTTGAACGTCTCCACCATGGGGACGGACCCCATCATCAGCGCGATACCGAAGAACGCGTGGAACGGCATCCCGGCGAACAGCTCCAGCATCCGCATCAGATGCCCGGGCCGGTGCGGCCCGGGGTCCACGCCGATGATCGGCCAGAAGAACACCACGCCGACCGCGAGGAAGTGCACCATCATCGCGATGTGCCCGGTCCTCGAGCCCATGAGGAAGTCGAAGAGCGGGGTGAAGTACAGGGCGTAGAGGCTGGCGATGAACATCGGGATGGTGAACGCCGGGTGCGTCACGATCCGCATGTACCGGCTGTGCAGCAGCGCGAGCAGCAGCTCGCGCGGCCCCTTGCTGCCCCGGGCCGCGGGCGGCAGCGCGCGCAGCGCCAGGGTGACGGGCGCGCCGAGCAGGATCAGGATCGGCGACAGCATGCTGATCACCATGTGCTGCACCATGTGCACGCTGAACATGACCATGCCGTAGTCGTTCAGCCCGGTGCACATCACGAGCAGCACGGTCAGCACGCCGACGACGAACGACACGGTCCGGGCCACGGGCCACGCGTCGCCGCGCCGCCGCAGGCGCACGACCCCCCAGGCGTACAGGCCGAGCCCCACCAGACAGGCGACGAGGAAGAACGGGTCCGTGGACCACGCGAGCCCCCGCCCCAGCGTGAACGGCGGCAGATCCGTCATCGTGCCGTGCCCGCTGTGATCCATCCGACGGCTCCTGTTTCGTGGGGGTTGTGCATTTCTGTCCGCACACAGACTAGAACTGCCCCCGGCCGCGCTCGCGGCCGGGGGCAGACTCGTCAGATCCGCGCGGTGTCCCCTACAGGACGCACTCGGCTTCCTCGTAGCGGTCGCCGGGGACCGTCTTCAGTGTCTCCACGGCCTCCGCCAGCGGCACCATCTCGATGTCCGTGCCGCGCAGCGCCGTCATGTGCCCGAACTCGCCGCGGTGCACGGCCTCCACCGCGTGCCAGCCGAACCGCGTCGCCAGCACCCGGTCGTACGCGGTCGGCGTGCCGCCGCGCTGCACATGCCCGAGGATCACCGGCCGCGCCTCCTTGCCGAGGCGGTGCTCCAGCTCGATGGACAGCTGGCGGGCGATCCCGGCGAAGCGCTCGTGGCCGTAGACGTCCTTGCCGCCCTCGTCGAAGGCCATCGTGCCGGGCGCCGGCTTGGCGCCCTCCGCGGCGACGACGATCGCGAACCGCTTGCCCGCCTCGAACCGGGCCCCGACCCGCCGGGTCAGCTCGTCGATGTCGAAGGGCCGCTCGGGGACGACGATGGCGTGCGCGCCGGCCGCCATGCCGGAGTGCAGCGCGATCCAGCCGGTGTGCCGGCCCATGACCTCGACGACGAGGACGCGCTGGTGGGACTCGGCGGTGGTCTTCAGCCGGTCAAGGGCCTCGGTGGCCACGGTGACGGCGGTGTCGAAACCGAAGGTGACGTCGGTGACCGCGATGTCGTTGTCGATGGTCTTCGGCACCCCGACGACCGGCAGGCCGCTGTCCGACATCAGCCGGGCCGCCTTCAGCGTGCCCTCGCCGCCGATCGGGATGATCGCGTCCAGGCCCAGCTCCGCGAGGTGGCCCTTGGCACGCTCCACGCCGTCGCGCAGATGGGAGGGCTGGACGCGGGAGGATCCGAGGATCGTGCCGCCGCGGGCGAGGATGCCGCCCACCGCGTCGAGGTCGAGCTTGAGGTAGTCGCACTCCAGGAGGCCCTTCCAGCCGTCCCGGAAGCCGATGACCTCGTCGCCGTGGTCGACGACGGCGCGGTGCACGACGGACCGGATGACGGCGTTCAGGCCGGGGCAGTCGCCGCCGGACGTGAGGACACCAATGCGCATAGCCCGAAAACCTTCTCCACGTGGGCCGGGACCGGACCACGCTGTCCGGCTCGAATCCCCGCCACCCTAGCGGCATCGGGGGGCGGGGCCGAACCGTGCGTCCGCCTGCTGGACGGCCCCGCTCACCTGTGCGGAGAGGCCGTCAGACGGGCTGCCGCGACCTCTCTCAGGCGGGCTGCTGCGCGGCCGCGATGCGCTCGTCGCGCAGGGCCTCGTACCAGCGGTCGTCGGTCGGCGGCAGCGCGTTGACGTCGAGCGCCAGCTTCAGCAGCAGGTCCGCGATCTGCGGGTTGCGCGCGAGCACGGGGCCGTGCATGTACGTGCCGAACACGGTGTCGTTGTACGCGCCCTCCGTGCCGTCGCCCGTGCCGTTGCCGTTGCCGAAGCGGACCTGGGCCAACGGGCGGGCGGTCGGGCCGAGGTGCGTGACGCCCTGGTGGTTCTCGAACCCGGTCAGCGGCGGCAGGCCGAGGCGCGGGTCGATGTCCGCGAGCACGTCGCCGACGCACCGCGCGCCCTCGCCACGCGTGGACACCACGTCGATCAGCCCGAGACCGGGCTCGCGCTGGCCGAGGTCGTTGATGAACTCGTGGCCGAGGATCTGGTAGCCCGCGCACACCGAGAACACGATGGCGCCGTTCTCCACGGCCCGCAGCAGCCCGCCGTCCCGGCGCAGCCGCTCGGCCGCGAGCCGCTGCGGCCGGTCCTCGCCGCCGCCGATCAGGTAGATGTCACCCGAGGTCGGGATCGGCTGGTCGCTGCGCACGTCCAGGCGGGCCACCTCCAGGCCGCGCTGGCGCGCCCGGCGCTCCACCACGAGGACGTTGCCCTGGTCGCCGTAGGTGCTGAGCAGGTCCGGGTAGATCCAGACGACCCGCAGTTGGTTGTCGCTCACTTGAAGTCCCCTGAAAGTCTCTTGGCTCAGTTGCCGACGCGGCGGCGCAGGTCCTGGAACGCGGTGTAGTTGGCGATGACCTCGATCCGCCCCGGAGGGCAGGCCCGGACGGCCTCGTCGAGGGTGTCGAACACCTGGAACTGCTGGTTGGCGACCTCCAGGCGCACCGCGAGGTCGAGCCGGCGGTCACCGACGACGCAGATCGGGTGGCCGGTCAGCCGCGTGTAGTCGACGTCCCACAGCCAGGAGGTGTCGGTGCCGTCGGCGCCGCGCGCGTTCACCGAGAGGATCACCGGGGTCGGCGGCGGGTCGATCAGCGAGAACGTCTCCAGCCAGCCCGCCGGGTTCTTCGCGAGCAGCAGGCGCAGATCCCGCTCCATGAACTGCACGACGTCGTACCGGCCGGCGACGGCCTGCACGGAGTACATCCGCTCCAGGGCGACCTGCGGGGGCACGCCGAACACGGCGGCGACGGCGGCCGAGGAGGCGGCGTTGGCCTTGTTGGCGCGCCCGGGCAGCTGCAGCCGGATCGGCCAGGCCGAGCCGTGCGGGTCGAGGACGTGGTTGCCGGAGAGCGCCCAGCTCGGCGTCGGGCGGCGGAAGCCGCACTCGCCGCAGAACCAGTCGTCGCCAGGACGCTGCATCACACCGCCGCAGGACGGGCAGGACCAGGCGTCGTCCTTCCACATCTGCCCGGCGGCGACCCAGATCACGTTCGGGGAGGAGGACGCGGCCCACACGACCAGCGGGTCGTCGGCGTTGGCCACGACCACGGCCTTGGAACCGGCCAGGCCCTCACGCCAGTTCTCGGCGAGCATCCGGGTCTCGGCGGCCCGGTCCAGCTGGTCGCGCGAGAGGTTGAGCAGCGCGATGCACTTCGGGGCGGTGTCCCGCGCGACCCCGGCGAGGTACTTCTCGTCGACCTCGATCACGCCGTAGCGCGCGTCCGAGCCGCCGGCGAGCGCCGAGGTGATGCCGGCCGGCATGTTGGCGCCGAGCGCGTTGGAGACGACCGGCCCCGCGGCCCGCAGCGCCTCGGCGATCAGCCGGGTCGTCGTCGTCTTGCCGTTGGTCGCGGACACCAGGACCACGTCCAGGTGCTGCGCCAGTCTGGCGAGGAGGTCGGGGTCGAGCTTGAGCGCCACCCGGCCGCCGATCACCGAACCGCTGCCGCGCCCTGCGGCGCGTGATGCAGCCGCGACCGCCTTGCCCGCGGTCACGGCCAGCTTGGCCCGCGGCGTCAGCGGGTCCGAGTTGCCTGCCATCAGATCTCGATCCTCCTTGCGTACGCGCCGCGCCTGAAGCCCTACGGCAACGTGGTGGTGGTCAGCCTATTCGAGATCCAATCGCACTCCCGAATCGCCGTACCCTTGCGGCCATGCGCAACAGCTCCATTCCGGGCACGCGAGGGCGAGTCCGGCCCCTCACCCTGCTCGGCGACCCCGTCCTGCACACCCCCTGCGCGGAGGTCACCGCCTTCGGACCGGAACTCGCGGACCTCGTGGAGGACTTGTTCGCCACGATGTACGCGGCGCGCGGCGTGGGCCTGGCGGCCAACCAGGTGGGGGAGTCCCTGCGGGTGTTCGTCTACGACTGCCCGGACGACGACGAGGTCCGCCATCTCGGGCATGTGGTGAACCCGCGGCTGACCGAGGCGGACGGCGTGGTGGTCCGGGGCCCGGAGGGCTGTCTGTCGCTGCCGGGCCTGGAGGCGGGCACCGAGCGGTACGACCACGCGGTGGTCGAGGGGTTCACGGTGACGGGCGAGCCGGTCACCGTGCACGGCACCGGCTTCTTCGCCCGCTGCCTCCAGCACGAGTTCGACCATCTGGAGGGCCGGGTGTACGCGGACCGGCTCGGCGGGCTGCGCCACCGGCGGCTGATGCGCCAGGTGGCACGGGCGCCCTGGCACCGGTCCGGCTGAGCGCGGTCCGGCCGACCACCCGCGGGCGGTCGCCCGTCAGAAGCCGGGCCCGCCCATCTTGTCGCCCGCCGCGGCGAGCCGGCCCCACAGCAGATCCGCGAGGCTGCGTACCAACTCCGCCCGCGAGCACGGCCGCTCGCCGAGCCACCAGTCCCCGGCCGCGTGCATCATGCCGACGATGCCGTGGCCCCAGACCCGGGCCAGCTGCTGGCTGCCGGGGCCGAGGTCGAGGCGCTCCTCGATGACGGTGGCCAGTTCCTCGCCCATCCGCCGCAGCAGCGGGGCGGAGTGCTTGCCGACGTCGAAGCCCTGGTCGCCGGCGTGGCCGCCCTCCGCCGGGTGCATCAGGAACCGGTACACCTGAGGGCGTGCCTCGATGGCGGCCAGATACGTGTCGAGCGTGGACTCGACGCGCTCGCGCCGGTCGGCGGGCGCGTCCAGGGCGGCCCGCAGGGAGTCCAGCAGAGCGTCCGTGTGCCGTTTGGCGAGTGCGGCGTAGAGCCCGCCCTTGTCGCCGAAGTGCCGGTACAGGATGGGCTTGGTGATGCCGGCCTCGGCCGCGATGGCGTTCATCGAGGCCTGCGGGCCGTCCCGCAGCACCACTCTGTCGGCGGCCTCCAGCAGCTCGCGCCGACGTCGGTCGGCGGACCTCTGCTGATCCGTCCGCTGTGTGGTGTCCATGAGCTCTCCCCACCCGTACTGGTTCGGTGACGCCTGCGCAAAGTAACACTCAACCAGGCATGACCATCGAACGGGCTACGAGCGCACATCGCGGGTTGACTTTACCTACCGACCAGTAACAAACTAGGGTTACCGCTAGTAACAAAGCATGCAGCGGGCATGCGCGTACGCCGCTGGAGGGGTCATGGCCGAGTTCACCATGGAGCTCAACGACGAACAGAAGGAGGTCCGGGACTGGCTGCACGGCTTCGCGGCCGACGTGATCCGCCCCGCGGCCGCCGAATGGGACGAGCGTGAGGAGACTCCCTGGCCGGTCATCCAGGAGGCCGCGAAGGTCGGCATCTACTCGCTCGACTTCTACGCCCAGCAGTACTTCGACCAGACCGGGCTCGGCATCCCCATGGCCATGGAGGAGCTGTTCTGGGGCGACGCGGGCATCGCCCTGTCGATCGTCGGCACCGGCCTCGCGGCCGTGGGCGTCCTCGCCAACGGCACCGAGGAGCAGATCGGCACCTGGGTGCCCCAGATGTACGGCGACGCCAACGACGTCAAGCTCGCGGCGTTCTGCTCCTCCGAGCCCGACGCCGGCTCCGACGTCGCCTCCATGCGCACCCGCGCGGTCTACGACGAGGCCAAGGACGAGTGGGTGATCAACGGCACCAAGACCTGGGCGACCAACGGCGGCATCGCCAACGTCCACGTCGTCGTCGCCGTCGTCGACCCCGAGCTCGGCTCCAAGGGCCACGCCTCCTTCATCGTCCCGCCGAACACGCCGGGCCTGTCCCAGGGGCAGAAGTTCAAGAAGCACGGCATCCGCGCCTCGCACACCGCCGAGGTCATCCTGGACAACGTGCGCGTCCCCGGCTCCTGCCTGCTCGGCGGCAAGGAGAAGCTGGACGAGCGCCTCGCCCGCGCGCGTGAGCGGGCCAAGAAGGGCGGCGAGCGCGTGAAGAACGCCGCGATGGCCACCTTCGAGGCGTCCCGTCCGGCGGTCGGCGCGATGGCCGTCGGCACTGCCCGCGCCGCCTACGAGGTCGCCCTCGACTACGCGACGACGCGCGAGCAGTTCGGGCGCCCGATCATCGACAACCAGGGCGTCGCCTTCCAGCTCGCCGACATGCGCACCCAGGTCGACGCGGCGCGGCTGCTGGTGTGGCGGGCCTCCTGGATGGCGATCAACGGCAAGCCGTTCACGGCGGCCGAGGGGTCGATGTCGAAGCTGTTCGCGAGCGAGACGGCGAAGAAGGTCACCGCGCAGGCCATCCAGATCCTGGGCGGCAACGGCTACACCCGGGAGTACCCGGTGGAGCGCATGCACCGGGACTCAGCCATCTACACGATCTTCGAGGGGACGAGCGAGATCCAGCGACTGGTGATCGCCCGCACGCTGTCGGGCATGTCGATCCGATAAATCGGTCGACCGGGGGGCCCGTGCTGAGCGCGGGCCCTTACGGCGTCGTGCCGCTGCTGTGGGCGATGCAGGCCACGTCGATACGGTCCGCGAGCTTGGCCAGCTCGATGGTCAGCGCCGCGACCGTGTCCTCGTCGAGCCCGTCCGCGCCGGCCTCCACGAGGTGCAGCCACCGGCCGCCCACCGTGCGCAGCAGCTTGCTCACGTCGGCGGCGGCCACCTGCAAGGTCCCCCGGTCGTCGACGATCAGCGGCAGAGTAACTTCGCGGTTCACAGCTGGGATCGTAGTCGCGCTCCGCTCACGCGCCCTGCCAAACCGTAGTGATGTTGCAGAACTCCCGGATTCCGTGCCCGGACAGCTCACGGCCGAACCCGGACCGCTTCACCCCGCCGAACGGGAACGCCGGATGGGACGCTGTCATGCCGTTCACGTACACGCTCCCGGCCTCCAGATCCCGTACGAAACGGTCCACCTCGGCGTCGTCGCGCGTCCACACGTTCGAACTCAGGCCGAAGGGCGAGTCGTTGGCGATCAGCACCGCCTCGTCCAGGTCCGCCGCCCGGTACAGCGTCGCGACCGGCCCGAACGCCTCCTCCCGGTGGATGCGCATCTCGCGGGTGATGCCCGAGAGGACGGTCGGCGGGTAGTACCAGCCCGGCAGTTCGGGCCGGCGCAGCGCGTGCCCGCCGCACAGCGCGGTCGCCCCGCTGCGGGTCGCGTCGTCGACCAGCTCCTCCAGGTCCGTGCGCCCCTGCTCGCTGGCGAGCGGGCCGACGTCCGTGCCCTCCTGCATCGGGTCGCCGACCACCAGCGCCTTCATGCCGGCCACGAACCGCTCGGCGAAGGCGTCGTACACGTCGGTGTGCACGATGAACCGCTTCGCGGCGATGCACGACTGCCCGTTGTTCTGCACCCGCGCGGTCACCGCGACCTTCGCGGCCCGGTCCAGGTCGGCCGACGGCATCACGACGTAGGGGTCGCTGCCGCCCAGCTCCAGCACCGTCTTCTTGATCATCTCGCCGGCGGTGGAGGCGACCGCGCGGCCCGCGGGCTCGCTGCCGGTCAGGGTGGCCGCCTTGACCCGGTCGTCGCGCAGGATGTCGTCGACCATCGCGGAGCCGATCAGCAGGGTCTGGAAACAGCCCTCCGGGTACCCCGCCCGATGGAACAGGTCCTCCAGGTACAGGGCCGTCTGGGGGACGTTGGAGGCGTGCTTGAGCAGGCCCACGTTGCCCGCCATCAGCGCGGGCGCGGCGAACCGGATCACCTGCCACAGCGGGAAGTTCCACGGCATCACGGCGAGCACCGGGCCCAGCGGGCGGTAGCGGACCCGCACCCGCGAGGCACCCGAGTCCTTCACGTCCGTGTCGGCCGGCTCCTCGTCGGCCAGCAGCCCCTCGGCGCGCTCGGCGTACCACCGCATCGCCTTCGCGCACTTGGCGGCCTCCGCGCGGGCCTGGGCGACGGGCTTGCCCATCTCGGTGGTCATCGTCCGGGCGATGTCGGCCTGGTCCTCGTCGAGGAGGTCCGCGGCACGGTTCAGCAGCCGCGCCCGGTCGGCGAAGCTCGTCGTACGGTACGTGCGGAACGTGGCCTCGGCGAGCTGGAGCCGGCGCTCGACCTCCTCCTCGCCCATGGCCTCGTACGTCTTGAGCGTCTCGCCGTTCGCCGGATTGACCGTCGCGATGGGCATGAGCGACCTCCTGGGGAGCGACCTGTTGCTTCGACCTTCCCGCGCCGCGGAGGGTCCCGCAACGCGTGCTGCTGCTCAGGACGAGTGCTCCGCCAGCCGGTCGAGAAACGCGGCCTGCGCCTTGACGATCAGCTCGCGCGCCCGGTCGAGGGGGAGCCAGGCCACCCGGTCCAGCTCCGGGAACTCCTGGGTGCGGCCCGAGCGCGGCGGCCACTCCATCGTGAACGTGCCGGGCACGACGTCCGCCGGGTCCAGGTCGGCCTCGACCGCCCAGACGGTGACGGTCTTGCCGCCCGCCTGCCGGACCTCGCCCAGCGCGACGGGCTCCCCGTCCGGCGGCGGCAGCCCCAGCTCCTCCTGGAACTCCCGGCGGGCCGCGTCCCACGCCGGCTCGTCCGGCGCGTACTCGCCCTTCGGCACCGTCCACGCCCCGGCGTCCCGGCGCGCGAAGTACGGGCCACCCATGTGGCCGAGCAGCACCTCCGGGCCGGCGTCGGTGCGGCGGAACAGCAGCAGGCCGGCGCTGCGCCGCTCGCGGGCCGCGCTCACGGCCGCACCCCCGGATGCGCGGCCAGCAGGGACTCGACGGTGTCCGCCTCCTCCGGGCGCTTGTCGTCGCGGTAGCGCAGCACACGCGCGAAGCGGAGCGTCACCCCGGCCGGGTAGCGGGAGGAGCGCTGCAGACCGTCGTACGCGATCTCCACGACCAGTTCGGGGCGGACGGTCACCCCCCAGGGGTGGCTGCTCACGGCGAGCTCCTGGAGCCGTTCGGTCTGCCAGGCCAGCAGCGCGTCCGTCATGCCCTTGAACGTCTTGCCCAGCATCGCGAACCCGCCGTCCTCCGTCCGCGCCCCCAGGTGCAGGTTGGACAGCTTGCCGGTCCTGCGGCCGTGCCCCCACTCGGCGGCCAGCACCACCAGGTCCAGGGTGTGCACGGGTTTGACCTTCAGCCAGGACGCGCCGCGCCGGCCCGCGCTGTAGGGGGCGTCGAGCGCCTTGACGACGACGCCCTCGTGCCCGCGTTCCAGCGTCTCCGCGAGGAACTCCTCGGCGCGGGGCAGGTCGTCGGGACCGGACACCAGGGCGCGGCGCACCCGCATCGGCTCCGGGACCAGCCGGGCCAGCTCCGCGTGCCGCTCGGTGAACGGCAGGTCGAGCAGGTCGCGGCCGTCGACGGACAGGGCGTCGAAGAAGACGGGGGAGACGGGAACCTCACGGGCGGCCGTCCCGACGTCGACCCGGGAGCCGACGCGGCCCGCGGTCTCCTGGAAGGAGCGGGGCCGCCCGGTGGCGTCGAACGCGATGACCTCGCCGTCGAGGATGAACCGCTCGCCCCGCAACTCCCGTGCCGCCGCTACGACTTCGGGGAGCCGGTCGGTGATGTCGTCCAGGGTGCGGGTGTAGGCGCGGACGGTGTCGCCGTCGCGGTGCAGCTGGACGCGGATGCCGTCCAGTTTCTCCTCCACCGCGCAGTCGCCCAGCTTGCCGACCGCCTCGGACACCGAGGACGCGGTGTGCGCCAGCATCGGCAGCACCGGGCGGCCGACGGTGAGCCGGAAGCGGTCCAGCGACTCCGGGCCGTCCGCGAGCAGGGTCTGCGCGACGCTCTGCAGGGAGCCGGCGAGCATGACGGCCCGCCGTACGTCGGCGGGGGGTGCGCCGGTGGCCTGGGCGAGCCCCTCCACGGCCACCGCGTCGAGGGCGCCCTGGCGGACCTCGCCGGTGATCAGGCCGAGCAGGAAGCGCTGCTCGGCCTCGGTCGCCGCGCCCATCAACTCGCCGACCAGACGGGTGCGTTCGGCCTGTGAGCCGGCGCCGGACACCTTGCCGAGGGTGGTGAGTCGGGCGTCCACCTCACGGACGGTCAGGGTCGGTTCGGCGGCCGGGGGCACGGGGTGGCTCAGCACCTTCCAGCCGACGCCGAGGCGTCCCTGGGGGAGGCGGCCCGCCAGGTAGGGGATGACGAGGGGGACGTCGTCCGCCTCGGCGTCCCGGAAGAGCTCCGCGAGCAGAGCGATCTTCCGGGAGCGCGCCGAGGTGGCGGCGACCTCCTGGGACACGCGGGCGAGACGGGTCAGCAGCATGCGAACCATCCTGGGGTTTTCGGCGCCGGTTCACACCTGCACGGGTGCGGTGTGTTGGTTCGCCGCGGCGCCGTCGGGGTTTGTCGCGCAGTTCCCCGCACCCCTGGGGGGTGGTGGTTCGTGGTTCGGCTGGGGCGCCGTGGGGGCTGGCCGCGCAGTTCCCCGCGCCCCTGGGGGTGCAACGGTTCGTGGTTTGCTGCGGCGCCGTGGGGGCTGGTCGCGCAGTTCCCCGCGTCCCTTCAGCCGGCGTCCAGGTCTGTGAAGAGGAGGTCCGCGTTGAGGGTGGCTGCTGCTCGGTAGCCGGCTGAGGCGGCGTTGACGACCTGTTCGGCGAAGCCCATCGCGTTGCCGGCCGCCCAGACGCCCGGGACCGAGGTGAGGCCGGTGGCGTCCACCACCGGGTAGGAGCCGAACGGGGTCTCGTTGAGTTCGGCGCCCAGCTTCTCCAGCAGGCCCGTCTGCGGCACCGCGCGCGGGGCGACGAACAGCACCTCGCGCGCGTGCGCCGTGCCGTCGGCCAGGCGGACGCCGGTGAGCCGGTCGTCCTCGACCGTCAGTTCGGCCACCCGGCCGGGGACCACCGTCACGCCGGCCGCCGCCAGCCGGCGCACGTCGTCGGCGGTGAGGTCGGACTCGGGGACCTCGTGCAGGAAGAACGTCACGTCCTTCGACCACTGCGACACCATGATCGCCTGGTGGGCGCTCAGCGGGGTGGTCGCGAGGACGCCGAAGGCCCGGTCGCGGACCTCCCAGCCGTGGCAGTACGGGCAGTGCAGCACGTCCGCGCCGAAGCGCTCGGCGACGCCGGGGACGGCCGGCAGCTCGTCCTTGAGGCCGGTGGCGACGATCAGGCGCCGTGCGCGGACGCTCCGGCCGCCCGCCAGCCCGACCGTGAAGTCGCCGGCGTCCCCTTCCCGCGAGACGTCCACGGCCCGGTCCCGGACCAGCTCCACCCCGTACCGCGCGATCTCCTCCCGCCCGGCCGCCAGGAACTCGGCGGGCGGCATGCCGTCACGGGTCAGATAGCCCTGCATATGAGCCGCGGGCGCGTTGCGCGGCTCCCCTGCGTCCACGACCAGGGTCCGGCGCCGGGCACGGCCCAGGACGAGCGCGGCGGACAGCCCGGCCGCGCCTCCGCCGATCACGATCACTTCGTATGTCTCGGTCACGATGACCACCTCCACCTGTACCGTGCGCCGCCCGGTGCGGGATTGACAAACATGTTTGCCGAAACTGCAATGGCCGTATGACGGACGACAAGATGAGCGACGACGACGTCCTTGCCGGTGTGGGTCCCAGGCTGCGCCGGATGCGCAAGGAGCGCGAGGTGACGCTCTCGGCGCTGTCCGAGGCCACCGGCATCTCGGTGAGCACGCTCTCCCGGCTGGAGTCGGGCCTGCGCCGCCCCAGCCTGGAGCTGCTGCTGCCGATCGCCCGCGCCCATCAGGTGCCGCTGGACGAACTGGTCGGCAACCCGGCCGTCGGCGACCCGAGGGTGCGCGCCACCGAGCCGATCGAGCGCTACGGCCGCAAGCACTGGCCGCTCACCCGCCAGCCCGGCGGCCTGCAGGCGTTCAAGGTGCTCGAACCGCAGCGCAGCTGCCCGCCGGAGCCGCGCACCCACGAGGGATACGAGTGGCTGTACGTCCTGTCCGGCCGGCTGCGGCTCGTCCTGGGGGAGCACGACGTGGTGCTCGGCGCCGGGGAGGCCGCCGAGTTCGACACCCGGGTCCCGCACTGGTTCGGCTCGACGGGGGAGGGGCCCGTGGAGTTCCTGAGCCTGTTCGGGCCGCAGGGCGAGCGGATGCACGTCCGGGCGCGGCCGCGGCAGACGTGACGCGTCCGACGGTTCCCTGATCGGCAAGCGACCGCTTAGTATGCGAACCGACCCGGACAGACGACGCAGTCCCCCGTGGAGGCTCCGCATGCAGGCATGGCAAGTGCATCGCAACGGCGAACCGGGCGAGGTGATGCGGCTCGCGGACGTCGAACCGCCCACGCCCGGCGACGGCCAGGTCCTGCTGAAGGTGCGCGCCGCGAACGTCAACTTCCCCGACGCGCTGATGTGCCGGGGCCAGTACCAGGTCCGGCCCCCGCTGCCGTTCACGCCCGGCGTCGAGATCTGCGGCGAGACCGAGGACGGCCGCCGCGTCCTCGCCACCCCCGCGCTGCCGCACGGCGGATTCGCCGAGTACGCCGTCGCGGACGCCGCCGCCCTGCTGCCCGCCCCCGACGCCCTCGACGACGCCGAGGCGGCCGCCCTGCACATCGGCTACCAGACCGGCTGGTTCGGCCTGCACCGCCGCGCGGGCCTCGAAGCCGGCGAGACCCTGCTGGTCCACGCCGCCGCGGGCGGGGTCGGCAGCGCCGCCGTCCAGCTCGGCAAGGCCGCCGGCGCCCGGGTCATCGGGGTCGTGGGCGGCGCCGCCAAGGCCGCCGTGGCCCGCGAACTCGGCTGCGACGTGGTGATCGACCGGCACACCGAGGACGTCATCGCCGCCGTCAAGGAGGCGACCGGCGGCCGGGGCGCCGACGTCGTGTACGACCCCGTCGGCGGTGACGCCTACACCCAGTCCACGAAGGTCGTCGCCTTCGAGGGCCGGATCGTCGTCCTCGGCTTCGCGAGCGGCACCATCCCGGCCCCCGCCCTCAACCACGCCCTGGTGAAGAACTACTCGATCCTCGGCCTGCACTGGGGCCTGTACAACACCCGCAACCCCAAACTGGTCCGGCACTGCCACGAACAGCTCACCGAGATGGCCGCGCAGGGAGCCGTCAAGCCGCTGGTGAGCGAGCGCGTCCCGCTGGGCGGGGCCGGAGCGGCCGTCCAGCGGGTCGCCGACGGCGTCACCACCGGCCGAGTCGCCGTGCTCCCGGGACTCACCGAAGGAGGAGCGGCATGACCGACGCCGCCGAACTGCGCCGCCGCACCCAGGAGTTGCTCGCCGCGCACCCACCGGCCACCACCGGCCGCCTGGACTTCCTGCGCGCCCGCTTCGACGCGGGCCTCGCCTGGGTGCACTACCCCGAGGGCCTCGGCGGCCTGGGCCTGCCCCGCTCCCTCCAGGCCGTCGTGGACGCCGAACTGGAGGCCGCCGGAGCCCCCGACAACGAGCCCCGGCGCATCGGCATCGGCCTCGGCATGGCCGCGCCGACCATCCTCAGGTACGGCACCGACGAGCAGAAGCGGCGCTTCCTGCGGCCCCTGTGGACCGGCGAGGAGGTCTGGTGCCAGCTCTTCAGCGAGCCCGGCGCCGGCTCCGACCTGGCGGCGCTCGGCACCCGTGCCGTCCGCGAGGGCGACGACTGGGTTGTCAACGGGCAGAAGGTGTGGACGTCCAGCGCCCACATCGCCCGCTGGGCCATCCTCATCGCCCGCACCGACCCGGACGTGCCCAAGCACGCGGGCATCACGTACTTCCTGTGCGACATGACCGACCCCGGCGTCGAGGTCCGTCCGCTCCGCCAGATCACCGGCGAGGCCGAGTTCAACGAGGTCTTCCTCACCGACGTCCGCATCCCCGACAGCCGCCGCCTCGGCGAGGTCGGAGACGGCTGGCGGGTCGCCCAGACCACCCTGAACAACGAGCGCGTCGCCATCGGCGGCATGCGGCTGCCCCGCGAGGGCGGCATGATCGGCCCCCTCGCGAAGACCTGGCGCGAACGGCCCGAACTGCGCACCCACGACCTGCACCAGCGGCTGCTGAGGCTGTGGGTGGACGCCGAGGTGTCCCGGTTCACCGCCGAACGGCTGCGCCAGCAGCTCGTCGCCGGCCAGCCCGGCCCCGAGGGCGCCGGCATGAAGCTCGCCTTCGCCCGCCTCAACCAGGAGATCAGCGGCCTGGAGGTCGAACTGCGCGGCGAGGAGGGCCTGTTGTACGACGACTGGACCATGCGCCGGCCGGAGCAGGTGAACTTCACCGGCCGTGACGCCGGGTACCGCTACCTGCGCTCCAAGGGCAACAGCATCGAGGGCGGGACCAGCGAGGTCCTGCTGAACATCGTCGCCGAGCGCGTCCTGGGCCTGCCCGCCGAGCCGCGCACCGACAAGGACGTCGCCTGGAAGGACCTCGCCCGATGAGCACCCAGCCCGACCTGCTGTACACCGAGGAGGAGGAGGCGCTGCGGGCCGCCGTGCGGGACCTGCTCGCCGACCACTGCGACGCCCCCGGCGTCATCGCCCGCACCGAGTCCGGCGCGCCGCACGACGTCGCGGCCTGGAAGGCGCTCGCCGGCACCATGGGACTCGCGGGCCTCCTCATCCCCGAGGAGCTGGGCGGCCAGGGCGCCACGCACCGCGAAGCCGCCGTCGTCCTGGAGGAGCTGGGCCGGGCCGTCGCCCCGGTGCCGTATCTGACCAGCGCGGTCGTGGCCACCGAGGCCCTGCTGGAGTGCGGGGACGAGGAGCTGCTCGGCCGGCTGGCGTCCGCGACGGCCGTCGCCGCGCTCGCGCTCGCCCTGAACACCGCGGCGGGCGGCGCCTACACGGTCGTACGCCATGAAGGAGGCGCGCTGCACGGTGAGTTGACCGGCATCGCGGACGCGGCGATCGCCGACGTCCTGCTCGTCCCGGCCGACGACGGCGGGCTGTACGCCGTCGACGCCGACGCCGTGACGGTCACGCCGCGTCCGTCCCTGGACCTGACCCGGCCCGTGGCCACGGTCACCCTGGACGGCGCCCCCGGCCGTCTGCTGGGCGACGCCGAGCCCGCCGTACGACGCGCGCTGCGCGCCGGCGCCGGACTGCTCGCGTCCGAGCAACTCGGGCTCGCCGACTGGACGCTGACCGAGACGGTCCGCTATCTGAAGGAGCGCAAGCAGTTCAACCGCCCCGTCGGCGGCTTCCAGGCGCTCAAGCACCGGCTCGCCCAGCTGTGGCTGGAGGTCGTCAACCTGCGCGCCGCCGCCCGCGCGGCCGCCGACGCGCTGGCGACCGGCGAGGACACCGAGGTGACGGTCGCCGTCGCCCAGTCCTACGCGTCCCCGGTCGCCGTCCACGCCGCCGAGGAGGCCCTGCAGCTGCACGGCGGGATCGGCATGACCTGGGAGCACCCGGTCCACCTGTACCTGAAGCGGGCCAAGGCCGACTCGCTCGCCTACGGCACGGCGGGCGTCCACCGCGAGGCGCTGGCCGGACTGGTCGACCTCCAGGCTCCCTGAGGCACCGGCGCACCACCCGGCGGAAGCCCGTCCCGGTACAGGCGGGCTTCCGGCGAACATCACACGTTCGGGGGACAGGTCAGCCGCCCGGACGAACCCTCCGCTACGCCACACTTGCGCCCGAACGCCGTGAACCGGGCGTGACGGCGTGGCGGAGGAGGTTGACGATGGCCATTTCCATCTCGGTGGTACTGCTGCTGTTCATTCTGGCGGTGATCTTCGTCCGCAACGGCGGACTGAAGATCACCCACGCGCTGGTCTGCCTGCTGCTCGGCTTCTACCTGGCCAGCACCAGCATGGCGCCGACCATCCACAGCGGACTGACCGCCACGGCGGACATCGTCAGCGGTCTGAGGCCGTGAGGCTCAGGCCGTCGAGAACACCCCGATGCCGTTGGCGACCGGCCGCTCCTCCCCGTCCGACGGGTGGTTGCGCACGGAGACGGCCGGCGCGCCCGGCGCACGGGCGACCAGGGTCGAGGAACCGCCGCCGTCCAGGCTGAAGGCGCGCACCGCCCCCAACTCCCGCATGACCGCCGCCACTTCCGCGATGGTCAGCCCGGTGCGGTACGCGGGCGCGCCGTCCAGCGCGAGCAGCGTCACGCGTCGGCCGCCGTCCGCGACACCGACGGCGGTCCGCACCGCCGACGTCCGGTCGTCCAGGCCGGGCAACGGCCGTCCGCCCGCCAGCACCGGATAGCCGCCGAGCGCGAAGCGGTACGGAACCCGGGACGCCGCCGCCACCAGCCGGTGCCGTACCGTCACCCGCTCGCCCACGAAGAACTTCCGCAGCCGCCGCGCCCCCTCCTCCCGGCCCACGAGAACCGTGGTGCCCGCGGCCACCGGGCCCTCCCCGGGGGTGTCCGAGGCCGCCACGACCCGGCCGCGACGGACCGTCACCTCGTAGGTGTCCGTGCTGCACGGGGCCGCCCGGTCGGTGTCCGTGCCGCAGGTGGCCCGCACCCGGGACGCGCTGCCCCAGGCCGTCGTGAACGCCCCGATCGAGCCGACCGGCAGCGCGTACTGGTTCAGTCCACGTAACGGCAGCACACCCTCCGGAGTGCGCACGGAGCCGGTCAGGCGCAGGCGGTCCAGCCGGGCCCGCCGGTCGGCGCCCACCCCGAACACGTCCGCGGTGCTCGTGCCGGGCGGCAGCGCCGGGCCGAAGCGCTGGCCGTCCGGCACCGCGCCCTTCAGCATCCGGCCCCGCGCGATCGCCGGGCCCACGCTCGCCCCGGTCGGCCGGACGCCGGGGTGCTGGGTCTCGCTGATGTTGAAGAAGTCGCCGTTCACCCCGGCGACGGCTCCCAGCGCGGCCGCCTGCCGGGAGACCGGCGCCCGCGCGGCCACCGCACCGGGGTGCAGCAGGCCCAGCCGGACCCGCCGCTCCCGCAGGTCGACGGTGAGGACGTGCGCGTGCGCGGTGCCTCTCGCCGCCGCGATGTCGAACTCGTCGTAGACCACACCCGGCGCGATGCGCGTGCCGCGCTGCACGGCGCCGGCCGGTGCCGCACCCGTCAGGGCCGCACCGGCCAGCGCGCCGAACGCCGTGAGCAGCGTGAGCGCCGCCCGGGCCGTGCCGAATCTCCTCCGGTACAGCGTCACGATCCCCCCTGAGGTCACGTCAAAGGTGGCAGCACTCGGGGGAAGTGCACCAGACGGCGACGGCTCGCGACGTCACTGAGCGCCGACGACGCGGGAACGGATCAGGAAACGCACTCCCTCGGGTGCCTCCAGGGAGAATCCGCTGCCCCGCCCCTCGACCACGTCGACGATCAGACGGGTGTGCCGCCACGCCTCGTACTGGGCGCGTGACATCCAGAACGTCACCGGCTCCGCCACCCCCTCGACCTCCAGCTCGGCGAGCAGCACGTCGGAGCCGCCGGTGCGGAACTCGCCCTCCGGGTAGCACATGGGCGCGCTGCCGTCGCAGCAGCCGCCGGACTGGTGGAACATCAGCGGCCCGTGGGCCGCGTGCAGCCGCCGGAGCAGGTCGGCGGCCGCGGGGGTGAGCTCGACGCGCGGGGTCTCCTCATACATGCGGCCCAGCGCACCACACGCAAGGTTGCGAGGGGGTTGCGGCGCGTTCCGCCGGGCTCAGCGGTCGCGGCGCTCACGGCGGGAGCGGGCGAGGACCGGGATGGCGGGCAGCAGGGAGATCACGACGACGCCGGCGACCAGGGGGAGCAGATAGGACTCGATGTCGGGGACGGAGTGCCCGAGCGCGTAGCCGGCGAGGACGAGGCTCTGGGACCACAGCAGCCCGCCGACGATCTGCCAGAGCGTGAAGGTCCGCGCGGGCACCCCCAGCGCCCCGGCCGCCGGGTGCAGGACCGTGCGGACCAGCGGCACGAAGCGGCCGATCACCAGCGCCTTGCCGTACCCGTAGCGGGCGAGCAGGGTCTCCGCGCGGGCCGCCGCCTCGCGCACGCGCGGTCTGGAGGTGCGCGCGAGCAGCGCCCGGCCGCCGTGCCGCCCGATCAGATAGCCGACCTGGCCGCCGAGCAGGGCCCCGGCGGCCGCGCACAGCAGCACCTGCCACAGCACCAGCCCCTGGCCGGCACCGGCGGCGCACAGCACCCCGGCCGGCAGGAGCAGCGTGTCGCCGGGCAGGAAGAAGCCGAACACGAGCAGACCGGACTCGGCGAAGATCACCACCAGGACGCCGAGGGCGCCGAAGGTGGCCAGGACCGCGTCACCGTCGGTGGGGTTCACGGCCAGCACCGCCCTCACCTCCCGCCTGTCCGGCGCCGCGTTCGCGGGGTCACGCGCGGCCGTGGGCTTCCTGCGAGCGGCGGGACAGCGCGTCGATGACCACCGCCGCGAACAGCACTCCTCCGGTGATCATGAACTGGATGGCCGCGGGGGTGTCCGTGATGGCCATGCCGGAGGCGATCGACTGGATGACGAGCATGCCGAGCACCGCCGACCAGGTCGAACCCCGCCCGCCGAACAGGCTGGTCCCGCCGATCACGGCCGCCGCGATCGCGTTGAGCAGCAGGACGCCCGAGCCGGAGCTCTGGCTGACCGAGGTGATCCGCGAGGCCAGGAACAGCCCGCCGATCGCGGCCATGGTCCCGGACACGGCGAGCACCGCCGTCTGCACCCGGGTCACGTTGAGACTGGCCCGGCGGGCGGCCTCCACCCCGCCGCCGAGGGCGTACACCTGCCGTCCGTAGTGGGTGCGCCGCAGCACGATGTCGAGCCCGGCCACCACCACTAGGAAGATCAGCAGCGCGAGCGGCAGCCCCTGGAACCGGTTGAGCAGGTACGCGGCCGCGAACGCGATGACCGCGAGTCCGCCGGCCCGCGCGACGATCGCCTGGAGCGACCGGTGCGGCATCCCGGCGGCCAACCGGCGCCGCCGGTCCAGACAGGACGCCAGCAGGACGAGTCCCACCGCCAGCGCCGCCACCGCGTAGCCGACGGCGTCCTGGGTGAAGTAGTAGCCGGTCAGTTCGGCCACCAGCCCGTTGTCGTCCAGGTTGATGGTGCCGCTGGTGCCCAGGACGTAGAGCATGAGGCCGTTCCAGGTGAGCAGCCCGGCGAGCGTGACGACGAACGCCGGCACCCGGGTTCTCGCGAAGGAGTAGCCCTGGACGGCGCCCGCGACGGTGCCGGCGAGCACGGCGATGACCAGGGACAGCCACTCGGGCACCCCGTTCTGCACGTTGAGGACGGCGAAGACGGCCGCCGCGAGCCCGCTGATCGCCCCGACGGACAGATCGAGTTCGCCGAGCAGCAGGACGAAGACGATGCCGACGGCGATCAGGCCGGTGCCCACGATGTCCACGCTCAGGTTGGACAGGTTCCGGGGGGAGAGGAAGTTGTCGTTGAGGGACTGGAAGGTGATCCAGACGACGGCCAGGACGACCACCACGGGCAGCGAGCCCACCTCACCGGCCCGCAGCCGGCGGCGGGCGACGGCCACCCAGCGTCGCAGCGCGCCGGCCACGGCCTGGCCGCGGGGGCCGCGGCCGTCCCCGGCCGGGGGTGACGCGGTCCCGGTGCCCCGGTCGTCCGCCATGGTGCGGGTCCCTTTCACCACGCCGCCTCCTGGTGCGCCGGCCGGCGGGGCGTGTTCTCCGTCGCGCCGGTGATGGACGAGATGATCTGTTCCTGCGAGGCGGTGTTCACGTCGAAGAAGCCGTTGTTGCGGCCCAGCCGCAGCACGACGGCCCGGTCCGCGAGGGCTTTGACGTCGCCCATGTTGTGGCTGATGAGCAGCACGCCCATGCCCCGGTCGCGCAGCTCGTCCACGAGGTCCATGACCTCGGTGCTCTGCTGGAACCCGAGCGACGCGGTGGGTTCGTCCAGCAGGATCAGCCGCGGCTCGCCGAGGAGCGAGCGGGCGATGGCGACCGTCTGCCGCTGGCCGCTGGACAGCGAGACGACGGGGGCCCGCAGGTCGGGCAGGCCCCGGGTCAGGCGTTCCAGCAGGTGGAGGGTGCGGCGTTCCATCTCCATCTCGTCGAGGAAGCCGTACCGGCGGATCTCGCGGCCGAGGAACACGTTGCCGACGACGTCGAGGTTCCCGCACAGGGCGAGGTCCTGGTAGACGGTCGCGATGCCGAGTTCGCGGGCGTCGGCGGGGCGGCGGACCTGGACCGGGCGGCCCTCCCACTCGATGACGCCCCGGTCGGCGGGGGACACCCCGGAGATCACCTTGACCAGCGTGGACTTGCCGGCGCCGTTGTCACCGAGGAGCGCGACGACCTGGCCGGCCCGGATCTCCAGGTCGATGTCGGTCAGGACCTCCACGGCGCCGTAGCGTTTGCTCACGCCGCGCAGGGCCAGCAGTGGGGGAGAGGACACGGAGACGATCTCCTTCCCGTGCGTCCGGCCGGGCCGGACCGGTGGTCAGGTCAGTCCGGCCGTACGGCACGCGGCGGCGAGGTCGGGGACGCAGATCTGGCGGACCGTGTAGACGCCGTCCTTCACCACGGTGTCCTTGATGTTGTTCACGGTCACGGACACGGGGGCGAGCGTCACCGTCGGCACCTCGTGCCCGTCGCCGGTCGTCACCTCGTCCTCGGCGACCCGGTCCAGGTTCTCCCCGCGGGCCGCCGCCACGGCCATCTCGGCGCCCGCGGTCGCCTCCGGGAGGAACGGCTTGTAGACGGTCATGTACTGGGTGCCCCGGACGATGCGGCGGATGGCGCCGAGTTCCGCGTCCTGACCGGTGACCGGGGGCAGCGGACGGACCTGGTTCGCCCGCAGCGCGGAGATGCTGCCGGCGGCGAGTCCGTCGTTGGCGGCGTACACCCCGTCGATGTCGTCGCCGCCGAGGGCGGCGATGGCGGCGGACATGTTCTGGTTGGCCGCCTCGGGCCGCCACTGGAGGGTGTCGTAGCTCTTGCCGATCTTCACCTTGCCCCGCAGCACGGACAGGGCGCCGCGTTTGAACAGGACCGCGTTGGGGTCGGTGAGGTCGCCGTTCATCATGACGATCTGAGCACCCGGCACCTCGTCGCCCATCGCCTTGAGCAGGGCCGTGCCCTGGAGCCGGCCGACCTCCTCGCCGTCGAAGGAGACGTGCCCGGCGATCGGCCCGTCGGTGAGCCGGTCGTAGGCGATGACCGGGATGCCGGCCTCCTGCGCCTTGCGGACCGCGGAGGCCATCGCGCGGGAGTCCACCGCCACCAGCAGCAGGGCGTCGGCCCCGTTGGCGATCATCGAGTCCATCTGCTGCTGCTGCGCGGCCACGTCCGCCTTGGCGTTGGCGGCCATCACCGTGCAGTCGCCGCAGCGCTTCTCGATCTCCTTCTCCAGCAGCGGCCGGTCCTCGGTCTCCCAGCGGGTCGTGGTGTTGTCCGGCAGCAGGATCCCGATCCTCGGTCCGTTCCCGTCGCCGGAGCCGCCTCCGTTGTCCGACCCGCAGGCTCCCAGGGCGACGGCCGTGGTGGCCGCGACCAGGGCGACGGCGGTGTCCCGTATGCGAGTTCTCATACGGAAGACCTCCCGAGCGTGCCGGGGCGGCACCGCCGGGCCGGCGGTGCCGTGGCGCGTCGGCGGAACCGGTGACGGCCGGTGCGGGGCGGCGGGCGCGCCCACCCGCCGGCCGGCTCAGGCACCATGCGCCCGGCCGGGTGGAAGGCGGGCCGACCGTGCGGCCACGCGCCGGCGCCCGGCTCCCGGCCGGTGCGTGCTCCGTGGCGGCGGCATGACGACCACCTGGTCAGTCTGACACCGGCCCGGTCGATCGGCGAACGCAGTGACAGCCCTCCCACCAGCGGACGAAGAGGCCCCTACGGCAGATATGTCCGGATCATCCGGATATGCGATTCTGGTGTCCCGGGTTCCCGTGCGCCTTCCGCGTGAGGGTGCCCCCGATCTCCCCCAGCACCTCCGGCAGGGACGGGAGGAAGGTTGCGGACATGCCTCATGACGGCCGTGCCCGGACCGGAGTTCCGGAGCCGGACGCACCGGAGGCCGGCATCACGGGCACCGGTGCGGCGCTCACGGCGGGACAGGCCGCCTCGGGCGGCCGGGCGCTGACCTTCGCGGGGACGGCGCTCGCCGCCGTCTACGCGGCCGACCCGGACGAACCCGAACTGCGGCTGCTCGACTCGGCGGGGCTGGACTCCCCGGAGCACCGGCTGCCGCCCACCCTGTCCGCGACCGGCGGCTCGGCCGCCGCCCACGCCTTCCGCACCGGCCGCCCCCTCTGGCTGAACGCCGCCGCCCTGGCCTCCTATCCCGAGGGGGCACCCGCACCGCCCCCGGACAAGAGCGTCTCCCTCGGCGCGCTGCCCCTGCGCGGCACCGACGGGGGACTCGGCTGCCTCGTCGTCGTCGGCACCTCGGCGGACGGCTTCGACGCCGGACAGCAGCGCTTCCTCGAGTGCTACGCCGACAACGTCGGCCGTCTGCTCGGCGCCGAACGGGCCGGCACCGCACCCCCGCACCTGCTCGCCCGCGCCCTGCACGCCATGCGCGCCGGCTCCTTCGTCCTCGTCCCCGAGACCGGCCTGATCGACGCCGACGAGACCCTGCTCGAACTGGTCGGCACCACCCCGGAGGCCTTCGACGGCAAGGTGGACTCCCTGCTCGGGCACGCCGTCCCGGAGGACATGCCCGCGCTGATGGCCGTCCTCGAACCGACCTCGCAGGCCCCCGTCCGCCGGGAACTGGAGTTCCGGGTCCGCCGTCCCTCCGGCGAGCTGCGCTGGCTGAGCCTGAGCTGCCGGGTGCGGCCCGCCTCCGGCGACCGGCCCGAGGAGGTGCTGGGCGTGGTCACGGCCACCTCCGTGGAGCACGGCACCACCGACGACGTGTCCCGCATCCAGTGGCTGACCGCCGCCCTCGACGACGCCGTGAGCGTCCAGGACGTCGGCCGGGTCGCCGTGACCGCGCTGCGGGAGCCGCTGGGCGCCGACCGGGTGGCGCTGGCCGACATCCGGGACGACCGGCTCGTCGTCACCCTGCTCGACCCGCCCGAACCGTCGGCCTGGCCGCAGGCGTGGCGGGCGCAGTGGCGCTCGGAGTGGCCCGACGCCCCGATCAGCGCCGTGCCCACCCTGCAACTCGCCCTGCGGGACGGCCGGATGGACCTCTGGCCCGCCGGAACCCCCCTGGAACCCGCGCTCGCGGGCATCGGCTCCGGCGGTCTCGCCGTGCTGCCCCTGCCCGCCAAGGGCAGCGTCGCCGGGGTGTGCCTGGTCGGCTGGGACCGGCCGCACGAGTTCACCCCCGAGGAGAGGTCCCTGCTCACGGCCACCGCCGCGCTCGTCGGACAGGCCCTGAAACGGGCGCACGCGCACGACGCCGAGCAGGAGCTGGCGACCATGCTCCAGCGCAGCCTGCTGCCCCGGCGCCTGCCCGAGCTGCCCGGCGGCGCGGCCGTCGCCCGCTATCTGCCCGCCCGGCGCGGCCTGCAGGTCGGCGGCGACTGGTACGACGTCATCGCGCTGTCCGACGACCGGGTCGCCCTCGTCATCGGCGATGTGCAGGGGCACAGCGCGGGAGCCGCCACGATCATGGGCCAGATGCGGACGGCGGTGCGGGCCTACGCCGTCGAGGGACACCCGCCCGACGTCGTCATGGCCCACGCCAACCGCCTGCTCACCGGTATGGAGACCGACCTCTTCGCCACCTGCTGCTATGTCGAACTGGACATGGAGGAGGGCAACTTCCTCTTCGTACGGGCCGGGCATCTGGCGCCCCTGCTGCGCCACCCGGACGGCACCACCGAGGAGGTGCTGGTCGAGGGCGGGCCCCCGCTCGGCGTCCTCGCGGACGCCGAGTTCCCGATGACGGCGGTCGCGCTGGGCACCGGCACCGTGCTCGCGCTGGTCACCGACGGCCTCGTGGAGGCCGCCGACCTCCCGCTCGACGTCGGCATGGAACGCACGCGCGCCGCGCTCGCCGCCGCCGACCCGGCCGACCTGCCCCGCGCCGCCGACCAGCTGCTCGGCGACGGCGGCCCGCGCGAGGACGACGTGGCCCTGCTCCTCCTGCGCTACGACGGCATGCGGACCAAGCCGATCCGGGCCGGCTGGGTGGTGTGGCGGCTGCCCGACGCCGTGATGCACGCCCGCCGGTTCACCGCCCGCACCCTGCGCCGCTGGCACGTCGAGGACGCGGCCGACGCCGTGCTGCTCGTCGTCTCCGAACTGGTCACCAACGCCCTCGTGCACACCCAGGGCTCGGTCCGCCTCGATCTGGTCCTGCGCGGCGACCGGGTGCGCGTCTGCGTCAGCGACTCCTCGCCGCGCGCCCCCGCCAAGCCGGTCATCGTGGACTGGGAGTCGACCGGCGGCCGGGGACTGCTCCTGGTCGAGGCGGTGTCCGAGGCCACCGGATCGTTCCCGGTGGCCGGCGGCAAGCAGGTCTGGAGCGAGGTCATCGTGCCGAGCCGTGCCGCCGCCGGCCGCGCGCCCTGAACGCGACGAGGGGAGCTGGGATGCGCACCCGTACGCTGCACGCCGCCGCGGCGCTCGTCGCGGGACTGCTCACGGTGTCCCTGACCGGATGCGGCTCGGACGACAGGACCGGTGGACAGAGCTTCACCGTCGGCCTGTTGCTCCCGAACCGGGTGACCCCCCGCTGGGAGCACGCGGACAAGCCGCTGATCGAGAAGCACGTCACCCGGCGGTGCGCGGGCTGCCGGGTGGTGTACGCCAACGCCGAGGCCGACGCCTCCCGCCAGCGGGACCAGGTCACCTCCATGATCACCAAGGGGGTGAAGGTGCTGATCCTCGATCCGGCCGACAGCAAGGCGCTGCGCTCCTCGATCCAGGAGGCGCGCCGCGCCGGTGTCCCCGTCGTCGCCTACGACCGCCTCGCCGAGGGGCCCGTCTCCGGGTTCGTCAGCTTCGACGGAGCGCAGGTCGGCCGGCTCCAGGGCGAGGCGCTGCTCACGGCGATGAGGGCCCGCGGGAAGGGCCGGACCGTCGTCATGATGAACGGCGACCCGAGCAGCGCCAACGCGGGATGGTTCCGGCGCGGCGCACTGTCGGTCCTGGCCGGCGAGGCGACCATCGCCCGCTCCTACGACACCGCCGGCTGGAGCCCGGAGAGCGCCCACGCCAACATGTCCGCCGCGATCACCGCCCTCGGGGCGGACCGCATCAGCGGCGTCCTGGCCGCGAACGACGCCATCGCCGCCGGGGTGGTCTCCGCGTTCAGGAAGGCCGGGGTCGACAAGCCGCCGCCGGTCACCGGGCAGGACGCCGATCTGGAGGCCGTACGCCGCGTCGTCGCCGGCCGGCAGGCCATGACGGTGTACAAGCCGTTCGAGAAGGAGGCCGCCGCGGCCGCCGCCATGGCCGTGGCCCTCGGCCGGGGCGAGTCCCTCGACGACGTGGCGACCACCACCGTCGACAGCGCCACCCGCCGGGACATCCCGGCCATTCTGCTGACCCCGGTCGCGGTGACCGCCGGGGACGTGGAGCGGACCCTGGTGCGTCCGGGCGTCCACACCGCCGCGCAGATCTGCGTCCCGGAGCTGCGCGCCGCCTGCGCCCGCCTGGGGATCACCCGCTGAGCTGGTCGGCCGGCCGCACCGGGGGGAGCATGGAGAGAACCGTCGAGGGAGGTCGGCCATGAAGAGCGGATCCTCGTACTACGACCGCTGGCTGTACTCGCACACCCCGTCCCAGGCCGAGGGGGAACGCGACGAGCCGGCGGAACGCACGGCGGCGGAGCAGCACCCCGACGTCCCGAGGACGGAGCCGTCCCAGGCGGAGGGCGAACGCGACGACGCCAGGGGTCCCCAGTCATTCAGGTGAATGAACATCGCCCGCGTGGGTGTACAGCTCGGCGCGGCTCATGCAAGGCTCGGTCAACTCCGTTCCCCCACCGAGCAGTTGGAGGAGTCCGCATGAGTGTTTCCCGGCGCACTGTGCTGGCCACGGCGGCCGGAGCCGCGACCGCGGGTGCCTTACCGGCGCCCGCCGCGGCCGCGGAGGCGACGGCCCCCGCCCCCGACCTGCGCACACTGCGCACGGCCGCCGACTACGCGGTCGGCAAGCTCGCCGCCGTCTCGCCCGGGGTGACCGCCTTCCCGGTCGGCACCAGATTCGAGAAGTGGGTGTACTCGCAGGACGGCGACTGGGTCGGCGGCTTCTGGCCGGGCACGCTCTGGATGGCCTGGCTGTACAGCGGCGACGACGCGTTCCGCACCCGGGCCCTCGCCTCGGCCCGGAAGCTGGCACCGCGCCAGGACGACACCGGCACCCACGACCTCGGCTTCCTCTTCACGCCCTCCTGGGTCACCGCCTACCGGCTGACCGGCGACGACACCTGGCGGGCCGGCGCGCTGCGGGCGGCGGACTCCCTCATCCGCCGGTACAACCCGCGCGGGCGCTTCATCCGGGCCTGGGGCGGGCTCGACGACCCGAACAACGCGGGCCGCGTCATCATCGACACGATGATGAACCTCGACCTGCTGGCCTTCGCGACCCGGCAGACCGGCGACGGCCGCTACCTGGACATCGCCGTCGAGCACGCGCGGACCGCGCGGCGCGTCTTCCCCCGCCCGGACGGCTCGACCCCGCACGTGTACGACTTCGACCCGGCCGACGGCCGCCCCCTCGGCCCGAACACCGTGCAGGGATACAGCCCCACGTCCTGCTGGTCGCGCGGGCAGGCCTGGGGGATCTACGGGTTCACCACCATGTACCGCAGGACCGGTGACGCCGGCTTCCTCGCCACCGCGCGTGCCCTCGCCGACTACGCCGTCGGCGCCCTCACCCCGGACCATGTGCCGGTGTGGGACTTCCGCGCCCCGCAGCAGCCCCACGACGTCAAGGACGCCTCCGCCGGCGCGATCATGGCCTGCGGACTGCTCGACCTGGCCGCCGCCAGTGGACGGCAGCGGTACCGCGAGGTGGCGGTGCGGATGCTCACCGCGCTGGCGCGGACGTGCCTGACGACGCAGTCGGACCGGGCGGACGCGGTGGTGGCCCGCTGCACCCGCAACCGCCCGGCCGAGGACGGCGTCGAGATCTCCCTCCCGTACGCCGACTACTACCTGCTGGAGGGCATCCTGCGGGTCCTGCGACCCGCCGACGTCGACCGGGCGATCGACCTCTCCACGGTCTGACCCGCCGGGCCGCCGGTCAGCCCGCGATCGAGTCCAGCTGTTCCGCCGCCGGGCGCAGGGCCCACAGGTCGCCGCCCGGCGGCTCCTCGAGCAGGGGGACGGCCCTTCGGGCCAGGCGGTCCCCGGCGTCGGCCGCCGCGTGCACGACGTCCGTCGCCGCGAAGCGGTGGAACTCCAGCTCCGGATGCGGCCAGGGCGCGGCGCCGGTCGCGGCGGGCAGCAGATAGTCCACCGCCTTGAACAGGCTCTGTCCCTGGGGTCCTTCATAGGCCCACAGATCCACCCCGACATGGCGGCCGATCGCCGCCAGCCGGGTGTAGGCGACCAGATCGAACGTCGAGTAGTGCCAGCTCCGGGTGCGGGCCAGCTCCTGGGGCTGCCCGCCGTCCGGCGCGATCTGCGGCGCGATACGGCGGGCGCGCGCGTCCAGCACGGTCCGGCGGGCGAGTTCCCGGTCGCCGGTCGCGAGCGCCAGGCCCGCCACCTGCATGTCGTGGAAGGTGCCGTGGTTGTTGGTGGCCGCGGCCTCCTGCCGGCCGAAGTCGCTGTCCCGCAGCCACCGCAGGAAGTCGGTGTTCCACGTCCTCATGGCCGCGCGGTCACTCGCCGTCCAGCCGGGCGCACCGGTCTCCAGCAGCGCGACCGCGTCGAGGACGGCGGTGTAGGACTGCGAGAAGTCGATGATCCCGATCGCACGGCCGTCGTACCGGCACGGGATGAACTGCGCGTGGTCGAGGTTCGGGTTCATCCGGGTGGCCGGGTCGAGGAACCAGGTGCGCAGCACCCGCGCGGCCTTCTCCGCGTACTTCCGCTCCCCGGTGTAGTACCAGGCCAGGGAGAGGTCGTAGGACGAGTCGAACGTCTTCTCCACGTCCTGGCGGTCGGTGCCGGTGTCGACCTCGGGATTGCGCTCGCCGTCACGCTGCTCGTACGGGCAGCCCCACGGGTTGTCGGCGGTCGGGGCGGTGGTGGGCCACCAGTAGGGGGCCTGGCTCAGATAGTCGTGGACGTCGCCGCCGGGCGCGGGCCGGGGCTTGTCGACCACCGTCCACGGGCCCTGGTCCAGCCAGCTGTCGGCCCGGACACGCAACGCCCTCACCGCACGGCGAAGTTGGGGGTCGCCGTGATCGAGGCGGGCCTTGGTCCGCTGCATACGGGAGCCGTCCAGGACGACGGTGTGCGGCACGCGGGGCGTCTGCCGCTCCGGTTCCCGCGCGCTCGCGGCCGGGACGGCGCCCGTGGTGAACGCGGCCAGCGCCACCAGCAGGACACCCAGTCGGGATGTCGCTCTCATCTCCACCCTCCGAATCAGCCAACGGTCATGGTTGTGAACGACGTTCATGAGTGAGTCTGCATGAGCATGGCATGGATGGGGGTGCGAACGGAACGGGTCCTACGGCGGCCGGCTCCGGGAGGGTGGCCTGCGACAGGCGTGCCGGCGGCGCCCGACTCCCGTGTTTGCGCGGGTCGTTCGGGTTCTTCAGGGGGTTCGGGGTCCTGGTGCCCAGCGAGCACCGCAGCGCCGCGTTCCACGCCTGGGTGACGGGCCGTCTGTCCGACGGCTGAGGGCCGGTCAGCCCAGGAAACCCATCCGGTGGCTGATCTCCTCGGCGCCCTTGAGCAGCACGGGGGACATCGCGTGCATGCGCTCCTCGGTGAGCCGGTAGGCGGGACCGGACGCGCTGAGCGCGGCGATGACGTCGCCGTCCCGGTCGCGCACCGGCGCGGCCATCGCGTGCAGCCCGATCTCCAACTCCTCCCGGGTGAGCGAGTATCCGCGCTCCCGCACCCCGGCCAGGTCCCTCTCCAGCCTCGTCCGGGCCGTGATGGTGTGCGGGGTGACCTTCTCCAGTCCGGCCCGCGTCAGCAGCTCCGCGCGCTCCCCGGCGGGCAGATGCGCGAGCAGCACCTTGCCGCTCGACGTGGCGTGCAACGGCGTCGGCTGGCCCACCCAGTTGTGCGCGGTGATCGCACCCGGACCGCGCACCTGGTAGAGGTTGATCGCGTAATGCTCCCGCAGCACCGCGATGTTGACCGTCTCACCCAGTTCCTCCGCGAGCCGCTCGCAGATGGGACGCCCCTGCTGGGTGATGTCGATACGGCCCGTGACGGCACCCGCCAGCCGGACGATGCCGAAGCCGAGCCGGTACTTGCCCCGCTCGCCGGCCTGCTCGACCAGACCGCGCGCCTCCAGCGCCCCGAGGAGACGGAAGGCGGTGGACTTGTGGACGTCGATCTCGGCGGCGACCTCGCTCACCCCGGCCTCGCCACGCTGCGCGAGGATCTCCATGACGCTGATGGCGCGGTCCACCGACTGCACACCGCCGGCCTGCGACGTCCTCGTCTCCTGGTCAGGGCTGTAGTTGCTCACGGTGAGACCATACGCGCGGTAGACAACACCGTTGCCGGGAGGAGGCCGTTCCCCCGGCTACCCGAGTTGCGCGGCACGCAACCTGATGTGTCTTGTGCGACCTGTGCGTCTGGTCCGGCATGCCCGGCGTGGCGTCGACGCGGGCCGCGCACCGGCGAACGCCGCGCGCCGGTTCGATGACGAGCGGGCGCTCGGCGAGAGTGGAGGGACCGTGTCCGCCGATCTCCACCCGGGAGAGGAATGACCTCCGAGACCGACTGGCTGCCCGCCCGCACCTTCGCCGGCCCGACCGGTTCCGTCCGCTGGGACCGGCTCGGCCCCGCCGACGGCCCCCCGGTCGTCCTGCTGCACGGCACCCCGTTCTCCTCCTACGTCTGGCGGGGCGTCGCCCGCGCCCTCGCCCGCGACCACCAGGTGTTCGTCTGGGACATGCCCGGCTACGGACACTCCGAGAAGACGGCCGGGCAGGACGTGTCCCTGGCCGCCCAGGCCCGCGTCCTCACCGAACTCCTCGCCCACTGGGGCCTCGACGAACCCCTCGTCGCCGCCCACGACATCGGCGGGGCCGTGGCCCTGCGCGCCCACCTCCTGCACGGCGCCCGCTACCGCGCCCTCGCCCTGGTCGACCCGGTCGCCCTCGCCCCCTGGGGCTCGCCCTTCTTCCGTCTGGTCCGTGAACACGCGGACGTGCTCGCGCAGTTGCCGCCCGCGCTGCACGCCGCGCTCGTCCGGGCGTACATCTCCTCCACCGGGGGTCCCGGGCCGCACCCCGAGGTCCTGGACCGGCTCGTCGAGCCCTGGCTGGACGCGTCCGGGCAGGCGGCCTTCTACCGCCAGATCGCCCAGGCCGACCAGCGTCACACCGACGAGATCCAGGACCGCTACGGCGAGATCGGCATCCCCGTGCTCGTGTGCTGGGGCGAGGAGGACAACTGGATCCCGGTCGCGAAGGGCCGGGAACTCGCCGCGCTCGTGCCCGGCGCGCGGCTCGAGACGTTCGCGGGCGCCGGCCATCTCGTCCAGGAGGACGCCCCCGCGGAACTCGTGGCCGCCCTGCACTCCTTCCTCACCCACATCCCCTGACGCGTCCCGGCGTTCGAGTGAGGGTCCCGGGGGGGGGGAAGGGAAGGGCGTCCGCGAACGCGCCGGGGAGCGGTTGTTCGCGCCCGTCGGCGACCGCCTCGACCCGAAGGGCCCGGCGTCGGGGGCCGTGGGCCTGCTCCTGCACCTGCACCTTTCCGTGCAGCCTCACGCCGTCGCCCGGACCGGGGACCTGACCGCGCTGTGGCTGGGCCCGGACGAGTGGCTGCTGGTGGCCCCCGCCGGGCGGCGAACGGCGGTGGGAGCGCCGTGCCGGGACATCGCCGGGACGAGCCCGTCTCCGTCGCCGACGTCTCCGCCCAGCGGACCACGCTCCTCGTCTCCCGCCCCCGCGCCCGCCATCCGCTCGCCCACCGCTGCGCCCTCGACCTGCACACGCGGGTCTTCGGCTACGGCCGCTGCCCGCACGACGCACGGCCGCGCCCAAGTCGTCCTGGTCGCCCGCGCCCCGCACCGGACCGGCTTCTGGGCGCTGGTCCGGTCGTCGTACGCCGGACATCCGACGGACCGGCTGCTGGACGCGGCGACGGAGTATCTCCACGGCACGACCACCTCAAGCGCTACGCCCTGACGCCCCGCAGGGCCCGCGTCAGCAGCGCGACCAGCTCGTCCGCCACCGGAGGCCGGGTGCCGGGCCGGCTCACCGCCAGGACCTCCCGGCTCAGCGGCGCCGAGCCGGGCGGCAGCACCACGCGCTGCACGCCTTCGTCGCCATGTTCCCCGTCGATCAGCGTGGCCGGGATCCAGCCCACGGCGAGGCCCGCCCGGATCATCGCCAGCATGCTGTGCAGGTCCTCCGTCTCCAACGTCACCTCCGGGGAGATGCCCAGCTCACCGGCCCAGCGGTGCAGCAACCGCCGGTCGGGGCTGTGGGCCAGGCCGGACGTCCACTCCCGGTCCAGGCAGTCCTCCAAGGCGAGGGGGCGGCGGCCGGGCCGCGCGCCGGCGAGGAGGACGAGCGGTTCGTGCCCGAGCGAGGTGAGGGCCAGCTCGGCGGAGGCGGCGGGCGGGTCCTCCGGGAGATACCGGTAGGCGATGAGCAGGTCGAGGTCGCCCGATCGGACCCTGGGCAGCCCCGCGTGCGTCTCCACGATGATCAGCCGCACCCGCACGCCCCGCTCCCGTGGCCGCAGCGCGGACAGCACGCCCGGGAAGAGATGGCTCACCGCGCTCGGGTACGCGCCGACGCGCAGCTCGGTGACCTCCCGGCGGGCGATGCCGTCGGCGGCGTCACGGAACCGGGCGGTCGCCTCGAACAGCTCCCCGGCCGCACGGGCCAGCGACCGGCCGGCGCCCGTGAGGATCAGCCGGCTGCCCGGCCGACGGACCAGCAGTTCGACGTCCAGATCCCGTTCGAGGGCGGCGACGTGCTGCGACACGGCGGACGGCACATAGCCGAGCGCGGCCGCCGCCGCGGCCATGGAGCCGTGCTCGACCACGGCCAGGAACGTGGCCAGCAGCTTCAGATCCGGCTGGTCCTTCATCACGCACCGCCACCGCCTCGCAGGAGCCCTCCACCCATCATGAAACGTGAACTCTCCCTTCGCGATCCATCGCTTTACGTGTCGTGCGGCCGGATGCCAGAGTCTGGAGGTGTCCGCGACGTCCGGACTGCCGTGCGGGCGGACGACGCGACGTCGCGGACATCTCCGGCGCCCGCCGGCGCACCGCTCCGCTCCTGAGGAGCCCGACGCTTCCGAAAGCCGAGGCCATGGCCATCGACCTGACCGCTCTCCGGGCCCACTTCCCGTCCCTCCGTGGGGGGTCGGCCTTCTTCGACGGCCCGGGCGGGACCCAGACGCCGCGTCCCGTCGCCGACGCCATCGTCGCCACCCTGACGGGGCCGCTGTCCAACCGGGGCACGGTCAGCCCGTCGGAGCTCAACGCGGAGCGCGCCGTCGCGGAGTTCCGCGCCGCGTACGCCGACCTGCTCGCCGTGCCCGCGAACGGCGTCGTCCACGGGCGCAGCGCCACCCAGTTGACGTACGACTTCTCCCGGCATCTGGCCAAGGGCTGGACGGCCGGCGACGAGATCGTCCTCAGCCGTCTCGACCACGACTGCAACGTCCGCCCCTGGATCCAGGCCGCCGAGCGGGCCGGCGTGACCGTGCGCTGGATCGAACTGGACGAGGCGACCACGGAGCTGGACCTCGCGTCGTTCGAGCGCGCGCTGTCCTCCCGCACCCGGCTCGTCGCGGTGACGGCCGCCTCCAACGTGCTCGGCACCAAGCCTCCGGTCCGCCGGATCGCCGACCTGGCGCACGAGGCCGGCGCGCTGGTCCACGTGGACGGCGTGCACTACGCCGCGCACGACATGGTGGACGTCCCGGCGCTGGGCGCCGACCTGTTCGTCTGCTCGCCGTACAAATTCCTCGGCCCGCACTGCGGTGTGCTGGCCGGCGACCCCGAACTGCTGGAGACGCTGCGGCCGGACAAGCTCCTGCCGTCCTCCGACGCGGTGCCGGAGCGCTTCGAGTTCGGCACGCTGCCGTACGAGACGCTCGCGGGCGCGACGGCGGCCGTCGACTTCCTCGCCGCACTGGACCCCGCGGCCGAGGGCACGCGCCGGGAGCGGCTCGCGCACTCACTGGCCTCGCTGCACGCCCACGAGACCGTGCTGCGCGCCCGGTTGGAGGAGGGGCTGCGCGGTCTCGGCGACGCGGTGACCGTCCACACGAAGGCGGCCGACCGCACCCCGACGCTGCTGATGACACTGGAGGGACGCGACGCCCGCGCGGCGCAGGCGCATCTGGCGGCGCGTGATGTGGTGGCCCCCGCCGGGTCGTTCTACGCCCACGAGCCCTTCACCGCCCTCAAACTGCCGGACCCCGCCCTGCGCGTCGGCCTCGCGCCCTACAACACCGCCGAGGAGGTGGACCGTTTCCTGGAAGGGCTGGCGTCCTTCCTCTGACACGGCGCGCCACAGGGCAATGTGGGACATTTCTCATTAATCTCCGTAAATCGTGAGGGGTCACCCTCTCGCTTCGCATCCACCTCGCTCCACCGGAGATGAAATGCTCAAGCTTCGCAAGGCTGCCGTCATGGTCGCCGCCCTCGGCAGCGTCAGCTTCCTCGCCGCCGGCACCGCCCACGCCGACGGCCCGCAGGGCAGCGCGTACAACGTCCAGCAGAGCACCGAGTGCAAGTCGCACGACCTCAACATCGACGTCCTCGGCGTCGTCGGCCTGCTCAACGGCGTCCTCGGCAGCGGCGTCAACGGCGAGGGCGACGCGGGCGCGCAGAGCACCCACCTCGGCTCGGAGATGGGCTGCAACAACAGCGCCTTCTGAGCGAACCCTTCGCGGCAACCAGCCAGGCGACCGGTGCGAGCCGGTCGCCTGGCTGCCGCGTTTCCAGCGCCGTGTCCGTGCTCGTCACCAGCGGTTGCGTGCCTCCTCGGCCCAGCCGGTGAGCCCGTCGAGCTCCACCCAGGAGCCGTCGTCGGCCCGCGCGCGTCCGGTGAACTCGCCGAAGCACTGGTGGGTTTCACTCGCGACGATCCCCAGGTTCGTCTTCGCGGTCCGCACATGGAAGGGCCGGAACCCGGCCTCCACGCGCGGCCCGTGGATGCGCCAGGGCCGCAGCCAGTCCGTCCGGTCGTACTCCCAGGTCAGTTCCTCGCCGATCTTGTGCAGACGCCCGTCGACGAACAGGGCGTTCTCCGTCGAACCCGTACCGGCGGTCCACCGGCCGCCGAGCTGGACGGCCCGCCCCGGCCCGCACCCCGCCGCCCAGTTCCAGGAGACGGCGTACGGCCACTTGCCGCGCCCGTGGTCCAGCACCGCGAACGAGTCCGCCTCGCCGAACGCGAACTCCCGTGAGCCCAGCGTGAGACGCCCGCGCACGGGACGCCCGAGGTCCTTCACCGTGTACTGGAAGCGGCGCCGGCTCCACGGCACGACCACCCCCAGCGACTCGTGCCCCTCCACCCGCGGCACCTCCGCCTCCAGCCGGAAGCCGGGCGCGGCCGCCTCGATGCTGGTCCCCTCCGGGCGCTGCGCGAACTCCAGCGTCACCGAGCCGCCCCGGGCCGACGCCGTCCCGGCCCCGCTGCGCTCCGGCATACGGACGCCGCGCGCCAGCGGCGTCACGACGTCCTCGGCCAGTTCGGCGCCGTCGGCCCGGTCCAGCACGTAGACGCCGTGCAGTCCGGCGTAGTCGAGGGAGGAGGCGACCAGGCCGACGATGTGCGAGGGGGTGACGATGCCCCAGTACTCCCAGCGCTTGACCCGCCCCCAGCCGCGCAGGTTCGCCCGGTGCAGCGGCCGCCGCGTCCAGCCGATCGCGGCCGGGTCGAGCCGGCCGTCCGGACGGCACAGGTCGACGGGGGAGACGATCTCGCGTTCGGCGGTCATGTCAGCGGCGGCCCTTCCTTCAGGAGAGGCGGTCAGCGGCCGTCCGCCTCAGTCGTCGTCATCGTCGTCGTCATCATCATCGTCGTCGTGGTCGTCCGCGTCGTCATCGTCGTCGTCATCATCGTCGTCGTGGTCGTCATCGTCGTCCGGGGACGCGGTGCCTCCGGGCCGACCGCTCGCCGGGTCCGACGGGGAGGGGGAGTCCGCCGCGGGGGGCTCCTCGGGGGTGGGCGACTCGTCCGGCGGGGAGGGGGCGGCCGGGGCGGCCCCGCCGGGCAACTCCGTGGGCGTGATGATCGACGTGCCGTCCCCGGCGGGCTGGGTCGCGTCCGAGGTGAACGTGATGCCGTCGGTGACCATCGACATCACGAGCAGCACACCGAGGAGGACACCGCCCGCGACCGCCGCGGTGACGGCCGTCGCCTTCCGGTCGCCCAGCCGCTCCCACAGCCCCGCACGGTCCACCCGCGTGCGGTCGGCGTCCGGGTCCGGAACCGTCCGGTCCGTCTCCGGAGCGGAGGACGGGGGTTCCGGCAGCTCGGTGATGACGAACGCGTCACCGCGAGTGGTGGCGTCGAGTGGCCCGTCCGCGTCGGCCCGGCCGCCCGGACGGCCGGCGTGGACGTCCCGGCGCGGACCGGAGGGGCCCGTCGTGTCGGTGTGCGCGAACCACGAGGGTCCGGCGTCGGAGTCGCGTGACACGGTGTCCTTTCTCTCTTCCGGGAGTTGGCCGCTCCCGCCGCGCAAGGGCCGCGGTGCGGGAAGCCGCCGGCGGGCTGTGTCGCACACCGCCCGGCCGGCCCGTCCCCTCACCCTAGGGAACCGCGAGTAGGGGCCGGGCAGTGCTCTGCCAGCGGAAGGTTAAGGAACGTCCAACGTTCCGCTCCCGCCATGATCGTCACAACGTCCGGGCCCCGCCACGAGAGTGATGACACATCAAACCGGGTGAACAGCGGAAGCCCCGCGTACGTACTCGACGGTGGCGGGCCGCGCGTCGGATCCGCCGAGGGGCTGCCGTCCTCCCGTGTCCACCGGCCGCCGCTCGGCCGCCGGCGCCTCCCCGCCCCTCCGCTCGACTCCCCGCCCCTCCCCAACCCCCTTGTGAGTCTGCCGAATGCGTGTCTTGCTGATCGAGGACGACGATCGGGTGGCCGGCCCGCTGATGGAAGGACTGAGCCGCTTCGGCTTCACCGTCGACCGCGCCCGCACCGGATCGGAGGGTCTCGCCGCCGGACCCTGCGACATGGTCCTTCTGGACCTGGGCCTGCCCGACATCGACGGCATCGAGGTGTGCCGGGCGCTGCGGCTCCGCTCCCAGGTGCCCATCATCATGATCACCGCCCGGAGCGACGAGGTCGACCGGGTCCTCGGCCTGGAGATCGGCGCCGACGACTACCTGTCCAAGCCGTTCGGCGTCCGGGAGTTGATCGCCCGGATCAGGGCCGTCACCCGGCGCTCGCAGACCGCCTACGCGGCGGGCGCCCCCGCCCCGTCCGGGCCCGCGGGCGCGGCGGCCCCCGGCGCCGGTACGCCGGGCCGGCCGTCCGGCGGCCCCCAGCGGATCGGCCCGCTGACGATCGACCGCCGGACCCGCCAGGTCCACCTCGGCCAGGAACCGGTGTCCCTGTCGCCGAAGGAGTACGACCTGCTGGTCTGCCTGGCCGACGACCCCGGAGCGGTCTGCACCCGGCAGCACATCCTGGACACCGTGTGGCAGCCCAACTACTTCGGCCCCACCAAGACCCTGGACGTGCACATCGCCGCCCTGCGCCGCAAACTCGGCGACTCCGCCTGGATCGACACCATCCGCGGCGTCGGCTTCCGGCTCCAGCCGCCCGACGGCCCCACACCGCCCGCCCCCACGACCGCCGTACCCGCGTGGCAGGGGACCGGGGAGACCTTCCGGTGACCCGCAGGCTCCTGCTCAGCTACCTCAGCCTGACGATGCTCGTCCTGCTCGGCCTGGAGGTGCCCCTCGGCTACTTCTACGCCCGCGGCGAGATCTCCCGCTTCACCGGCGACGGACGCCACTCGGCGGAACTGCTCGCCCAGGCCCTGGAGGTCCGGGTCGAGCAGCGGGCCGCGTCCGACATCCCCGAACTGGTCGCCGACTTCATCGACGGGAACGGCAGCCACGTCATCGTCGTCGACGACAGGGGCAAGGTGCTCGCCGACTCCGACAAGGCCACCGCCGTCGGCACCGACCTGTCCGCCGAGCCCGACATCGCCGCCGCCCTGCGCGACCGCTCCCTGTCCACCACCCGCGAGGACCGCGTCGTCCAGGGCGACGCGTTCACCGTCACCGTGCCAGGCTCCTCCGGCTCGGTCGTCCGCTGCGTGGTCCGCGTCTCCTACCCGGTCGCCCCGGTCACCGCGAAGATCCACGGCATCTGGATGACCCTCGGTCTGATCGGCCTCGGCGTCCTGGTGGCCGTCGCCGCGATCGCCTTCGCGCTCGCCCACTGGGTCACCGGCCCCGTACGGGCCCTGGAGCGCGCCACCGCCGAACTCGCCGACGGCAGCCTCAAGGCGCCGCCCACCACCTCGCAGGGCCCGCCCGAACTGCGGCGCCTCGCCGACACGTTCACCCGCACCGCGGCGCGGCTGCAGCATCTGCTCCAGGCGCAGCGGGCGTTCGCCTCCGAGGCGTCCCACCAGCTCAAGACCCCGCTCACCGCGCTGCGGCTGCGGCTGGAGAACTTCGAGCCCTACCTGGACCCGCGCGCCCACGACAGCCTCGACGAGGCCGTCGGGGAGGTGGAACGCCTGGGCCGCATGGTGCACGGACTGCTCGCCCTGGCCCGGCTGGAGAACTCCGCGACCGCGCCGGAGGCCACCGACCTCGACGCCGTCGTCGCCGACCGCGCCGGCACCTGGACCGCGTTCGCCGCCGAGCACTATGTCGACATCGTCGTGACCGGCGACCCGGCCGGGCAGGTCTGGGCGGTCCCCGGAGCCCTCGAGCAGGTCATCGACAACCTGCTGTCCAACGCGCTGCGGGTCGCGCCGCCCGGCACCACGATCACCCTGGCCACCCGGCGCTCCGGCGACCAGCGGTCCGACACCGTCGAACTCCATGTGATCGACCAGGGCCCCGGCATGACCGAGTCCGAACGGGAGCGCGCCTTCGACCGGTTCTGGCGGGCCGCCGACTCCTACCACGAGGGCACCGGCCTCGGCCTGCCCATCGTGCGCCAGCTGACCCGGGCCGGCGGCGGCGACGTCGTCCTCGAAGCCGCGCCCGGCGGCGGACTGGACGCCGTGGTCCGGCTGCGCCCGGCGGGCGGACAGCCCACGGCGGCACCCCGCCGCCCGCGCCCGGCCGAACAGGAGGAATGGGTCTCGGTGTTCTGACCGGCCGGGCGGTTCCGGCGGCCGGAAGATTGGCCGTCCACTAACCGTTTCCTGGCCGGGCACTGGACCAACCCCGCCACTTCCGGGCATAAGGTCGGGGCATCACTCGGCGTGCGTCCCGCAGGCACTCCCTCGGTGGGCGACCGTCCGCTCCGTCAGCCCCCGGCCCGCCGAGGAGACACCCGTGCCACCAGCGACCGACCTCCCCGAGCCCCTGGACCGGACCGGCGGCGACGAACCCTCTGTGCGGTTGCTGCTGGTCGAGGAGGACGACCGGCTCGCCGGGCCCCTGACCGAAGGGCTGCGCCGGTACGGCTACACCGTGGACCGCGCCGCCACCGGCGCCACCGCGCTCGCGGCCCGCTCCACCGACCTCGTCCTGCTCGACCTGGGCCTGCCCGACATGGACGGCCTCGACGTCTGCCGCGCCCTGCGCTCCCGCTCCACCGTCCCCATCGTCGTGATCGGCGCCGACGGCGAGGAGACCGACCGCGTCGCCGGACCGGAGACCGGCGCGGACGACTACCTCGTGAAGCCGTTCGGCGTACGGGAGTTGGTGGCCCGACTCCGGGCCGTCACCCCGTCTCCCGGGCGGCGCGCTCCCTCTCCGGCCGCCCAGGTGCGGCGGATCGGCCCGCTCACCGTGGACCGGCACACCCGGCAGGCCACCCTCCACGGCCGCCGACTCCGGCTCACCCCCCAGGAGTTCGGCGTGCTCGCCTGCCTCGCCGGCGAGCCGGGGGCCGTCCGGTTCCGCCGGCAGATCATGGACGAGGTGTGGGGGCCCCACTTCTTCGGCCCCGACCGGACCCTGGACGTCCATGTGGCGGCGCTGCGCCGCCACCTCGGCGACCCGTCCTGGATCACCACCGTGCACCGGGCGGGATTCCGCCTGTCACCGCCCTGGGACAAGGAACCTCCAGCAGACGGTTAAGAGCCGACAAGAGTCCGCGAGCGCTCGGCCAACGTTGAGATCAGAGCGCTGATTCGAGGCCGCCGCCGCCCAATACTCATCGGTGTCACAACCGACGACGTGGAGGGAAAACCATGCGGAAGCGGAATGCGATAGCGGCCATCGTGGTGAGCGGAATCATGGTGGGCGGCGCTGGAATCGCCATGGGCGGCGAGGTGACGGACACGTCCTCCGCCCAGGAGTCGTCGTCCGTGCGGGTGCGCACGGACACGTCGTCCGGGCTCGGCACCCGGGCGGCCTCGGGCCAGGCGGTGAGCACCGTGGCCGGCGCCACGGAAGCGGTCATCCGCCGGCTGGGCGACGGCCGGGTCACCGCGGTGTCGCTCAGCACCCGGAACGGCAGCAGCGTCTGGAAGGTGACCATCGACCAGGGGAAGGGCCCGGTCACGGTCACCGTCGACGCCGCCACCGGCGAGATCGTCAACAGGGTGGCCGCCGCGAGCGCAGACGACTGCGCCACCTCCCCGGGGACCGGCACCGGCACCGGGTCGAACGCCGGCGACGACTTCGACGACGACGATGACGATGACGACGACCGGGACGACGACGATGACGATGACGACGACGATGACGACGACGGCCCGGTCCGCGAGGGCGTCGAGTCCAACAAGTGAGCCGGCCCCTGAGGCGGTCCTTGTGACGCGGTCTCTGTGAAGCGGCTCTGATTTCGCCGCCGGGACATCCCGGCGTCCCCGCATCTCCAGCACCCCCGGAATTCCGCGATCCGCGAACCGACGGAATTCCGGGAACACCGGAATTCCGTTCCGAGAAAGGCCGGGAAAGGCATCGTGAACCCGACGGACCGCATCGTCAGAATCCTGTACGTCGACGGCGCGGGACTCCTCGCGTCCGACACGTACGGCCGTGTTCATCTGCTCGACGAGAACCTGCGGCTCGTGGCCTCGTCGCCCTTCGTCCGCGAGGGCCGGCCGCTGTACGGGCTGACCGCCGCGGACGGCTGGGTGATCGGCAAGGACAGGATGGGCGCGGTGTTCCGGTGGTCGCTGGACACCCTCGACCTGGTCGACCGGCTCGACCCGGCGACGGTGTGCGACCGGTCGGCGTTGCTGCCGCGGGAGGAGCCGTCCCCCTGCAGCTCCCGCGGCATCGGCGTCTGGCGCGACCGTGTCTTCGTCACCAGCGGCTACCACCGGCAGATGCTCGTCCTGGACCTGCACACCTTCGAGGTGCTGGAGATCCGGCCGAACATCTGCGGCGACAGCCCCATGGAATGGGCCTGCACCGAACATCCCACCCGGCACGCCGTGTCGGACAAGCACGGGAACCTGCGGTTCGGCTCCTTCGACGACGGCGCCTTTCCCGAGCTGGTGAAACTGGACGACGGCAACATCCACCGCGTCCGCTACGACGCCCGGCACGACCGGTTCTGGGCCACCCAGGACTTCGGTGAGGGCGACAACGCCGACGTCGCCAACGGGGTCGTCGTGGTGAGCCCCACGGGGGAGAAGGAGGCCGAGCTGCTGTTCGCCCGCGACGACGTGGAGTTCGTCGCGTTCTCGCCCGACCAGACCCGCGCCTACGCGGGCGGCTTCGACGGCGAGCTGCACATCTTCGACAACACCCGGCGTGCCCTGCGCGTCGAGCGCACGGTGACCGGATTCCCGCACCAGCTCAGCGATCTGACGGTCGGTCATGCCGGCCAGGTGTACGTCCTCTGCCAGGACGGCACGATCGTCGAACTGGACGCCGCCGGGGACTTCGTGCGCGACACCGGGCACCGGCGGCAGGCGGTGTGGGACGTCCAGCCGTCCCGCGAGGACGCCCGCACCCTGTACTGCGCCACCGACTCCGGGGTGACCGTCGCCCGCGTGGAGGACTCCGCCGCCGGGCCCATGATCCGGGTCGAGGCCGAGCACACCACCGGCTGGGGCTTCACCCGGCGCGTGGCCCCGCTCGCCGGCGGCTGCGTCGGCGTCACCCGCGACCAGGTCGTCTTCCGCGCCGACCGCGACGGCACCGTCCGCTGGCATCTGCGGCTGCCCGACCTCCTCCACACGGTCGCGGTCTCCCCGGACGGCACCCGGGCCCTGGTCGCGACCAACGGAGGGGCCGTCGAACTCGACACCGCCGACGGCACCCGGCTCACCGCCCTGGACGTGGACGGCCTGCCGGTCTGGGCGACCGCCTACCTCCCCGACGGCGACCGCGTCCTCATCACCCGCAACGGCGTCATCGCCGTCCTCGACTCCGGTGACGCGAGCGTGCGCTGGCGCTTCGACCAGGGCGAATACCCCAAGCGGGCCTGGGTGCAGGACGGCCGGCTGTACGTCGTCGGGGACGGCGGCCTCAAGGAGATCGAGGTCGGCGTGGGCGTCGCCGCCCGCTGGTCCAGGCTGCTGTCCAACACCGTCGAGAACGCCGTCGTCGGCGACGGACTCGTCGTCGCCTCGTCGTACGGCATGCAGCTGGCGGCCTACGACCACGCGAGCGTGACGTTCACCGGTCTGCTGGAGGACCTGCCCGACTACCCCAAGGCGCTCGCCATGGTCCGGGACGCGGACGACACGCCCCATCTGCTGGTGGGCTGCCGCACCGGGCTGCTGTCCCTGTACCGCCTGGACCCCCGGCCGAACCCGCGCCGCGGCCGGCCCCTGTTCCGCAAGCTGCGCGACCACTGGCTGCCCCGCCGCCCCGTCCCGTACACCCTGCGGCACCACGACCACCCCGACGGCGTCGACGCGGGCCCATCGCGCGACGATCCCGCGCACGACGGCACCCGCGCGGCCGTCGGCGCCCCGGCCTGAACCGCCCGACCCGCCTGACCCGCCCGACCCGCCTCATCCGCCCGACCCGCCTGATCCGTTCCCCACGTACCGAGACCTCAGGAGGACGACCTCTTGCGCACCATCGATCTGCGGCCCGGCCCCGACGGGCACGCCGCGCCCGTCACCGACGTCGCCTTCCGCCCGGACGGCGCACGGCTGGCGACCTCCTCGTACGACGGGACCGTGCTGCTGTGGGACGTGAGCGCGCCGGGCAGGCCGCGCCCGCTGACCCGGCTGCACCACCGGCGCCTCGTCAACGCCGTCCGCTGGAACCCCGTCCGCCCCGACGTCCTCGCCACCGCGTCCGCCGACAAGACCGTCGCCGTCTGGCGCATACCCGAAGGCCCCCGGGGCGTCTCCGGCACGGGCGAGCCCGACCTGCTCACCGTCCTCGCCCGGCACACCGACGACGTCAACGCCGTCGCCTGGATGCCCGACGGGGACCGGCTGATCTGCGTCTCGGAGGACGGCCGGGCCACGCTGTGGGACACCCGCACCGGGGCCTTCGGCGGCGAGGCCGCCTCGCACGCGGCCCATTGCATGATGGTCTCCGTCAGCCGTGACGGCCTGGTCGCCACCGTCGGCGAGGACGGCATGGTCGCCGTCACCGACCCCGACCACCCCGGCCGCACCGCCGAACGCCGCGTGCCCGCCTCCGTGGAGGGCTGCGCCTGGTCGCACGAGGGCACGACGCTGGCGATCACCCGCGACGACGGCGTGGTCGAACTCCTCGCCCCCGACCTGACCGTGCTCCGCACCGTCACCGTCGCACGGACCGCGGCCCGTGCCGTCGCCTGGGCGGAGGACGACTCCTCCTTCGCCGTCGGCGCCTACGACGGCTGCCTGCACGTGTTCGACGCCGACGGCCGCCGGCTGCACCGGGTGCGCGACGCCCGGATGTGGCCGCGATCCGTCGCCGTCTCGCGGGGCCGGGCCGCCGTGGGCAGCTTCTGGAACGGCCCCCACCTCATCGACCTCGCCACGGCGACCCCGCTCGCCGAACCGGCCGCGCCCCACCACGGCCCCAACGCGTTGGCCCTCCTCGACGGTGAACTCCTCGTCGGCTGCGACTCCGGCACCGTCCTCGCCTTCGACCCCGGCACCGCCGCACCGCGGGCCCGGCTGATGCCGGTGTCCGACAGCCCTGTGCTCTCGCTCACCGCGGACGGCGAGCACTTCTACGCCGGCACCTACGCCGGGATCGTGCACCGCTGCAACGCCGCCGGTGAACTCCTCGCCGTCACGGACCCGTTGGGCGCCCCCGTGCCCTCCCTGTGCCGCACCGGCGACCGGCTCGTGGCCGGCACCTACAACGGCGCCCTGATCGGCCTGGACCCGGCCTCCCTCGCCGAGACGGGGCGTGGCGAGCCGCACGACGGTTCCGTGAAGTCGCTCGTGCCGTTCGGTGACGGCTTCGCGTCCGCCGCCACCGACCGCACCGTCGCGCTCGGCGGCCTCTACGACCGCACGGTGCTGTGGGAACACGGCAACCTGGTCAACGCCGTCGCCACCCTCGGCGGACGGGCCGTGGCGACCGCCTCCCGCGACCACACCGTCCAGGTCGGGCAGCTGGAACGCGCCGACGACGGCAGGGGCTGGGAGGTCGTCCGCCGCACGACCCTGCTCGGCCCCGACGAGTCCGTCAAGTGCGTGGCCCTGCTGGGCGATCCACGCTCCCCGGTCGTGCTCGCCGGCTCCTACGACTTCGGCCTCTACCGGTGGCGTACGGACGAGGAGGGCACCGGACTGCGCACCGGACGGCTGGTCGAGGAGTTCCGGCAGGGCGTGTCCTGCATGCTCGCGCTCGACGAGCGGCGGGTCGCGGTCGCGGGCTGGGACGGGCAGATCCTGATCGTGGAGCTCGACGCCGACGGCGAGGTAAGCGTCCGGCGCCGCTTCGACGTCGGCGCTCTCGCCGGGCAGGCCGTCCGCGACGCCTGGGCGGTGGCCAGTTGACGCCCCCGGCACACCTCGCGACACCGACGGCCACCGTGCGGGCCCGCGTTCCCGTCACCCTGGGCCGCGCGCAGGGCCGTACGGCCGAACTCGTCACATTCCAGGGGCTGTCGGACGAGGGCGAGCACGTGGCGTGCGTCTTCCCGGAGCCGGAACCGGTACCGGAGCCCGCGTCCGGGCGGGCGGCACCCCTGGTCCGGCTGCACAGCGAATGCCTCACCGGCGACGTGTTCGGCTCCACGCGCTGCGACTGCGGGCCCCAGCTCAAGGAGGCCCTGTCCCTGCTCGCCCGGCACGGCGGCGTCCTGCTCTATCTGCGGCAGGAGGGCCGTGGCATCGGCCTCTACAACAAGCTCGACGGCTACGTACTCCAGGACGAGGGCGCCGACACCTTCGAGGCCAACCGGCTCCTCGGACGCGGAGCCGACGAACGGGACTACGGGACCGCCGCCGCCATGCTGCGCGCCCTCGGCCTGCACCGTGTCCGGCTCCTCACCAACAACCCCGACAAGGTGGCCCAGTTGCGCGCCCACGGCGTCGACGTCGCCGAGAGCCTGCCCACGGCGGTCCACCGGACGCCCGACAACACCGCCTATCTGGAGGCCAAGGCCCGCAGCGGCCACCACCTGCTCCTGGACCGGCCGGACCCGGAGGTCCCCGCATGAGCCCGCATCTGAGACTGGAGGACGTGGCCGGCTCCCCGCACTTCCGGGAGCAGGCGGAGCCGGCCGACCCGCGCCGCTTCCGACCCACGCCCGAGGCCGCCGCCCGCCTCGCCGCGGCCGGACCGAGCGAACTCGCCGCCGTCGTCGAGGATCCCGAGTCACCCCTCGCCGACCGGCTCGCCGCGGGAGGCATCCTCGCCCTGACCGGCGACCCCCGCCTGACCGCCGTACCCCCGACGTGCGCGGTGCCCGGCGGGACCGTGGAGATCGGGCTGCCCGAGGAGGAACTGACCGCGACGGTCGGCCGGTGGGCGCACGTCGGCGTGGAGCGCGACTGGATCGAGAAGGAGACACCGGCGCACCAGGTCGAACTGGCCGACTACCGCATCGCGGTGCACCCGGTCACCAATGCCGAGTACCAGACGTTCCTCCACGAGACAGGCCACCCCGCCCGGCCCACCACCTGGTACCTGGGCGCCTATCCTTACGAGCGCGCCAACCACCCCGTCGCCGGGGTCCGGCCCGAGGACGCCGACGCCTACGCCGCCTGGCTCGCCCGCCGCACGGGGCTGCCGTGGCGGCTGCCCACCGAGGCCGAGTGGGAGTACGCGGCGAAGGGCCCGGAGGGGCTCACCCACCCGTGGGGCGACACCTTCGACCCGGACGCCGCGAACACCCGCGAGACGGGCGTCCACACCACCACCCCGGTCGGCGCGTTCCCCGCCGGGCGCTCCCCGTTCGGCGCCCTCGACATGGGCGGCAACGTCGAGGAGTACGTCGCCGACACCTACCGCCCCTACCCCGGCGGCCCGTTCGTCCCGGACCACCTGGTCCAGACGATGGGGGAGTACCGCGTCGCCCGCGGCGGAAGCTTCTGCCGCTACGGCGACCTCACCCGCACCCGACGCCGTCACGGCCCCTTCCCGGGCCCGCTCTACCCGGTCGGCTTCCGCCTGGCCCTGAGCGCCGGCGCACCCATGGAAGAGGCCGACGCATGACCCGAGACATCCCCGGCGACCTGTGGAAGCGGCTCACCAGCACCGTGGGCCTGGTCGTCACCGGGCACGACGGCACCACCAACGTCATGTCGGCCGAGTGGTCGTACTTCGTCAACAAGCAGCCCCTGTACGCCGCCGTGGCCCTCGGCCCGCGCACCGCGAGCCGCCGGCGCCTCGAAGCGGCCGGCGAGTTCTCGCTGACGCTGTGCGCCGAGGACCAGGCCGCGCTCGCCGACTTCGCGGGCAGCTTCTCCGTCACGGACGTCGACAAGACCAGCAGCGACCTCGTCCGCCTCGGCACTCCCGAGGTCACGGCGACCCCTTGGGTCACCGGGGGCGTCCTGGCCGTCGAATGCCGTCTGCGCCGGACGGTCCCGCTGCCCGCCCACACCCTGTACGTCGGCGAGGTGGTCGCCGCGCACCTGCCGGACGACCCGGCCCGACCCCTGGTCAAGCACGGCGGCATGCACACCCTCGGAGCCCCGGCCCCGCGCACCGCCGTCGTCGCCGCCGCGCAGCTGCGCCCCGACGGCACCCTCCGCGTGGCGGCCACCGGCCCGGCCACGGAGACCGCCCCCATGTGGCAGGTGACCCTCCAGCCACCGGACGGCCCCCCGATCCCCCTCGGCATGCACGCCCCGTCCTCGCACGGCGACCTCCTCACGGACATCCCGCTCCCCCCGGAGACCGACCGCTCCCTGCTCCCCGCCCACCACGTCCTCGTCGCACGCGGGCGGGCCACACGCGGCAGGGCCGCCGTCTCCGTGGAGGCGTCCCCGGCAGGACACCACCGCACGCCCGACGAGGCGACGCTCCCGGGAGCCGCCCGGTGAACGACGCACCGCCCCCCTTCCCGCTCCCGCCCCACCCCCTGCGCACGGCCGTCGTCCAGAACGCGGCCCGGCCCCTCGCCATCGCGGACAACGCCCGTACGGCCGCCGCGCGCACCGCCCGCGCGGCGGAGGCCGGCGCCCGCCTGGTGGTCTTCCCCGAACTGCACCTGTGCGCGTACGACCTCCAGGGGCTGGCCCGCGTCATCGCCGGCGACGGTCCGGCAGCCGGTGGGGCGGTGTCGCACGCCGACCACGTCCGGGCCGCCGATGCGGGGGTGCTGCGCGCCGATCACGCCCGACGTGTCGACGACGACCGCCTGGCCCCGCTCGCCCGCACCGCCGTGGCCCGGCACGCCACGGTGCTCATCGGGGCCGCGGTCCGCCACCCCGACGGCAGGCTCACCAACTCCCTGCTGTCGGTGGCCCCGACCGGCGACATCACCGTCGCCTACGACAAACAGCACCTCTGGCACGACGTGGAGGCGGTCCTGTTCACCCCCGGCACCGCCTGCCCGACGCTGCTGACCGTCGACGGCTGGCAGCTCGGACTGGGCGTCTGCTACGACATGTCCTTCCCCGAACACGCCCGCGCGGCGGCCCTGGCGGGCGCCCACGCGGTCGTCTACTCATCCGCCTTCGCCACCGGAACCGAATACCGGGCCGCCGTCTACTGCAGGGCCCGCGCCCTCGAGAACACGGTGTACTCGGTCTTCGCCAACCCCGTGGGCGGCCCCACCGACCGCCCCTGCGACGGCACCAGCGCCGTCCACGCCCCCGACGGCACCGCCCTCGCCGAGGCGGCCCCGTCCCAGGACACCACCGTCGTCGCGGACCTGACCCCGGACAGGCTCGCCCAAGTCCGTTCCTACCTGCGGATGCTGACGGAGCATCGGGAACCGGCGCCGCTCTGACGGCACACGCTATGCCGAGGCGTCCGAGGCCGGCTCGGGGGAGCGGAGCACGAGCAGCGTGATCTCGCTGGGGGCGAAGACCCGGAAGGGCGGGCCCCAGAAGCCGGTGCCGCGACTCGTGTAGAGGTGGGTGCGGCTGCCGTGCCGGCTGAGACCGGCGAGGGCGGGCTGGTCGAGCCGGACGAGGTGGTGGAAGGGCCAGATCTGGCCGCCGTGCGTGTGCCCGGAGAGCTGGAGGTCGACACCGGCGGCCGCCGCCCGGTCCACGAACTTCGGCTGGTGCGCCAGCAGCAGGACGGGCAGGGCGGGGTCGGCGCCCTCCAGGGCCGCCGCCACGTCGGCACGGTGACCGGCCAGGCCCGACGACTCGGCGGTGACGTCGTCGACCCCCGCGATCACGAGGGTGTCACCGCCGCGTTCCAGCAGCAGATGGCGGTTGCGCAGCGGCTCCCAGCCCAGCTCGTCCATCAGGTCGACCCAGCCCTGGGCCTCGCTGTAGTACTCGTGGTTCCCGGTGACGTACACCTTCGCCCGGGTGGCCCGCACGGTGCCGAGCGGAGCCGCCTGCGCACGGCGGCGGGCCGCGGTGCCATCCGCGATGTCACCGGTGTGGCAGACCACGTCGGCGTCGAGGCCGTTCACCGTCTCGCAGACCCGCGCCGACCAGCGGGCGCGGTCGAGGGGACCGTAGTGCGTGTCGGTGAGGAGGGCGACCCGCAGACCGTCCAGCCCGGCGCCGAGCCGGGGGAGCCGCACCTCGACCTGCCGCACGCGGGGCACACGCCGGGCCTCGGTGTACCCCCACACGAGCAGGGCGGCGGTGACGCCGAGGACGGCCCAGGTGACGATCCGCGCCCGGTCCTGCCCGTCGCCGGCACCGGCCACGATCAGGGCGATCCGCAGGGGCACGCCCAGCAGGAGCGACCAGGTGAACAGCACCCAGCTGCTCCCCAGCAGCGTGTCCCCGACGATGGCCGCGCGGTCCTGCTGCCGTCGCCCGTGACCGCGCACCATCGCGACCGGCATGGCGGCGAGACCGAGCACGAAGAGGGCGGTGCCGGTGAGGGTGACGGGCAGCGGCCAGTGCTGGCCGGTGTGCAGGAGCAGGACGCACGGCACCGCCCAGAGCAGGACGGGGGCGATCGCGGGGAGGTAGCGCATCACGCGGTGCAGCAGGCGCCTCGGCTTCGGGGCGGGCGCCTCTCCGCCGGCGGATCGGGTGTTGCTGGTGTCGGTCACGCGTCCCCTCCCACCGGGCTGCCGTCTCGCGCACTGTATCGGGCGAGCCGGAGGACGGTGATCGGCGGCAGGCTTGTCAGGACATGCAGAGTTGCCAAATTAAGCAATTGCCAACATGCTCTTCTTGCTGACGTCAGGGTGACGCGCTGCCGTACGGCCTCGCCGCTCGCCCTGGGTGCCGTCCACGTCCGCGGGAAGTCGAGGGGCCGTGTCCGTTCCGCTGTACCAGGCCAAGGCCGAGTTCTTCCGGATGCTCGGTCATCCCGTCCGCATCCGGGTGCTGGAGCTGCTCCAGGACGGGCCGATGCCCGTGCGGGACCTGCTGGCCGCGATCGAGGTCGAGGCGCCGGGCCTGTCGCAGCAGCTCGCGGTGTTGCGCCGGTCCGGCATCGTCACCTCCACCCGGCAGGGCTCCACGGTCGTCTACGCACTGGCCGGCGGTGACGTCGCCGACCTCATGAGGGCCGCGCGCCGCATCCTGACCGAGATGCTCGCCGGGAAGGGCCAACTGCTGGCCGAGCTGAAGGACGCGGAGGTCGCCGCACCATGACCTCCGGTGCCCGCCGGGTGTGGACCCGGATCGCCTCGCTGCTGCCGGACCGGGACGACCTCGGGGACGTACGACGCGACCCGCGCCGGGACCTCCTCGCGGGGCTGACCGTCGCGATCGTGGCCCTGCCGCTCGCCCTCGGCTTCGGGGTCTCCTCCGGCCTGGGCGCGGAGGCCGGCCTGGCCACCGCCGTCGTCGCGGGCGCCCTCGCCGCCGTCTTCGGCGGGTCGAACCTCCAGGTCTCCGGACCCACGGGCGCCATGACCGTCGTCCTCGTCCCGATCGTCGGCACGTACGGGCCGACCGGCGTGCTGACCGTGGGACTCATGGCCGGCGTGATGCTCATCGCGCTGGCCGTCCTGCGGGCCGGCAAGTACATGCAGTACGTGCCCGCTCCGGTGGTCGAGGGTTTCACCCTCGGCATCGCCTGCGTCATCGGCCTCCAGCAGATCCCCAACGCCCTCGGCGTGCCCGAGCCGGAGGGCGACCGGGTGCTGGTGGTCACCTGGCGGGCGGTCGAGGAGTTCGCCCACTCCCCGAACTGGACCGCCGTCGGCCTCGCGGCCGCCGTGGCCGCGCTCATGCTCGCCGGTGCCCGGTGGCGGCCGACGGTCCCCTTCTCCATCGTCGCGGTGATCGCCGCGACCGCCGTCGCCCAGCTCACGCACCTGGACGCCGCGAAGCCGATCGGCGACCTCCCGTCCGGCCTGCCCGCCCCGACCCTCGCCTTCCTGGACCCGAGCGCCCTGGGCTCCCTGCTCGCCCCCGCCGTCGCGGTCGCCGCCCTCGCCGCGCTGGAGTCCCTGCTGTCGGCGTCCGTCGCGGACGGCATGACCGTCGGGCAGCGGCACGACCCCGACCGGGAACTGTTCGGGCAGGGCCTGGCCAACATCGCCGCCCCCATGTTCGGCGGCGTCCCCGCGACCGGCGCCATCGCCCGCACCGCCGTCAACGTCCGCACGGGCGCGACCTCGCGGCTCGCCGCCCTCACCCACGCCGCCGTCCTGGCCGTCATCGTCTTCGCCGCGGCACCCCTCGTCTCCAGGATTCCGCTGGCCGCGCTGGCGGGCGTGCTGCTGGCCACCGCGATCCGCATGGTCGAGGTCGGCTCGCTGCGGGCCATGGCCCGGGCCACCCGGTCCGACGCGCTGATCCTCGTCCTCACCGCCGTCGCCACGCTGGCCCTGGACCTCGTGTACGCCGTGATCATCGGCCTCGTCGTGGCCGGCGCCCTCGCCCTGCGCGCGGTGGCCCGGCAGGCCCGCCTCGACCAGGTCCCGCTGGACCGGGGCGACCACAGCGCCGAGGAACACGCACTGCTCGCCGAGCACATCGTGGCGTACCGCATCGACGGCCCCCTGTTCTTCGCGGCGGCGCACCGCTTCCTGCTGGAACTGACCGAGGTCGCCGACGTCCGGGTGGTCATCCTGCGCATGTCGCGGGTGTCGACGATGGACGCGACCGGCGCCCTCGTCCTGAAGGACGCGGTCGAGAAACTGACCCGCCGCGGCATCCTCGTCCTGGCGTCCGGCGTACGCCCCGACCAGCGGAAGGTCCTGGACTCCGTGGGCGCGCTGGACCTGCTGCAGCCCGACGGCCGCGCGTACGACACCACCCCGGAGGCGATCCGCGCCGCCCGCGACCACCTGGAGCTGACGGGCATCCTCACCCCGGGGAGGGCGGGGAGAGAGCCGGTCCCGACCCAGGGGCCTCGCGAGGAGCCCACCTGACCGCGCACCCGCGCGCGCCTGACCGTGCACCTCTGCGGCCGCTTCTGCCCGATTGCTAATGTTGGCAATTCGAAAGGCCGTCACCCCGGGACAGCGGTGCGCCCGGGACCGCACGGAGAGTCGGCGGCGGTGCCGGCTCTGCCGACGAGGAAGACAGCATGGATACGACGAGCAGCCGGATGCCGTGCCGCTGCCGCGGGGAGGAGGCGGCCCGGTGAGCACGCCGCTGTACCAACTGAAGGCGGAGTTCTTCAAGACGCTCGGGCACCCGGCCCGCATCCGCGTCCTGGAACTGCTCAGCGAACGCGAGCACGCGGTGGCCGAGATGCTGCCCGAGGTGGGCATCGAACCCCCGCACCTCTCCCAGCAACTGGCGGTCCTGCGCCGCGCCAACCTCGTCGTGACCCGCAGGGAGGGCGCCACCGTCTACTACTCCCTGGCCACCCCCCAGGTCGCCGAACTCCTCCGCGTCGCCCGGACGATCCTCTCCGGCGTCCTGACAGGTCAGGCCGAACTCCTGGCAGACCTCCAGGCGGGCACGGAGCCGGGCCCGCCGTCCTGACGCCCGGCGCCGTATCTGCTTCTTCCATCGCTCGGGCTTCGAGCCCGAAGGGCGCCTGACCGGGAGAACCCGGGCCAGGCGCCCATCACGGGTGTCTAGAAGAAGCCGAGCTTCTTCGGGGAGTACGACACCAGGAGGTTCTTCGTCTGCTGGTAGTGCTCCAGCATCATCTTGTGCGTCTCGCGGCCGATCCCGGACCCCTTGTACCCGCCGAAAGCGGCATGTGCCGGATACGCGTGGTAGCAGTTCGTCCACACACGGCCCGCCTGGATGGCCCGGCCCGCCCGGTACGCGGTGTTGACGTCCCGGGTCCACACGCCCGCGCCCAGGCCGTACAGCGTGTCGTTGGCGATCTTGATGGCGTCGTCGAAGTCGTCGAACGACGTCACCGACACGACCGGACCGAAGATCTCCTCCTGGAAGATCCGCATGCGGTTGTCGCCCTCGAAGATGGTCGGCTGGACGTAGTAGCCGCCCTTCAACTCGCCCTCGTGCTCCAGCCGTTCGCCACCCGTGAGGACCTTCGCCCCCTCCTGCCGGCCGATGTCGAGGTAGGAAAGGATCTTCTCCAACTGGTCGTTGGACGCCTGCGCGCCGATCATCGTGTCCGTGTCCAGCGGGTGACCGGTCTTGATCTGTTCGGTCCGCGCGACCGCGGCCTCCATGAACTCCGCGTAGCTGCCGCGCTGCACCAGCGCCCGGGACGGGCACGTGCAGACCTCGCCCTGGTTGAGGGCGAACATCGTGAAGCCCTCGAGTGCTTTGTCCCGGAAGTCGTCGGCGGCCGACCAGACGTCGTCGAAGAAGATGTTCGGGGACTTCCCGCCGAGTTCCAGGGTCACCGGCGTGATGTTCTCCGACGCGTACTGCATGATCAGCCGGCCCGTGGTGGTCTCGCCGGTGAACGCCACCTTGGCCACCCGGGGGCTGGACGCCAGCGGCTTGCCCGCCTCCACGCCGAAGCCGTTGACGATGTTCACCACGCCGGGCGGCAGCAGATCGGCGACCAGGCTGAGCCAGTAGTGGATGGACGCCGGGGTCTGCTCGGCCGGCTTGAGCACCACCGCGTTGCCCGCCGCCAGCGCCGGCGCCAGCTTCCAGGTCGCCATCAGGATCGGGAAGTTCCACGGGATGATCTGCGCGACCACGCCCAACGGCTCATGGAAGTGGTACGCCACCGTGTCGTCGTCCACCTCGCCGAGCGTGCCCTCCTGCGCCCGGATCGTGCCCGCGAAGTAGCGGAAGTGGTCGATGGCCAGCGGGATGTCCGCCGCCAGCGTCTCCCGCACCGGCTTGCCGTTCTCCCAGCTCTCGGCGACGGCCAGCCGCTCCAGGTTGGCCTCCATACGATCGGCGATCTTCAGCAGGATCCCGGCCCGCTCGGCGACCGAGGCACGCCCCCACGCCGGAGCGGCCGCGTGCGCCGCGTCGAGCGCCCGCTCCACGTCCTCCGCCGTGCCCCGCGCGATCTCGGTGAACGGCTGACCGGTCACCGGCGACGGGTTCTCGAAGTACTGCCCCCGGCTCGGCGGCACGTACTCACCGCCGATGAAGTGGTCGTAACGCGCCTGGTAGGAGACGATCGCGCCGTCGGTGCCGGGCGCCGCGTAACGGGTCATCTTGCTCTGCCTCCCGAAGAACCGCTGCCCGCCGTTGGGCAGCTCGCACCGCGAGGCTAGGAGCGGCGAGGTTGCAACCAGGTTGCGTGCCCCGCCCCGGCCGCGACGCCGCTCACCACGGCGAACGGTGCTCCCGCACGGGCCCGGCGGTCAGTTCGCGCTCCAGCGCGGCCAGCCGCGACCGTACGGCGGGTGTCGGCCGGACCGCCGCCAGCGCCCGCCACACGTCCAGGTCGTCCTCGCCCCACGGTGCGTGCGCCCAGTCCGCCAGCATGTCCGGGTCGCGGCGGGCGATCAGCGCCGTCCGCAGACCGTCGGCCAGTCGGCGCCTGAGCCGTACCACCGCCGGTGCCTGCGAGCCCGGCAGCAGCGGACCGGCGTACGCCGTCGCCGCGGCGGTGACCGCGCCAGCCTCCAGCCGCCGTTCGACGACCGCCACGTCCGACTCCACCGGCACCATCAGCCGGTAGGGCCGCGAACCCAGCAACGAAGGCCCCAACGTCCGCCGCAGCCGGGCCAGTTCGGCGCGGAGGGTCACCGGCGTCACCGACTCGTCCTCGTACAGGGCGCACTGCAGCTCGTCGCCGGTCAGCCCCTCCGGGTGCCGTGCCAGCAGCACCAGGATCTCGCTGTGCCGCCGGCTCAGCCTGATCCTGCGGCCCCCGACGAGGAGCTGCGCCTCGTCCCGGCCCAGCGCCGTCAGTTCCGGTGCGCCGCCGACCGGGTCGTCCTGGGGACCCAGCAGCGCCAGATGCGACTCCGCCGCCCGCGCGACCGCCTGCACGAACCCGAGACTGTGCGGATGCGCGAGCCCGTCCCCGCCGGTGATGTCCACCGCACCGAGGACCCGCCCCGTCCGCGGGTCGTGCACGGGCGCCGCCGCACAGGTCCAGGGCTGCACCCGGCGGATGAAGTGCTCCGCCGCGAACACCTGCACCGGACGGTCGACGGCGACCGCCGTCCCCGGCGCGTTCGTCCCCACGGCGGTCTCCGCCCAGCGCGCGCCCGGCACGAAGTTCATCCGGTCCGCCTTGCGCCGGGTCGCCGGATGCCCCTCGACCCACAGCAGCCGGCCGTGCGCGTCGCACACCGCGAGCAGATGCTCGCCGTCGGCGGCGAACGTGCCCATCAGCTCCCGGAACAGCGGCATCACCCGCGCCAGCGGATGCTCCGCCCGGTAGGCGCCGAGGTCGCCGTCCGCCAGCTCCACGCTCGCCGTGCCGTCCGGTCCGACTCCGGCCCGCGCGGAACGCCGCCACGAGTCCGCCACCACGGCACGCACGGGCCTGGGCACGGTGCCCACCGCGGTGAAGGTCTCATGGGCACGACGCAGCACCCGGACATGTTCGGCAGGGTCGGTCCCCGGCTCCAGGGCCACCCACGGATCGGACACTTCGGCCTCCCCGGACGGCGTTGCGGCTGGGGACATCGTCATGCCGGGTGGGCGTGCCGACAACCTCTTCGACGGCGCTCACTCGAACGATGTCCCGGCGGCCCGGCCGTACGAACCCTCAGGCGGCCCTGACCAGCCGTATGTAGCGGGCCCAGTCCCAGTGCGGCCCGGGATCGGTGTGGTCGCTGCCCGGCACCTCGTGGTGCCCGATGATGTGCGTGCGGTCCGTGGGTATCCCGTGCCGGGCGCAGATCGCGGCGGTGAGCCGGGCGGAGGCCTCGTACATGACGTCGGTGAAGTAGGACGGTTCGTCCACCCAGCCCTCGTGCTCGATGCCGATACTGCGCTCGTTGTACTCCCAGTTCCCCGCGTGCCAGGCGATGTCGGACTCGCGGACACACTGCGAGGTGTGCCCGTCGGCGGACCGGACGACGTAGTGCGCGGACACCTTCTTCCGCCCGGCCTCGAAGAGGAACAGGGTCTTTCGGTACATGGTCTGTGTCATGTGGATGATCACCCGGTCGACCGTGCGGAGCGTCCCCGGGTGCGCGACGGAGTAGCAGGCCCTGCCGGCCGGCCGCCACTCGGCGGAGGGCTGGTCCGGCCCGGGAACATGCGCACCGGCCCGCTGCTCGGGGAGCAGGGCGTACGGGACGGCGGCGAGTGCGGTTCCCTGCAGGACGCGACGTCTGCTGGGGTGGGTGCGTACGCGCTCCATGACGTGAACCGCCTTTCGGAGGAGGAGAGAGGACCGAAGGAGAGGGGTGCGCGTCAGCGGGGATCAGGGGCCGGGCCTGGTCGGCGCGGACGGCGTGTGAATCAAGGTACGCCCCGAACCCGCAGGCAGCGGGGCCAGCCGAATTTCCGTGGAGGGTGCCCGACTTGTGGATAACTCGTTCACTCACGTGAGTGAACGCGGGCCGGGCCGCGCGCCGGCTCAGCCGGCATCAGGCCCGCTGTGCCACCGAGGCGGGGTCGTCCAGCACCGCCCGCACGACCGCGTGCGCGGCCCCCAGCAGAGGCCCTTCGGAACCCAGCCGGGACACGGACACCGGGCAGGCCGGGCCCGCGGTGCGCCGGTCCAGTTCCGACTCCAGCGACGGCAGGAGCCACGGCGCGAGCCCGGCCAGGGCGCCGCCGAGCACCACCGTGCGGGGGTCGAGCAGATTGACGGCGCCGGTCAGCGCGATGCCGAGCGCGGTGCCCGCCTCGCGCAGCGCGCCCCGTACGTCCTCGTCCCCGTCGGCGGCCCGCTCGGCCAGCAGCCCGACCCGGTCCTCGCCCGGTTCCAGCCCGGCCGCGCGCAGCACCGCCTCCTCGCCCGCGTACTGCTCGAGGCAGCCACGGCCTCCGCACGGACACGCGGGTCCTTCGGGCTGGACGGGCATGTGCCCGAGCTCGCCCGCGAACCCGCGGGTCCCGTGCAGCAGTGCTCCGTCCACGACGACGGCGGCACCGATACCGATCTCCGCCGATACGTGCAGGAAGTCCTGCGGTGTGCCGTCACCCAGCCACAGTTCGGCCAGAGCACCGAAGTTGGCCTCGTTGCCCACGGTGAGGGGGAGGTCGGTGGCGAGCAGTTCGCCGACGTCGCTGTCCCGCCAGTCGAGGTTGGGGGCTCGGACGACCGTCCGGGCGTCGCGGGCCACCAGACCCGGCACGGCCACCGCCAGACCGGCCGGCCACAACCCTTCGCCACCCGCCTCCGCGACGACCTGGTCGACGAGTTCGCCGAGTTCGGCGAGCACCGGCTCGGCGGCCCGGCCCCGGTTCGTGGCATGGCGCACGGCCCGGGCCCGCACCTCGCCGCGCAGATCGACGGCGCACACGGCGAGATGGTCGACGCCGATCTCCGCGCCGATCCCGGCCGGCCCGTGCGCGCTGACCGCGAGCGCCGACCCGGGTCGGCCGACCCGGCCGGGCCGCTCGGGGCCCAGCTCCTCCAGCAGGCCCGAGCGGATCAGCTCGTCGACGAGCGTGGACACCGCCGCGCGGGTCAGCCCGATGCGGGAGGCCACGGCCGCGCGCGAGAGCGGCCCGTCGGCGCTGACCGTGTGCATCACCCGGGCGAGATTGCGGCGGCGCATGCCCTGCTGGGTGTCGGGCAGCGCGCGCCCGGCACCCGCCGGCTGGACCTCGTGCAGCGGTGCGGTCATGCCTGCGTCTTCCTCAGTGCGCCTCGGGGCTCCGCTCCAGCAGCGGGGCCGCGTCGGAGAGTACCCCGCTGATCCGGGCCAGCGTCTCGTCGTCCCGCTCCACGGCGTCCAGCACCGGCCCGCGCGCGGTGTTCCAGCGTCGGGCGACCGCGGCCGGGTCCTCGCCGGTCAGCAGCCCGGCGGCCTGGGCGGCGGCACCCAGCGCGACCAGCTCCTTGGCCTCCGGTACCTGGACCGGGCGTCCCGACAGCCGGCGCACGGTCTGCTGCCAGGCGGTGCCCCGGGCGCCGCCGCCGATCAGCAGCAGCGGCGCCGAACGGTCCGCGTCCTCGTCCAGCACCAGGTCCAGGGCGCCGAGCAGTGCGTGCACGGCACCGTCGTAGGCGGCCTGGAGGAGCTGGCCGCCGGTCGTGTCGTGGCGCAGGCCGTGCAGCACACCCGACGCGTGTGGCAGGTTCGGGGTGCGCTCGCCGTCCAGGAAGGGCAGGAACGTCAGGCCCGAGACCGGCTCCACGGCCTCCCGGTCGCGGCCGAGGAGGGCGGCGAGCTTGTCGACGGCGAGGGTGCAGTTCAGCGTGCAGGCCAGCGGCAGCCAGTCGCCGTGCGCGTCGGCGAAGCCCGCCACCGTGCCGGTGGGGTCCGCCGGACGCCGCCGCGACACGGCGTACACGGTGCCCGACGTGCCGAGGCTCAGGACCGGCGCGCCGGGGAGCAGGCCGAGGCCCAGCGCCGCCGCCGCGTTGTCACCGGTGCCGGGCGCCACCAGGGTGCCCTTGGAGAACGGCAGGTCGTGGCTGTCGCGCACGGTGCCCGCGACCTCTCCGGGCCGCACCACACGCGGCAGCAGTGCCGGGTCCAGCCCGACGTGCTCCAGGATCTGGGGGTCGTACTGCTCCGTCCCGGACGCCCACCAGCCCGTGCCGGAGACGTCGCCGCGGTCCGTGGTGCCCTCACCGGTCAGGCGCTCGGTCAGGTAGTCGTGGGGGAGGCGCACGGCCCGGGTGGCCCGCACCGACTCCGGCTCGTGCTCGGCGAGCCACGCCCACTTCGTCACCGTGAACGAGGCCGTCGGGACGGAGCCCGTCCGGTCCGCCCAGACCTTCGCACCGCCCAGCTCCTCCGTCAGGCGCTCGGCCTGGGGCGCCGAGCGCACGTCGTTCCACAGCAGGGCCGGACGCACCGGCTCGCCCCGCTCGTCCAGCGTGACCAGGCCGTGCTGCTGGCCGCCGATCGACACGGCGGCCGCCTCGCGCGCGGGCTCGCCGCACTGACGCAGCGCCTCGCACAGCGCGTCGTACCACTGGCGGGGGTCGCTCTCGCGGCCCGCGCCCGAGGTGACGGTGTGCGGCGCCTGGCCGCTCGCGACGACCCGCCCGGTGGACACGTCGACGACCAGCGCCTTGGTGGACTGGGTGGACGTGTCCACGCCGACGACGAGCGGACCCTCGGCTGCTGACATCGGGTTCTCCCTTTTTCCGCGGCTCTGCGGCTCTCTGACCTGCTGTTTTGTGGCCGTCCGGCGCGTGGCGACCCGGAGCCGGCCCTTTCGGGGACATCGTGTCCCTTCCCAGGGACGCGTTGGCATACTAATTTGTAAACCGCCATGACGAAATAGTCGTAGCGAGTCGTTCAAGCAGTCGTCAGTAAGCAAGGAGCCGCGTCATGAGCTACCAGCCCACCCCCGAGGACAGGTTCACCTTCGGTTTGTGGACCGTCGGCTGGCAGGGACGGGACCCGTTCGGCGACGCCACCCGCAGCGCCCTCGACCCGGTCGAGACGGTGCAGCGCCTGGCCGAGCTCGGCGCCCACGGCGTCACCTTCCACGACGACGACCTGATCCCCTTCGGGTCCTCCGACACCGAGCGCGAGGCGCACATCAAGCGCTTCCGCGAGGCCCTCGACGCCACCGGCATGAAGGTGCCCATGGCGACGACCAACCTCTTCACCCACCCCGTCTTCAAGGACGGCGGCTTCACGGCCAACGACCGCGACGTGCGCCGCTACGCCCTCCGCAAGACGATCCGCAACATCGACCTGGCCGTGGAGCTCGGCGCCGAGACCTACGTCGCCTGGGGTGGCCGTGAGGGCGCCGAGTCCGGTGGCGCCAAGGACGTCCGGAACGCGCTGGACCGCATGAAGGAGGCGTTCGACCTCCTCGGCGACTACGTCACCTCCCAGGGCTACGACATCAAGTTCGCGATCGAGCCCAAGCCGAACGAGCCGCGCGGCGACATCCTGCTCCCCACCGTCGGCCACGCGCTGGCGTTCATCGAGCGCCTCGAGCGTCCCGAGCTGTACGGCGTCAACCCCGAGGTCGGCCACGAGCAGATGGCCGGACTCAACTTCCCGCACGGCATCGCCCAGGCGCTGTGGGCGGGCAAGCTGTTCCACATCGACCTCAACGGCCAGTCCGGCATCAAGTACGACCAGGACCTGCGCTTCGGCGCCGGCGACCTGCGTTCCGCCTTCTGGCTGGTCGACCTCCTGGAGAGCGCCGGTTACACCGGTCCCCGGCACTTCGACTTCAAGCCGCCGCGGACCGAGGACTTCGACGGCGTGTGGGAGTCGGCGGCGGGCTGCATGCGCAACTACCTGATCCTCAAGGAGCGCGCCACGGCCTTCCGTGCCGACCCGGAGGTCCAGGAGGCCCTGCGCGCCGCCCGTCTGGACGAGCTCGCCCAGCCGACCGCGGCGGACGGCGTCAAGGGCCTGCTCGCCGACCGTTCGGCCTTCGAGGAGTTCGACGTCGACGCGGCCGCCGCGCGCGGGATGGCGTTCGAGCGCCTCGACCAGCTCGCGATGGATCACCTGCTGGGCGCCCGCGGCTGACGTCACGCGCGCGTGCCTGTGCACCGCCCGTTCCCCGACGGGCGGTGCACAGGCGATGCCGGGTGGCCGTCCGGACGCGCATGGAACCGGCCGGATTGTTCCGGAACCGTGAGATCCGTGGCGCGGAGCCGTCCCAACTCCCGTACAGGGGTCGCGGATCAGCGGCGGGGTTGCCACCCTTGACGGTATGGCCATGCCGCCCGTACCGCCTCAGCCGCCAGGACCGCCCCCGGGTCACCCACCACCGGGCGGCTTCGGCCCGCCCGCCGACGGCTACGGCAACGGAGGCCCGCCCCCGTACGGCGGGGGAGGCCCCGGACGCCGCCGCAACCCGCTCGCCGTCCTGATCGCCGCCGTGGTCGCCGTCGCCGTCGTGGTGGTGGCCGTCCTGCTGGTCAGGGGGAACGGCGACAACAACCCCGACGACAGCTCGCCGTCCGGCGCCGACTCGAGCTCTTCGCCGCGGCCGTCCCTCAGCATCCCGAGCGAGTTGCCCAGCCGGCTGCCCAGCGAGCTGCCGACCTCGCTCCCGTCGGGGTTCCCGACCGATCTGCCGAGCGGATTCCCCAGCGACTTGCCCAGCGGGTTCCCGAGCGGCCTCGAATCGCTTCTGCCGTCCCTGGAGGACGCGTTGCCGTAGTCAGCGGCCCTCGCTCTCCTCCGCGCGGTCCGGCTGAGGACCGACGCCGTCGGCTTCCGCGGCGGCCAGTGCCGTCGCCGGATCCCGCGCGGGCGCTCCCACGGGCACCCATCGGCCCGCTTCCGCCCGGTAGGGCCACCAGCGTCCGTCCCGTCCGAGGCGTAGCTGACCGGGCGAGCCGTCCATGGTGGTCCACCGGTTCCCGTCCCGGCGCAGCGGCGGCCGTTCGTCCTCGTCCCAGGCGGCCTTCAGGGCGGCACACGCGCGTGCCAGTGTCTCGCCCTCCACCGTCCACGTCTCGTCGAGCACGCGCAGGGCGGCCTCCCCGCCGAGCCGCCACGCGCGTACGGCCACGTCCAGTCCGTCGCGTCCACGCCCCGAACCGTCGGCCAGCCGCTCGGTCACGCGTGTGTCCGACGTGCCCGCGGCGAGGCGCACCGCGTCCTGGGCGAGCGTCAACTCCGAGGCGACGGCCGGGTCTCGCGGGGCGTCCCGCAACGCTTCCGCGAGCATGCGGTGCGCCTCGACGGCTGTGGCGGCGGCCAGGACCTCCAGGGCGTCGGGGTCTACGTCCGCGTCCGGCACGGCCTCGGTGTCCAGTGAGGGCGGCGTCCCCGGTTCGGCCGGCAGTCCGGGCAGGGCGGGCAGCGGCGGCAGGATGTCGCCGGTCGAGTACGCCTCCAGGGCGTCCACCCCTGGCGGCGAGGGGGACGCGGAGGAGTCCCGTACCCCGTCGGCGGATGCCGTGTCGCCGCGGGCCTGGAGGTCGGCCAGGAGGGCTTGTTCAGCGCGCCCACGCATCAGGAACAGGACGAACGGGTCGGCGTCCAGCAGCCGTGCCACCTGGTAGCAGAGGGCGGCCGTGTGCTCGCAGTGGTCCCAGGCGTCGCAGGCGCACTCGGGCTCCAGGTCACCCATGCCGGGCAGCAGGTCGATCCCCGTCACCGAGGCGTCCTCCACCAGATGCGGGGGCATCTCACGGTCCAGGAGGGCCGCGACATGCCCCGCCCGTTCCACGGTCATGTCCAGGAAACGCTCCCACTGGCGCTCCGTCAGCGGCTCAACGAGGACGTCCGCCCGGTGCGCCGTACGGTCGCGGCCCCGCACCATGGCCGTGATGCGCCCGGGACGCACCGACACGGCACCGACGGCGCCCGCCCGCGCGAGCCTGCGGCCCGCCTTGAGCTGCTGGAGGTCGAGTGCCGACTCCTCCAACGCCGTCAGCCAGGCCTGCCCCCACCAGGTGACGGCGAAGCCCCTCCCACGCGCGGGAGGGAACGCGGCGAAGGTGCGTTCCACGTCGGAGCCGTGACCGGCCGTCGGGTCCTCGTGCCCGGTCATCCGGTGCCCCCTCGCAGTTCCACCAGATCGGCCAGCTCCGCGTCCGTCAGCTCCGTCAGGGCCGCCTCACCGGCGCCGAGCACGGCGTCCGCCAGTGCTTGTTTGCGGCCGAGCATGTCGGCGATGCGCTCCTCGATGGTGCCCTCCGTGATCAGCCGGTGCACCTGGACCGGCCGGCTCTGGCCGATCCGGTACGCGCGGTCGGTGGCCTGCGCCTCCACGGCCGGGTTCCACCAGCGGTCGTAGTGCACGACGTGCTCCGCGTGCGTGAGGTTCAGGCCGGTGCCGGCGGCCTTCAACGACAGCAGGAAGACGGGCACGTCACCGTCCTGGAAGCGCCGCACCATGCGCTCGCGTTCGGACAGGGCCGTGCCGCCGTGCAGGAACTGCGAGGCGATGCCCCGGGCCGCCAGGTGACGCTCGATCAGGCGCCCCATCCCGACGTACTGGGTGAAGACCAGCGCGCTCGCCTCCTCCGCGAGGATGGTGTCCAGCAACTCGTCGAGGAGCTCCAGCTTCCCGGACCGCCCGGCGATCCTCGGCTGCTCCTCCTTCAGGTACTGCGCCGGGTGGTTGCAGATCTGCTTCAGCCCGGTCAGCAGCTTCACGATGGCGCCGCGCCTCGCCATGTCGTCGGCACCCGCGATCGCCGCGAGGGACTCGCGGACCACGGCCTCGTACAGGCCCGTCTGCTCCACGGTGAGCGAGACCGTGCGGTCCGTCTCCGTCTTCGGCGGGAGTTCCGGCGCGATCCCCGGGTCGGACTTGCGCCGGCGCAGCAGGAACGGCCGCACCAGGCGGCTGAGGCGTTCCCCGGCGGCCGGGTCCTGACCGCCTTCGACCGCGTCCGCGTACCGTCCGCGGAACGCGCCGAGGCGGCCCAGCAGACCGGGCGTCGTCCAGTCGAGGATCGCCCACAGCTCCGAAAGGTTGTTCTCGACCGGCGTGCCCGTGAGCGCCACGCGCGCGCGTGCGCCGATGGAACGCAGCGCCCGCGCGGTCGCCGAGTACGGGTTCTTCACATGCTGGGCCTCGTCGGCGACGACCAGGCCCCAGGGCAGTGCCGCCAGCCTGGGCGCGTCCTGACGCATCGTGCCGTACGTGGTGAGCACGAACTCGCCGTCCGCCACGGAGGCGAGGTCGCGTCGCGCGCCGTGGAAGCGACGCACGCGCGTGCCGGGCGCGAACCTCTCGATCTCGCGCTGCCAGTTGCCCATCAGTGACGCCGGGCAGACCACCAGCGTCGGGCCCGCCGACGCCGGGTCGCCCTGCCGGTGCAGATGCAGCGCGATCAACGTGATCGTCTTGCCCAGACCCATGTCGTCCGCCAGACAGCAACCGAGTCCCAGGGACGTCATCCGTGCCAGCCAGCTCAGACCCCGGCGCTGGTAGTCCCGGAGCGTGGCCGCGAGGGCGGGCGGCTGATCCACCTGCTCCTGCCCTTCGGGGTCCGCGAGCCGCTCCCGCAGCGCGGTCAGCCAGCCCGTGGAGCGCACCTCCACCGGGCGGCCGTCGACCTCGATCGACCCGGTCAGGGCCGCCCCGAGCGCGTCGATGGGCGCGAGTTCGCGGCTCTCGCGCGCCTGGGCGCGCCGCACCTCCCGAGGGTCGACGAGGACCCACTGGTCGCGCAGGCGCACGACGGGACGGTTCGCCTCGGCGAGGCGGTCCAGTTCCTCGCGTGTGAGCCGCTGGTCGCCGAGGGCGAACCACCAGTCGAAGGAGAGCAGCGCGTCCGAGGACAGGAACGACGGCGCGCGGGAGGCGAGCGCGCCGGGCCCGGCCGCGTCGTCCGGCGGGCCGATCACCGCGCCGGTGGTCAGTTCGCGGGTGAGGCCCTTCGGCCAGTGCACCTCGACGCCGATCCCCGACAGCCGGTGGGCGCCGTCCCGCAGCAGGTCCGTCACCTCGTCGTCGGCGAGGTCCACGGCGTCCGGGACGGCCGCGGACAGCAGCGGCGACAGGGGAGCCCAGACCCGGGCGGCGCGGCGCAGCGCCAGCAGCGTGTCCATCCGCGCGCGGGGCTCGAACGCACCGGACCCGCTCCACACGTCCACCGCGTCCGCGACCAGCGTCGGGTCGTTCACGCTGTGCACCTGGAGGACGGCTCGGAACGACGGCGCCGGGGAGTCCTCGGAATCGCTGTCCGTCCCGTCGGCACCGGTGAGCTCCACGCGCACGGAGAGCCGTACGCCCGCGTCGTGCCCGGCTGCGACGTCGGCCGCCCAGGCGCGCAGCCCCGGCAGGTGCTGTGGTGACGTGGCCGCGTACGCGGGACCGCCCGTGACGAACGGTGCCGCGGGGGAGCGCGGCAGTGTGTCGGCGACCGCGTCCAGGAAGGCCCGGACCAGGTGCTCGGGGTCCGGCAGCCTCGGCGGTTCCTCGCCGGGCAGCGGCACCGCGTGCGCCTCGGGCGGCATCGCGGCGGCGAGGAGACGGACGCGCTCGACGTCCTCGGGGTGCAGTGGACCTGCCCGCCAGGCGTCGTGGTCCTGGGCCGAGAGGCCGGGCAGCAGCAGACCGCGGGCCACGATGTGCAGGGCCAGGACGGTCGCCGTGCCCCAGAACACGGCGGCGCGGCCGGCCTGTGGCGACGTACGCGCGCGTGCGAGCACCGGCAGCGCGGCACGGACGGGGAGCAGCAGCGCCAGCACCTTCGCCGGCTCCACGCCGTCCTCGCCGGGGACGACCACGGACACCTCCTCGACGCTGCCGTGGGGCAGACGGGGTACGGCGCCGCCGTCGGTCCGCCAGAAGGCGACGCGGCCGGCGCGGGCTGGATCGCCCGGGAGGAAGACGACGTGGCAGGACGACGGGTCGGGACAGTCGGATGACGTTGCCTTTGCCTCGGGAAGCCTCGGCACGACGGAGCAGCACTCCTCAAATTTGACTACTCGAAGACGAGTCGCCGAGAGTACACCATCCGCACGCCCAGCAGGTACGGTCATGATGTGACCCAGGTCACCAGTTCGACCACCCGGCCCCCCAACCATTAGGGGTCGTACCTCAGGGTCGTCTCAGGGGCGCGGTGCGGAACTGCCGGACGCACGGACCCGTTTTCAGGTCAGAGAGCGGCAGTGGCCGCGAAGGAGGCGACGCACATGTCGAAGAACGCGAAGATCGCCGCGGGAGGAGTGGCGGTCGGCCTCATCCTGCTGATCTGGCTGCCCTGGTGGGCGGCACTCCTGATAGTGCTGGGAGTCCCGGCCGCCGCCTACCTCACGCTCGACCCGTCACAGCGGCGCAGGCTGCGCCGCGCCACCCGCAAGGAGCTCGGTCGCTGACCGGCCCCCCGCAGGCAGCGGGCCAGACGTCTACAGCGCGCAGGAGTTGACCACGTCTCCGGCCGCCGGCTTCGCGACCGTCCGGTCCGCGGGCGGACGCACGCCACGCTCCACCCATGAGACGAGCTCGTCGAAGGCGGACCGGTAGCAGGGCAGGATCGGCCGGAGCCGGTCCGGATAGGTGTCGTACAGACCGTCCACATGCGTGCCGCCGACGACGGTGACATAGCTGTGCAGCCGGCCACGTCCGCTCCCGTCGACCATGCGCGCGTACACGTCGGAGTCGGCGGCCTTCGGCAGCAGGGTGTCCAGATCGCCGTGCAGGGTGATCAGGGGGCGGCCGATGCGTCCGGTCAGGGCGACGCGGGCCACGGCGCGGTGCACGGAGGCGGGCCGGGAGGCGTAGTCGTAGGAGGCGTCGGAGGCGCAGGGCGCCAGGATCTCCTCGACCGTGCCGCCGGCCGAGGTTCCGGGGCAGGCCGGGTCGTACGCGGGGTCGAACTCGGCGCGGTAGATCTTCTGCGTGATGCCCCAGTAGGCCCGCTCGTGATAGGGCCACAGGAACTCGGAGCCGTGCGCGAATCCGGCCGCGTACAGTTCCTCGTCGCGTGCGGAGCCGAGCATGTGTGCCACGGCGGTCGGCAGGGAGGTGAGGAGGCTGGGGCCGTCCGACGTCCACAGCGCGCCCTCCCAGTCCACGCCGCCGTCGTAGAGCTCGGGGTGGTTCTCCAGCTGCCAGCGGGTGAGATACCCGCCGTTGGAGATGCCGGTCATGTACGTCCGGCGGGGAGCGTGACCGTACCGCTGGGTGACGGCCTTTCGTGCGGCCCGCGTCAGTTCGGTGGTGCGCCGGTTCCACTCGGCGATCGCGTCACCGGGCCGCCGGCCGTCGCGGTAGAAGTCGGCGCCGCTGTTGCCCTTGTCGGTCGCCGCGTAGGCGTAGCCCCGCGCCAGCACCTGGTCGGAGATCGCCGTGTCCGTCGCGTACTGCTTGCGGGTCCCCGGGGCCCCGGTCACCACGAGGCCGCCGTTCCACCGGTCCGGCAGCCGGATCACGAACTGCGCGTCATGGTTCCAGCCGTGCGTGGCGTTGAAGCGGGAGGAGTCCGGGAAGTAGCCGTCGATCTGGATGCCGGGGACCCCCGACGGCGTCCGGGTGTCGCGGGCGGTCAGCCCCGCCTGGTCGGCCAGGTCGGTGTACGGCGTACCGGCGAGGCCCGTCGTCGTCAGATCGTCGAGACACGCGGCCTGCTGGAGGGCGGCACCCGGTACCCGCACACGATCCTGGCGGGCGCAGTGCTGCTCGCCCCCCGTCGCGGCTGAGGCGGGGCCGGGGCCGCCGAGGGCCGCGGCCAGCAGGGTGGCGGCGAGAAACGGAACGGCTCTGGACAGGCGCATGAGAGCACTCCTGGCGGAAGGGGACGAGCACATGAGGGAAACGAGGCCTCGAGGGCTGCCCCATCGTGCGGTCCCGGCTCCGCCTCATCCATGGGTCGGCACCACATGGAACGCCGCTGCCGTATGGGTCCCGACACCAGGGACCCGGCCGTGGCCGAAGCCGACGGGCGCATGCCATCGGCTCGCATCACGCCTGGACGCATGAGGCTTCACCGTGGCAGCGTCATGCGGCGTCAGCGGGCTCAGCTGGGGCGTACCGCCATCTTGTCGAGCGCCTCGAGGAGGCCCGGCAGCTCAGGTCCGCGGCCCACCGGCAGGACCTCACCCGGCTCGTCGTCCAGCAGCACGAAGGCGATGTCGTCCGTCCGGGCGACGAGGGACCAGCCGGGGCCGTCCGCCCGCAGGGTGCGCGCGTCACCGGAGGCGAAGGACGAGCGGACACGGCCCAGCGGAGGCGGGGAGTCCACGTACGCGCGTGCCTCGGCCAGGACTCGCCGGATACCGCTGTGCCCTCCCGGCGCGGCGGGCCTGTTCTCGCCCTGTTCGCCGTCCTTGCCTTGTTCGCTCTCCTCGGGTGCCGCGGCGTCGGCGGCGGTCCCCGCAGGGGCGAAGGCGCCGTCGTCGATCTGCTCGCGCCACGTCGCCCACTGGAGAGCGATCTCGTCGGCGCCCAGCCGCCGCTGGGCCGGTCCCCACACGCTCGTGTCCGGCGGGGTCAGCGGCGGGCCGTCCGCGATCTCGGGGTCCGGGTCGTGCGGCGCGGGCACGTTGGGGGCGGCGACGGCGACGGCGAGCGGCCAGCCGGGAAGGGCGGCCACGACCGTGCGCTCGTCCGGCGACAGGTCGTACTCCATCCCGCAGTCCCAGGACGCGATGGCCACGGCCACCAGGGAGACGTCGTCGATGACCACCGTCCATCGCGCGCCGTCACCGTCCTGGCCGAGCACCAGGCCGTAGCCCTCTGCGAGCGGCGCGAGTCCGAGCGCCGCGCAGGCCTCGGGATAGTCGTCGCCCAGCACGCTCGGGAACTTCGCCGGCGTCAGCAGCACCGCCGTGAGCACATAGAGCGCATCGTCCGCGGCGGCGACGGCCTCCTCGTCCGTCCCGGCCATCCCAGCCTCCCCATCGGTTCGTCCATCGGCGCGCACCCTAGTGCGCCCGCAAGCCCCTTGTCACGACTCCGAGACACCCCGGGCCTGCAGGTTTCCGGCCGCACAGGGCGAAATCGACCGCGAACGGCACCCATGGCGCGGCCCATGTCACGTCGTCGGGAGCCCCAGGAGCGCACGCGCGACGGCCTGCGGAGACTCGTCGCGCTCGCGGGCCAGCGTGAGGACGGCCCGGCAGGCCAGCTCGCTCACCCCGAAGGACAGGGCCTCCGGGGACACCCAGCCACTGGCCTCGTCGATCCGCTCCTGGTCGTCCGCCGTGCGCGCCGAGACGTACACGGCGGCGGCCTCGAACAGATTGTGCGTGCCGGACTCCTTGCCGCTGTCCTGCTCGAGACGCAGAGAGCGGAAGACTCTGGCGCACGACTCACGCAGCCTGCTCCACATGTGGACACCTTCCCCCTGGAGGACGAATGACCGTGCAGGACCAACCAGACGCGGACGAAAAGAGAGCCGCGGACGAAACGAGAGCGTGCACGAACGAAAGCTCGGGCGAAGGGACGTGACGACGGACGTCGAACGCTCATCCACCCACCCCAAAGTAGGAGTTGCGGTCGTCGCCGCATAAGGGGGCCTCGGCGCGGCGACGGTCGCCGGGCGCCGCCTCCGGGCCGGGACCGTCACGGTCCGGCCGCGCCCGAGGCGTCAGGACGTCCGTACCGCCAGGGCCAAGAAGCGGTCGTCCTCGTCGACGTACGACGTCATGCGCCACCCGGAGCCGGCCAGGAGCGGCCGCAGGTTCGCCTCGGCGCGCAGGTCGTCCGGGGTGAGCTGCCGGCCGTGCCGGGCCGCCAGCGCCGCCCGGCCGATCGGATGGAACAGCGCCAGCGTGCCGCCGGGCCGCACGACCCGGGCCAACTCGCGCAGGTCGTCCGCCGGACGCGGCAGGTGCGCGATGAGGCCCGCGGCGAACACGGCGTCCACCGCCCCCGGCCGCAGCGGCAGGGCGGCCACGTCGGCGAGCAGCAACCGCCCCTCGCGGTCGCGTCCGGCGCGCCTGGCGGCCTCCAGCATGGCCGGGGTGAGATCGACGCCCAGGACCACACCCGAGGCGCCCACGGCGGCGCGCAGGGGCGACAGCGCGCGCCCGGTGCCGCAGCCCGCGTCGAGCACACGATCACCCTCGCCCAGACCCAACTCGGCGACGGCCGCGGCGTAGGCGGGGCCGTCGTCCGGGAACCGGCTGTCCCAGCGGTCGGCGCGGGCGGTGAAGAACTCCTGCACATGTGTGTGGTCGTCGCTCATGCACCGCATGATCCCTCACCGGCACGGATGACGCCGCTGTGCACACGTTCGAACCCCATGCGGTCGTTCCGGCGCATCTCCGGGTCATATTCCAACACCTTTCGAAATGCGCCCCCTTCGTGCTCCCGTGCCCCCGCTAGCGTCCCGGGGCCATGGGACACCTGGACCACGCCGCCCTCGGCTGGCTGACCCCCGCCCTGTCGTACGCGATGGCCTGCACGGGCGCCGCGCTGGGACTGCGCTGTACCGTGCGCGCGCTCGGCGCCGGCGGCCGCTCCCGCCGCAACTGGCTTCTCACCGCGGCCTCGGCGATCGGCACCGGCATCTGGACCATGCACTTCGTGGCCATGCTGGGCTTCAGCGTCAGCGGCACCGACATCCGCTACGACGTCCCGCTCACCGTGCTGAGTCTCGTCGTCGCCATGGTCGTGGTCTGCGGTGGTGTCTTCGCCGTCGGCTACAGCAGGGACCGCACGCGCGCGTTGCTCCTCGGCGGCCTGACCACCGGGGTCGGTGTGGCGAGCATGCACTACCTGGGCATGGCCGCCGTACGGCTCCACGGTGACATCACCTACGACCCCGCCCTCGTCGGACTCTCGGTCCTGATCGCCGTCGCCGCGGCGACGGCCGCGCTGTGGGCAGCGCTCAACATCAAGTCCCCGGTCGCGGTCGCCGTCGCCTCCCTGATCATGGGCGCGGCGGTCAGCAGCATGCACTACACCGGGATGTTCGCGGTCCGCGTGGACGTCGTCCCGGCCGGTGGGGTTCTGCCCGGGGCCACGGCGATGCAGTTCATCTTCCCCCTCGCCGTCGGCCTCGGGTCCTACCTCTTCCTGACCTCCGCCTTCGTCGCGCTGTCGCCCGCCGCGGGAAAACGGGAGGCGCCCGCGCCGGCCCCGCGCCCCGTGGGACGGACCACCGGCTGACCGTGCCCACGGGGCCCGTACGGCCCACCGGAGCAGGTCCCCGAACCACTCCCGATCGAGGAGGCCATGCGTACCCCCCGTAGCAGCACCGCAGCCGACGCCGGAACCCCGTCCCCGCCTCCCGTGCGCGGACGCCGCGCGCACGCCGGACCACCGGCCGACGAAGGTCCCGAGGACCCATCGGGCGCGAGCCCCGACACCGCGTCCGCGCGCGCCCTGCGTCCCCGCACGGTCCGCGCCAAGATCGTCTGTCTGCTGATGGTCCCGGTCGTCTCGCTGCTGGCCCTGTGGGCCTTCGCCTCCGTCACGACGGCGCAGGACGTCGCCCGGCTGCGCCAGCTCCAGCGCGTGGACGACGGGATCAGGAATCCCGTCACGGCCGCCGTGGCCGCGCTCCAGGCCGAGCGCACGGCGGCCGTGCGGTACGCGACCGATCCGTCCCCCGGCCGTGCGGCGGACTTCAAGGAGCTCTCGGAGGACAGCCGTGCGGCGGTGGCGAAGCTGCGGCTCGGGAAACGCAACACCGTCGCCGACGGCGAGGAGTTCCCGACCGGGGTGGCCCCGCGGCTCACGACCTTCGTCACCGGCGCGGAGCGCCTCAGCGTGGTGCGGGACGACGTCCTCGACCGCCGCTCCGGCTGGCAGGGGGCGTACGGGCGCTACACGGAGACCATCGAGTCCGCCTTCGCCGTGCTGGGCGCGCTCACCGGCGTCCAGGACGCCGAACTCGGCTCCGACGCGCGCGTGCTGCTCGAATTCGCCCGCGCGGGAGAGGCGCTCGCCCAGGAGCAGGCGGTGCTGGACAGCGCCCGCCTCGCCGGACGCCTCGACGGCACGCGGCTGCGGCTGTTCACCGGCGCCGTCGGCACCCGCCGTACCCTCACCGCCTCCGCCGTCGCCGATCTGCGCGGCAGCCGGCGCGCGGCCTGGCAGCGGCTCGCCACCGGCGACGACTACGCGACCGTCACCGCCCTGGAGGAAACGGTCACCGCCACCCGGCCCGGCTCACCGGCTCCGGCGGCCGACGCGGGTCCAGGGGCCGGCTGGAGCGCGGCACACGCGCGCGTGCAGGGCGCGATGCGCACCATCCAGCAGGACGCCGGACGCGCGGTCGCGGAGCGCGCCGACCCGTTCACCAGGGGGCTGCTCACCCCGGCCGGCGCCGCCGTGCTCTTCGGCCTGCTCGCCGTCGTCGCCTCGCTCGTCATCTCGGTGCGCATCGGACGCGGGCTCGTCGTGGAACTGGTGACCCTGCGGGACACGGCTCTGGAGATCGCCCGGCACAAACTCCCCGAAGCCATGCGGAGGCTGCGGGCCGGCGAGGAGATCGACGTCCGCGGCGAGGCACCGCCCGGGCCGCCCGCCGAGGACGAGGCCGGTCAGGTCGGCGAGGCCCTGAACACCGTGCACCGCGCGGCGCTGCGGGCGGCCGTGGAGCGCGCCGAACTCGCCAGCGGTGTCTCGGGGATCTTCGTGAACCTCGCCCGCCGCAGCCAGGTCCTCGTGCACCGCCAGCTCACCCTGCTGGACAGCATGGAGCGGCGCAGCGACGACCCGAACGAACTGAGCGACCTTTTCCGGCTCGACCACCTCACCACCCGTATGCGGCGCCATGCGGAGAGCCTGATCATCCTCTCCGGCGCGGCCCCCGGGCGGGCGTGGCGGATGCCGGTCTCCCTCACCGACGTGGTGCGCGCGGCCGTCTCGGAGGTCGAGGACTACGCGCGCGTGGAGGTACGCCGGCTCCCCGAGGCGTCCGTCCTCGGTGCCGCCGTCGCCGACCTCACCCACCTCCTGGCCGAACTCGTCGAGAACGCGGCCCAGTTCTCGCCCCCGCACACGCGTGTGCGCATCACCGGTGAACCCGTCGGCAACGGGTACGCCGTCGAGGTCGAGGACCGGGGCCTCGGGATGGGCAAGGAGGCCCTCGCCGAGGCGAACCGGCGCATCGAGCAGTCCGAGGCGCTGGACCTGTTCGACAGCGACCGCCTCGGCCTGTTCGTGGTGAGCCGGCTCGCCTCCCGGCACGGCATCAAGGTGCACTTGAGCACCTCACCGTACGGCGGCACCACCGCCGTCGTACTGCTGCCCACCGCCCTGCTGCACGACAGCCCGGCGGAACGTTCCACCCAGGACACGGCCCACGCCGAGCGGCCCGCCGAACACGACTACGCGCGTGTGCCCGTCACCGAACGGCGCCAGGAGTCCGTCCCCACCGCCGCCGAACGCCCCGCCCTCGTGGCCCCCGCGCCGGCCGCGCCCGAGCCGACCCGCACCCCACCCCCCGGAGTCACGACCTTGCGACTTCACCGGCCCCCGGACGACCCCGGCACCACCGAGGACCTGCCCCGCCGGGTCCGGCAGGCGAGCCTCGCACCCCAACTGCGCGAACGCCACGCGGACGACACCGCCCGGACGGCACCGGCGGAGCGGCCCGACCAAGGGCGCACCCCTGAAGTCGTCAGGGACCGCATGGCCGCCTACCGCGACGGGTGGGCGCGCGGCGGCGGCCGACCACCCGGCAGTGACACCTCATCCGACCCCGCACAGCGCCACGACGGCACCGAAGGAGACCTCGCATGATCCCGGACCCGAGCATGAGGGGCGCCGGCCGGTCCGGCGAACTCGACTGGCTGCTGGACGACCTGGTCGCGCGCGTGAGCGAGGTACGGCACGCCGTCGTGCTCTCCAACGACGGGCTCGCGGTGGGCTCGTCGTCCGACCTGCGCCGCTCCGACGCCGAACATCTCGCCGCCGTCGCCTCCGGATTCCACTCCCTCGCCAAGGGCACCGGACGGCACTTCGGGGTCGGCGGAGTGCGCCAGACCATGGTCGAGATGGACGACGCCTTCCTCTTCGTGGCGGCGGCGGGCGATGGCTCCTGCATCGCCGTCCTGACCGCCGTGACCGCCGACATCGGCCTGGTGGCCTATGAGATGGCTCGGATGGTCAAACGGGTCGGCGAGCACCTGCGCACCCCGACCCGCACCACCACCCGGCCGCCCGCCGGGGGATGAGACCGAAGGGCGGCCGGCGCACATGAACGAGCAGGACCCGGACACCCGGCGCGAGCAGGGCAGTCAGTGGTACGACAACGAGGCCGGGCCCCTGGTACGGCCGTACGCGGTGACGGGCGGACGCACCAGGCCCGGCCCCACCGGGGTGACGTTCGACCTGATCGCCCTCGTCACCCTGGCCACCGCCGCACCCGGCACGGACGACGACAGCACGCTCGGGCCGGAACACCGTGCCCTGATCGAACTGTGCCGCCCGGAGACCCAGTCGGTCGCGGAACTGGCGGCGGGCGCCGACCTGCCCGTCGGCGTGGTCCGCGTGCTCCTCGGCGATCTGCTGGAACGCGGGCGGGTCACCGTCAGCCGCCCGGTCCCCCCTGCCCGTCTGCCCGACGAACGCATCCTGCGCGAGGTCATCGAGGGCCTGCGTGCGCTGTAACGCCGGACGTCGAGGGGAGAGCGGGGCGTGAGATTTCCGAACCCAGGCGGTCCGTACGGCCTCCCACGCGCACGCGTACGGACATCGAACAGGTACGAGACGGTCGCATCGGGCAAAAACCGGTCCAACCCCACGAAGAGAAGGGCCCGTTGTCATGATGCTGACTTCGCGCAGTGACGTCGACCTATGCCGGCACTCCAGAGAGAAGTGAGCGATGGTCTCCGAGCACTCCGACGCCTTCGACGGCGACAACTCCGCCCTGGCGTTGAAGATCCTTGTCGCCGGCGGGTTCGGCGTGGGCAAGACGACCCTGGTGGGCGCGGTCAGCGAGATCAAACCGCTGCGCACCGAGGAACTGCTCAGCGAGGTGGGGCAGTCGGTGGACGACACCGACGGCGTCGACCACAAGGTTACGACGACGGTCGCCATGGACTTCGGGCGCATCACCATCCGGTCAGGGCTGTCCCTCTACCTCTTCGGCACCCCCGGCCAGGACCGCTTCTGGTTCCTGTGGGACGAACTGTCCCAGGGCGCCCTGGGAGCCGTGGTCCTCGCGGACACCCGCCGGCTCGAAGACTGCTTCCCCGCCGTCGACTTCTTCGAGCACCGGCACATCCCGTTCGTCGTGGCCGTGAACTGCTTCCCCGGCGCCCGCGCGTACGGCGCCCAGGACGTCGCCCGCGCCCTTGACCTGGACCCGGGGACACCGGTGGTGATCTGCGACGCCCGGGACCGCGACTCGGGGAAGGAGGTGCTGATCCGCCTCGTCGAGTATGCCGGGCGGATGCACACCGCCCGACTGCTCGACTCCGTCGGCTGACCGACCCGCCTGCGTGCCGGCGGATCAGTCGGCGACGTCGCGCTCCGCCAGCACCTTGTCGATCGTGACGCGGACGAGGAGTTCGCCGGGCACGCCGTTGCGCGCCCCGAACTCCTCGGCCCGCTCCTCGCCCATGTAACGCGCCCCGATCCGCCCGGCCCAGTGCCGCAGCTGGTCCAGATCCTCCGACACGCGCGCGCGTCCCTGGATCACCACGAAGGCGTACGGCGGACGGTCGTCGTCCACGCACAGCGCCACCCGGCCGTCACGGACCACGTTGCGACCCTTCACGCTGGACGCGGCGGTGTTGAACACCAGCTCGTCGCCGTCCAGCACGAACCAGATCGGTGTCACGTGCGGGCTGCCGTCGGCCCGCACCGTGGAGAGTTTTCCGGTGCGGGTGCCCTGCGAGACGAACGCCCGCCATTCGTCCTCGGTCATCTTCTTCGCCATGCCTCCCATCCTCCTTGCCCGAGGGCCGGATGGTCCGGAATGGTGTCGAAGAGTTCCTCCGGTGCCGGAGGGCTCATCTACACGGGGAGACCGGACCATGGCGCAGAACCAGAAACTCGGCTGGCTGCTGGACGAGCTGACACAACGCGTCGACCATGTGCGGCACGCGCTGGTGCTGTCGAACGACGGACTGGTGACCGGAGCGAGCAAAGGGCTGAGGCAGGAGGACGCCGAGCACCTCGCCGCCGTCTCGTCCGGACTGCACAGTCTGGCCAAGGGCTCGGGACGGCACTTCGGGGCGGGTGGAGTGCGTCAGACGATGATCGAGTTCGACGACGCCGTCCTGTTCGTGACCGCCGCCGGGTCGGGCAGCTGTCTGTGCGTGCTCAGCGGCGCGGAAGGCGACATCGGCCAGATCGCCTACGAGATGACCCTGCTCGTCAACCGGGTCGGTGAACACCTCGACGTGGACGCGCGGCTGCCCGGGGCCGCCCCGCTCACAGACCTCTGACGCAGACCGCTGACACAAACCACTGACGCATACGTCTGACCTGCTGATTCGTCGACCCCGGCGAAGTTATCCACAGGCCCGCCACGACGGACGGCGGCCGGGCTACATTTCTGTCACGGCACACGCACCGAGCGTGACCGACCGACTTCACGGGGGAGACACAGCATGGCTGGCGACACCATCACGACACCGCACGAGCGTCCCTTCACGCCGAGCCGCGCGGCCCGGGACCTCGGGCTCCGGCGAAGCGACCTCGACCTCGCCGTGCACCTCGGTCTGATCCGGACCGTTCCCGACGAGGGAGGCGGCGGCCGCCGCGTCACCCGGTCCGAACTGGACCGGGTGCGCTCGGCGGAGGGATTCCCGGACGCCCTGCTGGCCCGGGTCGAGGTCGTCGGGACGGCCGAGGCCGCACGGCTCCTGGACGTCCCGGCAGGCCGGTTCACCCGCCTCGCCCGCCTGGGTCTGGTCGTCCCCGCCAAGTGGTACCTGAATCGGTACCGCGCGGTCGTCTGGCTGTACCTCGCCCAAGAGCTGAGCAGGTTCGCCGCCGACGAGGAGGACTGCCCGCTCCTCAGGGCCCGCCGCATGCCCGAGGGGCCGCGGGCCCTGCTGGACGCGGGCGTGGACCTGCGGCCGCGCAACTGGCGGGGCAGGCACCGCGGCTTCCTGCTGCGCCAGTGCGACGGCCCGTGGGAGAGGGCCGGAGCGTTCGCCGCCTTCCTCGACCCGGTCGAGATCGCGGAGGCCGTCCCCGACCCCTACGAGCGGTCCCATCTGAACCGCTTCCGGCCGGGGCCACCGGTGGCCGGCACTCCGGGATCGCCCGCCGCGCGCATCGCCGAACGGATCATGACGGCCGAGGACGCGGACGAGGTCGCTCTGCTCAGGACCGAGTTGACCACGCTCGTACAGGAGGCGCGGGAAACACGGCCCGCGCCGCGCCCCACACCACGACGGGCGACAGCCCCGCCGCGGCCCCTCGCACCCCCGTCGGGAGGGCCGAAGGCGCCACGCGGGCTGCTGGGACGGCTCCGCCGCCGGCCCGCCGCGGCTACAGCGCCCTGAACAGCCCCTCCTGGACGACCGACACCAGCAGACGGCCCTCCCGGTCGTAGATCCGGCCCCGGGCGAGTCCCCGCCCACCGGTCGCGATCGGCGACTCCTGGTCGTAGAGGAACCACTCGTCCGCCCGGAACGGCCGGTGGAACCACATGGCGTGGTCCAGCGACGCCATGTCGAAGCCCCGCGGACCCCACAGGGGCTCGACCGGGATGCGCACGGCGTCCAGGAGCGTCATGTCGCTCGCGTACGTCAGCGCGCAGGTGTGCACCAGCGGGTCGTCGCCCAGCGGCCCGACCGCGCGCATCCACACCGCGCTGCGCGGATCGGCGCCCTTGACCTCGGCCTCGGTCCACCGCAGCCGGTCGACATAGCGGATGTCGAAGGGCTGACGCCGGGCCATCCGCTCCAACTGCTCCGGCAGCGCGCCGAGATGCTCACGGATCTCGTCGGCGACCGTCGGCAGCGTCTCGGGCGCCGGGATCTCACGGGCCGGCGGCAACTGATGCTCGAAGCTTCCCTCTTCGGGCTTGTGGAAGGAGGCGGTGAGATTGAAGATCGTGCGGCCCTGCTGCACGGCGGTGACCCGGCGGGTCGTGAACGACCTGCCGTCCCGGACCCGTTCGACCTGGTACACGATCGGCACCCCGGGCCGCCCCGGGCGCAGGAAGTACGCGTGCAGCGAGTGCACGGGGCGGTCGCCCTCGGTGGTGCGTCCGGCGGCGACCAGCGCCTGGCCGGCCACCTGGCCGCCGAAGACCCGCTGCAAGGACTCCTGCGGACTGCGGCCGCGGAAGATGTTGACCTCGATCTGCTCCAGGTCGAGCAGGTCGACGAGCCTCTCGGCCGGGTTGGTCGTCATGGGTGCGTCTCTCCTGAGGTCACAGCTGGCCGACGTCGGTGACACGGACGACCGCGCGGCCCTCCGCGTCGGATGCCGTGAGGTCGACCTCCGCGCTGATGCCCCAGTCGTGGTCGTCGTTCGGGTCGTCGAAGATCTGACGCACCCGCCACAGCCGGTTCGCCGGCTCCTCCTCGATCACCAGGAGCTTCGGGCCGCGGGCGTCCGGGCCGGTGCCGAGGTCGTCGTACTCGTCCCAGTACTTGTCCATCGCCTCGCCCCACGCGTCGGCGTCCCAGCCGGACTCCCCGTCCATCTCGCCGAGTTCCTCCACCTGGTCGAGCGCGGCGAGTTCCACCCGCCGGAACATGGCGTTGCGGACGAGGACCCGGAAGGCACGGGCGTTGGTGGTGACCGGCTTGACCTCGTCGGCCTTCTCCTGGGCCTCCTCCGCCGTCATCACCTCGGGGTTGGCGAGCTGCTCCCACTCGTCGAGCAGACTGGAGTCGACCTGGCGCACCATCTCACCGAGCCACTCGATGAGGTCCTGCAGGTCCTCGGACTTCAGGTCGTCGGGGATGTTTTGGTCGAGGGCCTTGAAGGCGCTGGCGAGGTAGCGCAGCACGATGCCCTCGGTGCGGGCCAGCTCGTAGAACGACACCAACTCCGTGAAGGACATGGCCCGTTCGTACATGTCCCGCACCACCGACTTCGGCGACAGCGGGTGGTCGCCGACCCACGGGTGGCTCTTGCGGTACGTGTTGTACGCGTGGAAGAGCAGCTCCTCCAGGGGCTTGGGGTACGAGATGTCCTGGAGACGCTCCATGCGCTCCTCGTACTCCACGCCGTCCGCCTTCATCGCGGCGACGGCCTCGCCCTTCGCCTTGTTCAGCTGGGCGACGAGGATCTGCCGCGGGTCGTCCAGGGTGGACTCCACGACCGACACCATGTCCAGGGCGTACGACGGCGAATCGGGGTCCAGCAGCTCGAACGCGGCCAGCGCGAACGTCGACAGCGGCTGGTTGAGCGCGAAGTCCTGCTGCAGGTCGACCGTCAGGCGGACGATGCGGCCGGTCGCGTCCGGTTCGTCGAGCTTCTCGACGATGCCGCCGTCCAGCAGCGACCGGTAGATCGCGATCGCGCGCCGGATGTGCCGCAGCTGCTGCTTGCGGGGCTCGTGGTTGTCCTCCAGCAGGTGCCGCATCGCCTCGAACGCGTTGCCGGGCCGGGCGATCACCGAGAGCAGCATGGTGTGCGTGACCCGGAAACGGGACGTCAGCGGCTCCGGCTGCGAGGCGATCAGCTTCTCGAAGGTGTTCTCCGTCCAGCCGACGAACCCCTCCGGGGCCTTCTTGCGGACCACCTTGCGGCGCTTCTTCGGATCGTCACCGGCCTTGGCGAGGGCCTTCTCGTTCTCGATGACATGCTCGGGCGCCTGCGCCACCACGAGGCCCGCCGTGTCGAAACCGGCCCGCCCGGCGCGGCCCGCGATCTGGTGGAACTCACGGGCGCGCAGCGTACGGACCCGGCTGCCGTCGTACTTGGTCAGGGCCGTGAACAGCACCGTGCGGATCGGCACGTTGACGCCGACGCCGAGCGTGTCGGTGCCGCAGATGACCTTCAGCAGTCCGGCCTGCGCCAGCTTCTCCACCAGACGCCGGTACTTCGGCAGCATGCCGGCGTGATGGACGCCGATGCCGTGCCGGACGTACCGGGACAGGTTCCGGCCGAACTTGGTGGTGAACCGGAAGTTGCCGATCAACTCGGCGATCTGGTCCTTCTCCTCGCGCGTGCACATGTTGATGCTCATCAGCGCCTGCGCCCGCTCCACGGCCTGCGCCTGCGTGAAGTGCACGATGTAGACCGGCGCCTGCTTGGTCTCCAGCAGTTCCGTCAGCGTCTCGGTGAGCGGCGTGAGGCGGTACTCGTAGGAGAGCGGCACCGGCCGGGTCGCCGAGCGGACCACGGCGGTCGGCCGGCCCGTGCGCCGGGTCAGGTCCTCCTCGAACATCGAGACGTCGCCGAGCGTCGCCGACATCAGGATGAACTGCGCCTGCGGCAGCTCCAGGATGGGAATCTGCCAGGCCCAGCCGCGGTCCCCCTCCGCGTAGAAGTGGAACTCGTCCATCACGACCTGGCCGACGTCGGCGTGCTTGCCGTCGCGCAGCGCGATCGACGCGAGCACCTCCGCGGTGCAGCAGATCACAGGGGCGTCGGCGTTGACGGAGGCGTCGCCCGTCAGCATCCCGACGTTCTCCGTGCCGAAGATCTTGCACAGCTCGAAGAACTTCTCGGAGACGAGCGCCTTGATCGGCGCGGTGTAGAAAGTGACCTCGTCACGGGCCAGCGCCGCGAAGTGGGCGCCCGCCGCGATCATGCTCTTGCCGGAACCGGTGGGCGTCGAAACGATCACGTTCGCACCGGAGACCACCTCGATCAGCGCCTCCTCCTGATGGGGGTAGAGCGTGAGACCACGCTCCCCGGCCCACGACTCGAAGGCTTCGTAGAGGGCATCGGGGTCGGCGGTCTGCGGCAGCTGATCGATGAGGGTCACCCACCCATCTTGCCTGCCCGGTGCCCGCACACGGGAATCGGCTGCGGAGAGGAAGATCGCGAGCGCTACGCTGTGTCGCCGACCGCAGGTCAGCGGACCCGGTCAACTGGACAGCGGCACACGAGGAATGGGGCGGGCGACGGCCATGATGGGACCAGCACACTCACTGTCGGGGGCCGCCGCCTGGCTCGGTGTCGGAGCGGCCGCCGCCGCCACCGGCTACGGAATGCCGTGGCCGGTGCTCCTCACCGGTGCGCTCATCTGCGCCGGGGCCGCGCTGGCGCCGGACCTCGACCACAAGGCGGCCACCATCTCGCGGGCCTTCGGGCCGCTGTCGCGCTGGCTCTGCGAGATCGTCGACAAGCTGTCGTACGCCGTCTACAAGAGCACGAGGAAGCCGGGCGACCCCCGGCGCTCCGGCGGTCACCGCACGCTGACCCACACCTGGCTGTGGGCGGCCCTCATCGGCGGCGGCACCTCGGCCCTGGCGCTGGTGGGGGACCGCTGGGCGGTGCTGGCGATCCTCTTCGTACACCTGGTGCTGGCGATCGAGGGGCTGTTGTGGCGCGCCACGCGGGGCGCGAGCGCCGATGTCCTGGTGTGGCTGCTCGCCGCCACCAGCTCGTGGATTCTCGCGGGCATCCTGGACCAGCCGGGGCACGGCTCGAGCTGGCTGTTCGTGGAGCCGGGCCAGGAGTACCTGTGGCTGGGCCTGCCCGTCGTGCTGGGTGCCCTGGTGCACGACATCGGGGACGCGCTCACGGTGTCCGGCTGCCCGATCCTGTGGCCCATCCCGGTGGGCCGCAAGCGCTGGTACCCGCTGGGCCCGCCGAAGGCCATGCGCTTCCGGGCCGGCAGCTGGGTGGAGCTCAAGGTGCTGATGCCGGCGTTCATGGTCCTGGGCGGCGTGGGCGGCGCGGCGGCACTGAACGTGATCTGACCGGCCCACGGCCCCGTTCACCGGGCCGTGGGCCCCTTCGCCCGGGCGCCGGATCAGCCGCCCTGGCCCTGACCGGCTCCGCCGCTCCCGTAGCGCCGCTCGAACGCGGCGACGCGGCCCTCGGTGTCCACCGTGCGGGCCTTGCCCGTGTAGAAGGGGTGGCTCTCCGAGGAGATCTCGACGTCCACGACCGGGTAGGTCTCGCCGTCGTCCCACTCGATGGTCTGCTCGCTGGTCGCGGTGGACCGGGTCAGGAAGGCGTAACCGGCGGCCCGGTCACGGAAGACGACCGGGTGGTAGTCGGGGTGCTTGTCCTGCTGCATGCGTACTCCTCGTGTGGCGGCTTCGGGCCGGAGGCGGAGGGGCCGGGGTGCGGGGTGGCCCGTGAGGGCACCGGGGGACGGGGCCCGCTGGTGACCGTCCGGTGCGGACCGGGCGGGGTGTCAGCCGGACAGGGCGTCCTCGTCGACGATGTGCATGGCGGCCTCCTCCGCGGACGCGGCCGCTCCGTCGATGCCGACGTCGGTGGCGACGAGCGCGCTCTCCTCGTCCTCGTGGGCACCCTCGTCCGGGGCCACGAGCCGTCCGGATCGCGAGCCCCCGACCTCCTCGTCGAGCAGTTCCCCGTCGGTGTCCTCGGCGTCCCCCATGCCGTCGCCGTCCGGAGGGGCGAGGTCGGGCAGCTCCTCGGCGAGCCGCTGGTCGAGGGTCTCGCCGCGATGGCGCTCGGCGGCGGTGACGCCGTCGTGCTCCACCGCCCAGGGACGTTCCGGAGGGGACCAGCCGCGATCCAGGGGGTCGTCGACGCCGTCCTCCTCCAGGGTGTCCTCGGCGTCGAGAAGCCCCGTGTCCTCACGCTGCTCGTCGCTGTCGGGCTGGTAGACGTCGTCACCCCATCCGTCGGCGCTGTTCACGGGTACCTCCAGGTGGTGGGGAAGGGCCCGAGGTCACCGCGGTCCACGGCGTGGCGCCGCGACGCGGGGCACAGGCCGCACCCGGCGCGAACCGCGAGGTTCCCGGGTGCTCCCCGAACCGGTGCCGATATCCAGCCTTCCACCCCTTTTCACCCCCGCGCAACGGCACGGCGTCGGTCCGTGGCCTTCCGGGGCCGGGCCGCGGACGGCGGCCCCGGCACCAGGACGGCCGCGCTCCGTGCGACCGGCGCCGCGCGCCCCAGGGAAGAGCCGACTCCGAGCGCGGCCAACCGGGTCAGCCGCAGGCCCCGGCTCCGGGCCCTGCCGACCGTCGGGCCCGCGCCTTGTCGCCCGAGCCGCGAAGACCGGCCCCGCCGGCAGCCGACCCAGCCGGCCCACCGAAACGCTGGACCGCCCCGCCGGCAGCCGACCCAGCCGGCCCACCGAAACGCTGGACCGCCCCGCCGGCAGCCGACCCAGCCGGCCCACCGAAACGCTGGACCGCCCCGCCGGCAGCCGACCCAGCCGACCCACCGAAACGCTGGACCGCGCCCCGCTGGGACCGCGCAAGGCCAGGCCGCCTCCGCCCGGGTCACCCCGCCACGCCCACCCCCTCACCGATGCCACGACCTCCACAGCGCCGCGTAAGCCCCGTCCGCCTCCACCAGTTCCGCGTGGCTGCCGAGTTCGCTGATGCGGCCGTTCTCCACGACGGCGATCAGGTCCGCGTCGTGGGCCGTGTGCAGGCGGTGCGCGATGGCGACGACCGTGCGGCCGTCGAGGACCCGGGCCAGCGAGCGTTCCAGGTGGCGGGCGGCCCGGGGGTCGAGGAGCGAGGTCGCCTCGTCCAGGACCAGGGTGTGCGGGTCGGCCAGCACCAGGCGGGCCAGCGCGATCTGCTGTGCCTGGGCCGGCGTGAGCGCCAACCCGCCGGAGCCGACCTCGGTGTCCAGGCCATCGTCCAGCGCCCGGGCCCAGCCGTCCGCGTCCACCGCGCGGAGCGCATCCCACAGCTCGGGGTCCGTCGCGCCGGTGCGGGCCAGCAGCAGGTTGTCGCGCAGGGAGCCCACGAAGACGTGGTGCTCCTGGTTGACGAGGGCCACATGGGCGCGGACGCGTTCGGCGGGCATTCGGGACAGTTCGGCGCCGCCGAGGGTGACGCGGCCGTCCCTGGGGGCGTAGATACCGGCGAGCAGCCTGCCCAGCGTGGACTTGCCGGCGCCCGAGGGCCCGACCAGGGCGAGCCGGGTGCCGGGCGCGACCTGCAAGGAGACCCTGCGCAGCACGTCGACGCCGTCCAGGTAGCCGAAGTGCACCTTGTCCGCGTGCACGTCCCGCCCGTCCGGCGTCAGCCGGTCGTCCCCGGCGTCCGGCTCGATGTCCCGGACGCCGACCAGCCGGGCCAGGGACACCTGCGCCACCTGCAGCTCGTCGTACCAGCGCAGCATCAGCCCGACGGGGTCCACCAGCATCTGGGCGATCAGCGCGCCGGTGGTCAGCTGGCCGACCCCGATCCAGCCCTGCAGGACGAACACCCCGCCGATGAGCAGCACGGAGGACAGGACGGTCACATGGGTGATGTTGATCGCCGGGAACAGCACCGACCGCAGCCACAGCGTGTAGCGCTCCCAGGCGGTCCACTGCTTGATGCGCAGGTCGGACTGTTCGATCCGGCGTGCGCCGAGCCGATGGGCCTCCACGGTGCGCCCGGCGTCCACGGTCTCGGTCAGCGCGGCGGCCACGGCGGCGTACCCGGCGGCCTCCGAGCGGTAGGCGGCGGGCGCCCGCCGGAAGTACCAGCGGCAGCCGGCCACCAGCAGCGGCAGCGCGACGAGGACGGCCGCGGCGAGGAGCGGGGCGGTGACGACGAGCCCGCCCAGCAGCAGGGCCGCCCACACCACGCTGATCGCGAGCTGCGGCACCGCCTCGCGCATCGCGTTGCCGAGACGGTCGATGTCGGTGGTGATCCGGGACAGCAGGTCGCCCGTCCCGGCCCGTTCCAGCACGCCGGGCGGCAGTCCGACCGACCGGACGAGGAAGTCCTCGCGCAGATCGGCCAGCATCCGCTCGCCCAGCATGGCGCCGCGCAGCCGCACCTGCCGGACGAACACGGCCTGGACGGCGAGCGCGGCCACGAACAGCCCGACGGTGAGCTCCAGATGGAGGTCGCGCTCGGCGACGCCGTCCGAGACCCGTTCCACCAGTCCGCCCAGCAGCCAGGGCCCCGTCATGGAGGCGACGACCGCGATGGTGTTCACGAGGACGAGGAGCAGGAACGCACGGCGGTGCCGGCGGAACAACTCGGCCACGTAGGCGCGTACGGTCGCCGGGGCGCCGACCGGCAGGGTGCTCGCTGTCGTCGGGGCCGCCGGGTCGTAGGCCGGGGGCGCAACGCCGATCATGCCGACTCCTCGATCTCTTCCAGTTCCTTCATGACGTCGTCCAGGCCGGACCCGGCGTGGACTTCGTCCAGGCCGGACGCGGCACGGACGTCGTCCAGGCCGGACGCGGCACGTGAGGCGGCCGGAAGACGGTCACGCCCGCCCGGCACCGGCGACGGCCGGACCCCCTCCTGGCTCGTATCCCGGTCCTGGCTCGTATCCCCGTCCTGGCGCGTGTCCCGGTCCTCATCTGGTTCGCGCGTCACCACGGTCCGGTACCGGGGTTCCGAGTCCAGCAGTTCGCGGTGGACGCCGACGGCGACGACCTCGCCCTCGTGGACGAGGACCACCCGGTCTGCGCGGTCCAGGAGGAGGGGTGAGGAGGTGAACACCACCGTGGTGCGCCCCGCCCTCAACTCCCGTATGCCGTGCGCGATCCGGGCCTCCGTGTGGGAGTCGACGGCCGAGGTCGGCTCGTCGAGGACCAGGACCTCCGGGTCCGTGACCAGTGACCGGGCGAGCGCGAGCCGCTGGCGCTGGCCGCCGGACAGGGACCGTCCGCGTTCGGTGATCCGGGCGTCCATCGGATCGGCGGCGCCGAGGGACCCCTGGACCAGCGCGGCCAGGACGTCCTCGCACTGGGCGGCGGCAAGTGCCGGTTCGGTGCCGACCGCCCCCGATCGCGGTACGTCGAGGAGGTCGCGCAGGGTGCCGGAGAGCAGCACCGGGTCCTTGTCCTGCACGAGGACGGCCGTGCGGGCGATGTCGAGCGGCACCTCGTCCAGCGGCACGCCGCCCAGCAGCACCGACTCGCCTTTCCCCGAGCCCTGCTCCGAGCGCGTCCCGGAGCCCGCCCCCGAGCCCTTCTCCGACGGGTGTCCGCCGAGCCGTTCGGCCAGCCGCCCGGCCGCGTCGGGGTCCCCGCACACGACGGCCGTGAGCCGGCCGGCCGGGGCGAGCAGTCCGGTCGCCGGGTCGTACAGGTCGCCGGACGGCGGTTCGGTCACGATCAGGGTGCCGTCGGTGTCGGTGGCCCGTTCCAGGGACAGCACCTTCGCGGCCCGCCGGGCCGACGGCCGGGAGAAGGAGTACGCCATCGCGATCTCCTCGAAGTGCCGCAGCGGATAGGTGAGGATCATGACCGAGCTGTAGACGGCGACGAGTTCACCGACGCCGATACGGCCCGCACCGGCGAGGTGGACGCCGTACCAGACCACGGTGATCAGCAGCAGGCCCGGCAGGAGGACCTGGATGGCGGAGATCAGGGACCACATGCGGGCGCTGCGCACCGCCGCGTGGCGCACTTCCTGGGAGGCCGCGCGGTAGCGGTCGAGGAAGAGTTCCTCGCCGCCGATGCCCCGCAGGACGCGCAGTCCGGCGACGGTGTCGGACGCCAGTTCGGTGGCGCGGCCGGCCTTCTCGCGCTGGACATCGGCCCGACGGGTGGCGCGGGGGAGCAGGGGCAGGACGGCGAGCGCCAGTACGGGCAGGCCGACCGCGACGACCACGCCGAGCGCGGGCTGATAGACGACGAGGCCCACGCAGACGACCACGATGGTGACCGCGGCCGCCGTGAAGCGCGACAGCGCCTCGACGAACCAGCCGATCTTCTCGACGTCGCCCGTCGACACGGCGACGACCTCGCCGGCCGCGACCCGCCGGGTCAGCGCCGAGCCCAGATGGGCGGCCTTGCGGGCCAGCACCTGCTGGACGCGGGCGGCCGCGGTGATCCAGTTGGTGACCGCGGCGCGGTGCAGGAAGGCGTCGCCGAGCGCGCTGCCCGCGCAGCACAGGGCCAGCAGCCCGCCCGCCAGAGCGAGCCGGCTTCCGGACCGGTCGACGACGCCCTGCACGGCGACGCCCACGCAGAACGGCAGCGCCGACACCGACAGGAAGTGGAGCAGTCCCCAGGCGAGTGCCTTGAACTGGCCGTCCAGCTGGTTCCTGAAGAGCCACCACAGGAAGCGGGGACCGGAGCGGGCGTCGGGCACACCCGGGTCGGCGTACGGAAGGTCTTGAATCTGCATGACGTCCCAGTGGCTCGTGACAGGGAGGGGGGAGGGGAGTACCGGTGCGGGGAGGGGGCCACGCACGGCGGCAGCAAACCGTGACAGGTTGACGTCGTGCCGTGGTCGCGCGCAAACGGTTTTCCACGGCGCCGTACGGATCCGGTCCGGGCCGGCTCCCGCCCGCGACCCGGTCGCGGTGCCACCATGGAGCGATGCGCATCCGCGGTACTCGACGGGTGGCGGCCGTGACGGCGGCCGCCGCGTCCCTCCTGATGGTCCTCACCGCGTGCGACGGCGCGCGGCCCGGCGCGGGCGCGGGCGCACAGGCCGACGAAGCGACCCGCACCCCCTCGGCCGGGGCGGCGGAGGCGACGCGTGTCCCCGGCGTCGGCGACCGCTGGCACACGCGCATCCCCGCCGCGTCCGAACAGGTCGTGGCGGTCTACGGGGAAGGCGTGAACTCACCCGACGCCACTGTCGTGTTCTACGAGAAGCGGGGCTCCACCTGGGCGCGGGCGCGCAGTTGGCCCGCGCACAACGGCAAGAAGGGCTGGACCACCGACCACCACGAGGGCGACAACCGCAGCCCGGTCGGCGTCTTCACGCTGAGCGACGCGGGCGGCGTACGCGCGGACCCGGGTGCCAAGTTGCCGTACACGCGTTCGCCGGCCTTCGCGGCGCCGCGCTGGTGGGCCGAGTCGCACTGGCACGACTTCGACTACGTCATCGCCATCGACTACAACCGGATCAAGGGCACATCCCCCAACGACCCCACCCGCCCCGAGGGCCGGCACAAGGGGGGCAGCATCTGGCTGCACATGGACCACGGCAGTGGTACGTCCGCCTGTGTCAGTCTGTCCGAATCGGGGATGCGGTATCTGCTCCGCACGCTCGACCCGGCCCGGCATCCTGTGGTGGTGATGGGGGACAAGGCGGACCTGCGGCGCTCGCACTGACACGGACGGGCCGGAACGACGGCCCGCCGACGCGCCACGCGCTCAGCACCCGTGGCCGCCGGTCCCCCCGTCCACCAGGGTGTCCAGGAGGACGCCCAGGACCGACCGCTGCTCCTCCGTCAGCGGCGCGAGGATCTCCTCCGCCGCCGACCGGCGCGCCCGGTGCAGCTCGCGGAGCGCGGCGCGCCCGTCGTCGGTGAGCTCGATCCGGATGACCCGACGGTTGGTCGGGTCGGGGGCCCGGCGCACCTTCCCGTTCGCCTCCAGCGCGTCGACCAGGGTCGTCACGGCGCGCGGGACCACCTCCAGCCGTTCGGCGAGGTCGGCCATCCGCGGGGGCGCGTCATAGTGCGCCAGGGTGCGCAGAAGGCGGGACTGCGCCGGAGTGATCCCGACGCCGCACTCCTGCAGGTGCCGTTTCTGGATCCGGTGCACCCGGCGGGTGAGGCGCAGCAGCTGCTCGGCGAGCGGGCCGTCGGCATCGGGCGTGGTCATGCGGGAACAATATCAGGACGACGTTCATTGTGAACATAGGTAACAATGAGCTAAGCTCCGGCAGTCCCAGCTAGACCGCACTCCCAGCCAGACCGCAGTCCCAGCCTGGCCGCAGCCGCAGCCGCAGCCGCAGCCGCAGCCGCAGCCGCAGCCGCAGCCACAGCCTGGCCGAAGTCTCAGCCCGGCCCCAGTGTCGGCCCGCCGGCGCTCTCCGCCCGCCCACCCCCGTAGGAGCCCATTGCATCCCGACCGTGAACCCGCCTGGACCCCTCCCGCCGCAACGGCCGAGCAGCCGCGGCAGGTCCGCCGCATCCTGCGGCTCTTCCGCCCGTACCGAGGCCGCCTCGCGGTCGTCGGCGTCCTCGTCGGCGCCTCGTCGCTGGTCGGCGTCGCCACGCCGTTCCTGCTCAAGGAGATCCTCGACGTAGCGATCCCGCAGGGCCGCACCGGGCTGCTCAGCCTGCTGGCGCTCGGCATGATCCTCAGCGCGGTCCTCACCAGCGTCTTCGGCGTCCTGCAGACCCTGATCTCCACCACGGTCGGCCAGCGCGTCATGCACGACCTGCGCACCGCCGTCTACGGCCGCCTCCAGCGCATGTCGCTCGCCTTCTTCACGCGCACCCGCACCGGCGAGGTCCAGTCCCGCATCGCCAACGACATCGGCGGTATGCAGGCCACCGTCACCTCCACCGCGACCTCCCTGGTCTCCAACCTGACCAGCGTGGTCGCCACGATCATCGCGATGATCGCGCTCGACTGGCGGCTCACCGTGGTCTCGCTGCTCCTGCTGCCCGTCTTCGTCTGGATCAGCCGCCGCGTCGGCAACGAACGCAAGAAGATCACCACTCAGCGGCAGAAGCAGATGGCCGCGATGGCCGCGACCGTCACCGAGTCGCTTTCCGTCAGCGGCATCCTGCTCGGCCGGACCATGGGCCGTTCCGACTCGCTGACCAAGGCGTTCTCCGACGAGTCCGAGCAGCTGGTCGACCTCGAAGTGCGCTCCAGCATGGCCGGCCGCTGGCGCATGGCGGTCATCACCATCGTCATGGCCGCCATGCCCGCCGTCATCTACTGGACCGCCGGACTGGCGCTCCAGGTCGGAGGCCCGCAGGTCTCCATCGGCACGATCGTCGCGTTCGTCTCGCTCCAGCAGGGCCTGTTCCGGCCCGCCGTCAGCCTGCTGTCCACCGGCGTGCAGATCCAGACCTCGCTCGCGCTCTTCCAGCGCATCTTCGAGTACCTGGACCTCCCCATCGACATCACCGAGCGCGAGGACGCCGTCCACCTGGACCGCGTCAAGGGCGAGGTCCGCTTCGAGGACGCCGAGTTCCGCTACGACGGCAAGGGCGGCCCGATCCTCGACGGCATCGACGTCACCGTCCCGGCCGGCAGCAGCCTCGCGGTCGTCGGCCCCACCGGCGCCGGCAAGTCGACCCTGGGCCACCTCGTGCCACGCCTGTACGACGTGACCGGCGGCCGCGTCACCCTCGACGGGATCGACGTACGCGACCTGGACTTCGACACCCTCGCCCGGGCCGTGGGCGTCGTCTCGCAGGAGACGTACCTCTTCCACGCCTCGGTCGCCGACAACCTGCGCTTCGCCAAGCCCGACGCCACCGACGAGGAACTGCATGCGGCGGCGAAGGCGGCCCAGATCCACGACCACATCGCCGCACTGCCCGACGGCTACGACACCGTCGTCGGCGAACGCGGACACCGCTTCTCCGGCGGCGAGAAGCAGCGCCTCGCCATCGCCCGCACCATCCTGCGGGACCCGCCGGTGCTGATCCTCGACGAGGCGACCAGCGCCCTGGACACCCGTACCGAGCAAGCCGTCCAGCAGGCCATCGACGCCCTGTCGGCCAACCGCACCACGGTCACCATCGCCCACCGGCTGTCGACCATTCGGGGCGCCGACCAGATCGTGGTCCTCGACGCGGGACACGTCGCCGAACGCGGCACGCACGAGGAGCTGTTGGCGCGCGACGGCCGCTACGCCGCGTTGGTCCGCAGGGACGCACAACTGGAGCCGACGGGGTGACGATATGCCGCTTTTGTGACGTTGTGCGGGTTACCGTTCCCGCATGTATCTGAACACTCCGTCACGGAGCACCATCCGACTCACGCGCCGGGGCCGAGTCGCCCTCATCGCCGCAGGCGCCGTCGTGGCCGGCACCGCCGTGGCGGTGCCGCTGCTGATCACGGGCGAGGAGGAACCGGCGCTGCCCAGCTCCCTCGTGATCCCGGCGGGCTGGCGCGCCACCCAGGTCTACGCGGCGGTCGACAAGGCCCTCGCCCTGCCGCCCGGCAGCACCAAGAAGTCCCTGGCCAAGGCGAACCTCAAACTGCCGAACGAGGCCGACGGCAACCCCGAGGGCTACCTCTTCCCGGCGACGTATCCGCTGGAGCGCGACGGCACCCGGGTCACCCCGGAAGCACTGCTGGCCGACATGGTCACCAAGGCCGGCCAGAAGTTCAGCGGAGCACCGATCGCCGCCGGGGCCCAGCGCAACGCCATGAACGTCTACCAGGCGGTCACGATCGCCAGCCTCGTCCAGGCCGAGGCCCCCGCCAAGGCGGACATGGCCAAGGTGGCCCGGGTCGTCTTCAACCGGCTCGAGCGCGGTATGCCGCTCCAGATGGACTCCACGGTCAACTACGCGCTGAACCGTTCCTCCGGCGCCCCGAGCCAGGCGGACACCCGGATCGAGAGCCCGTACAACTCGTACCAGCGCATGGGCCTGCCGCCGACGCCGATCGCCAGCCCGGGGGCCGACGCCATGCGCGCCGCCGTCAACCCGGCCGCCGGCGACTGGCTGTACTTCGTCACCGTCAAGCCCGGCGACACCCGCTTCACGGCCGACTACGCCGAACACCAGCGCAACGTGGCCGAGGCGAACGCGGCGCGGAAGGCCAGTCCCCCGGCGGCCCGGTGACCATCCGCGCGATGCGTCACGCCGCGACCGGCTCGTCGGACAGCAGACGCCTGATGTCCCGGACCGCCGCACGGCCCGCGCGGTTGGCGCCGATGGTGCTTGCGGACGGCCCGTAGCCGACCAGATGGACACGGGGGTCGGCGACCGCGCGCGTCCCCTCCACCCGGATGCCACCGCCCGGCTCACGCAGCCGCAGCGGCGCCAGATGGTCGATGGCGGCCCGGAACCCGGTCGCCCACAGGATGACGTCCGCCTCGACGTGCCGCCCGTCCTTCCACTCCACGCCGTCCGGAACGATCCGGTCGAACATCGGCTGCCGGTCCAGGACGCCGTCGGCGATCGCCTGCCGCACCGGCTCGGTCAGCGGCAGCCCGGTCACGGAGACCACACTCTTGGGCGGCAGCCCCTGCCGGACCCGTTCCTCGACGAGCGCGACGGCCGCCCGGCCCAGGTCCTCGGTGAAGGGCCCCTCCCGGAACACCGGCGGACGCCGGGTCACCCAGGTCGTGGCAGCCGCGTAGGGCGCGAGCTCCATCAGATGCTGGGTCCCCGACGCGCCGCCGCCGACCACCACGACCCGCAGCCCCGCGAACGCCTCGGGCCCCGGGTACTGCGCGGTGTGCAACTGCCGTCCCCGGAAGGTCTCCTGGCCGGGGTAGCGCGGCCAGAACGGACGGTCCCAGGTGCCGGTCGCGTTGATCAGCGCCCGCGTCGCCCAGGTGCCGGCCGAGCTCTCCACGAGCAGCCGGCCGTCCGGGCCCTCCCGCACCGCCCGCACCTCCACCGGGCGCCGGACCCGCAGGTCGAACGTCCGCTCGTAGTCCGCGAAGTACTCGGAGATCACCTCCGACGACGGTCGCTCGGGATCGGCGCCGGTCAGTTCCATGCCCGGCAGCGCGTGCATCCCGTGCACCCTGCCGTACGTCAGTGAGGGCCAGCGGAACTGCCACGCGCCGCCGGGGCCGGGGGAGTGGTCGAGCACCACGAAGTCATGCCCGGGCTCGAACCCCGTGCGCCGCAGGTGGTACGCGCTCGACAGACCCGCCTGCCCCGCGCCGATGACCACCACGTCGACCGTCTCGACCGTCCCGACCGCCTCGATGCTGTTCACATCCCCACCAACGGCCCGACGGGCGCGGATCTTCCCGTGCGATGCGCGAGGATGGACGGCATGTCAGACGCCTTCACCACCCGAGTCCTGAACGTCGCCACCGGTTCCTCGGAACGGGTCGTGGACCTCACCCGCGACTGCGAGTCCTTCCTGCGGGAGGCGGCCGGGAGCCGCGACGGCCTGCTGAACGTGTTCGTGCCGCACGCGACGGCCGGTATCGCGATCATCGAGACCGGCGCCGGCAGCGACGACGACCTCCTCGCCGCCCTCCACTCCCTGCTGCCCGCCGACGACCGCTGGCAGCACCGTCACGGCAGCCCCGGCCACGGCCGCGACCACGTCCTCCCCGCGATCGTGCCGCCCCACGCGACGCTGCCGGTGGTCGGCGGACGGCTCGAACTCGGCACCTGGCAGTCCGTGTGCCTGGTCGACACCAACCGTGACAACCCGAACCGGCAGGTCCGGCTCAGCTTCCTGGGCTGACCCCGCGACCGGTCGCCGGTCACAGCAGGGCCGTACGCCTGTCCCGTGCGGCCGGCACGCCACGGCCCTGGAGGCGGGACAGCTCGCCCGCGCAGCGTTCCAGGGCCACCTCCATGACCTCCGGGATGTTCAGCGTGCCGGTGCCGTCCGGCGGGATCAGCCAGCGCAGCGCGCCCCAGCGGCAGTGCGGGGCGGGAACGGCGACCCACGTGCCCGCCCCGAGCAGGCGCACACCGGTGCCGACCCACACCGTCCGCGGCTCCGGCGGCAGCAGGAAGCCCACCCGGCGGCGCCGGGTGTCCAGCAGGCACGGCCCGCGGTCGAGCAGCGGCAGCTCGTCCAGCAGGTCCGCCACGCGCAGCCCCAGGTCCTCCGGGACGATCAGCACGTCCCAGAAGCGCCCGGCCGCGAGGAGGGTGACGCCGGTGGTGCCGTTCTGCCACTCGTGCTTGCACGCGCCGGGGTCCTCCGACGCCGCGGCCAGCCACTCCATCGACCTCGTCCACTCCGTCAGTGCCATGAAACAAGCCTCCCGATGTGACCGGTGAAGGCCTCAGTGGACCGGGTGACGGGTGCCGCGGCCATACGGCGGAGCGCAATTCCCCGTATGGGGCGAGCGCCCGCGCGCCAAACAGGCAGAAGGGGGGACGCACGCCCCCAGCCGGGCCGTGCGCGCCCGGCGCCGTACCGTCCCGCGCACCCCGATGGCTTGATCCCTGTGGGCCATACGGGCGACGGACTCACCCGACCGAGTGGTCGCGGTGACTTTCCGCGTACCACCGGCGCACGCCGAAGCGTTTGCTCTGGCATGGACTACAGAGACACGGCGCGGCGTGTCCTGGGCAACGATTCCGCGCCCCTGTCGTACGTCGTACCGCCCACCGGCACATCCGGTGGCCGCCCGTCGATCTACGCCGCCCTGGTCGCGGAGTGGCGGGCCAACGGCCGCGCGGTCCCCCAGCGCCTGGACACCCGGCGGGACTCCGCCGCCACCGGTCTCGGGACCGCCGTCACCTCCTGGGCGGCCGGCCGGTGGCGCGGCCCGGCCGGCGCTCCCGAACCGGAGAAGGGGGCCGAACGTTCCTTCGCGACCGTCGAACCGATCCCCGCCGTCGTCGTCCCCCGCGGGCTGCCCGGCCCGGTGAACCTGTGGGAGTGGGACGGGGCCGCGGGGCACGTCAGCGTCGTCCCTCCCGCCAAGGACGACTGAGGGCGACCGAAGAACAACTCACCACCGAGGACAACGGGCGACCGAATGACAACGGCCGGCCGAAAGGCAACTGAGCCGCGTCGCGCGCGCCGACGGTCGGCCCTCCGCGTGTACGGCGCGAAACAGGCGAACATGTCGTTTTACGGTAGTTTGATGCGACTTGTGCCTAGGTGGGCTCTACTCTCGTCGGGATCCGCGCCCGTCGTGCTGATCGGCGGCTGGCTGATCGCGGCGCACCTCGAAGGGCCCGCATACGACCCGGTCACCCAGACCATCAGCGTCCTGGCGGCCTACGGGACCCGGGGGTTCTGGGTGATGACCTCGGCGCTCGCCGCCCTCGGTCTCTGTCACCTCTGCACCGCCCTGGGACTGCGCCCCGCGGCCCTCCCCGGACGGCTCGCCCTCGGCGCCGGCGGCATCACGGCGATCGTGGTGGCGATGCTGCCACCGCCGGAGAGCGGCGGCTCCCTCAGCCATGGCACGGTCGCCGGCGTGGGGTTCGCGTTCCTCGCGGTATGGCCGGTCCTGGCCGCCGACCGCAGCGCGACGGCCCCCTGGGCACTGCGCCTCGTCCCCTCGTTCACCGCGACCGCCCTGATGCTGGGCAGCGCCGCCTGGTTCATGATCGAGATGGAGCACGACGGTGCCGCCGGGGTGGCCGAGCGCCTGGTGACGGCCATTCAGTCCGTCTGGCCGCTCATCGTCGTCGCCTCCTGCCTGTTGCACCGGCACCGGCAACCCGCCACCCAGTGATGTGTCCCGTCTCACCCGCCATGGCGTGAGTGCGCGGTGGGGGTGCCCCACGTATCCACCCCCGACGAGCGGGCCCCGGATGCGAGGATGAGGGCCGTCATGACTGCTGGGTGGGGCGTGCGCGCGATACGGGCCGCGGTGTTCGCGTCCGTCTGCGTGCTGCTCGCCGCCCTCGGTCACACCCTGATGTCCGGTGCCGCCGTGCCCTGGTGGACGCTCGTCGCCGGCGCGCTGGCGACCTGGGGCGCGGGCTGGTGCCTCGCCGGCCGGGAGCGGGGACTGCCGCTCGTCGTGTCGGTCGTGGTCGTGGCCCAGGGCGGGCTGCACGCGGTGTTCGAGGCCGTGGGGGGTGGCCCCGCGGTGGGTGACCACATGGCCGGGCACCCCATGGTGGGGGACCACATGGCCCGGCACTCCATGGCGGGGGACCACATGGCCGCGCACCCCATGGCGCGGGACCACATGTCCTTCGCCGACGTGGGCGCGGCCCACACAGGCATGCACCACCCCATGTCCATGGGCCACGACATGACTCACGACATGGGCCAAGGCATGAGTCACGGCATGCCTCATGCCATGGGCGGTGACGCGTCGCTCGGCATGTTCGCCGCACACACCCTCGCCGCTCTGCTGTGCGGCCTGTGGCTGGGACACGGCGAGCGCGCCGCCTTCCGCATCCTGCGGGCCGTCGCCGGCTGGCTGGCCGCACCGCTGTGGGTGGTCCTCTTCCTCCCCGCCCCGCCGGCCCGCCCTCGCCCCCGGCCGCGCCGACCTCGCTCCGACCGGGCGCCGCGGCTGCTGCCGCTCGTCCACTCCCTCACCTCTCGGGGGCCTCCCGCGGGGCCCGCTGTCGTCTGAGACAGCCGGTTCCCCGAGGCAGCCCCGTCCGATCGCCACAGAGAGGATCGCGGTCCGCGCCTCGGGCACACGGTCGTACCTCCGTACGGCCGTGCCCCGCCCCCCGGACAGCTCCGGTGCCGCACGCCCGACGACGTGGCGTGCACGGCCGGCGTACCCACCTGGCGTCCCTGCCGTGCCGGAGTCCGGCATACCCGAGAAGGACTCAGGTGATCACTCCCGCCCTCCCCGCCGTGCGCGAGCCCCAGGACGAGCCGACGACCCGGTGGGCGCTCGCGGCCCGTGGCGGTGACCCGGACGCCGCCGACCGCTTCGTCCGCTCCCTGCACCGGGACGTCGTGCGCTACGTGGCCCACCTCTCGGCCGACCCGCAGGCCGCCGACGACCTGGCACAGGACACGTTCCTGCGGGCGCTCGGCAGCCTGCACCGGTTCGAGGGCCGCTCGTCGGCGCGCACCTGGCTGCTGGCCATCGCGCGGCGCGCGGTGATCGACAGCCACCGGTACGCGGCCGCCCGGCCACGGCTCTGCGACACCGACGACTGGACGCGCGCGGTCGAACGCGCCCAGCCCGCCGGTCTGCCCGGCTTCGACGAAGGCGTCGCGCTGCTCGACCTGCTGGACACGCTCCCTGAGGAGCGGCGCGAGGCGTTCGTGATGACGCAGCTCGTCGGACTGCCCTACGCGGAGGCCGCCGAACGGAGCGACTGCCCCGTCGGGACGGTCCGTTCCCGCGTGGCCCGCGCCCGTGCCACGCTGGCCGCTCTCCTCACGGAAGCGGAAGCACAGGCAGAGGCCGAAGCGGAACTCGAAGCAGAAGCGGAACTCGAAGCCGAGGCAGAACTCGAAGCCGAAGCCGCAGCGCAAGCCGAGGTCATACCCGAAACCGCCGGCTGAAGGGGCCCCCGCCAACCCCCCGCCCCGCCGTCCCCGACCGGTCCTCGATCGACGTGCGGTCGTCCGAGGACCGGAGAACACTGGGAAACGGCGGGGCGGACGGCCCTGCCGACATCTGCACGAGGTGCGAACGGATCAGCGCACCGTGCGCCCCTGCTCCCGCCCGGACGCCCGGACGCCGGGTGCCGCCCATCCGTCGCTCACCGACTTCGAGCGAAGGGGTCCGGCCATGGGCGCCATCAACGCAACGGCACTCGAGGAATTGCGCGCGGGAATGCGGGGACCCGTCATCACCCCCGAGGACACCGGGTACGACGAGACCCGCAGCATCTACAACGCCATGATCGACCGGCGCCCGGCCGCGTTCGCGCAGTGCGTGGACGTCGCCGACGTCCGTACGGCGATCGGCTTCGCGCGGGACAGCGGGGTGGAACTCGCGGTGCGCGGCGGCGGGCACAGCGGACCCGGCCTGTGCCTCGTGGACGACGGGCTCGTCCTGGACCTGTCGACGATGCGTGGGGTCCGTGTCGACCCCGGCTCGATGACCGCGCAGGTGTCCGGCGGCGCACAGATCGGGGACCTCGACCACGCGGCCCACACGTTCGGCCTCGGCGTGCCGGCCGGCATCGTCTCGATGACCGGCGTGGGCGGCCTGACCCTGGGCGGCGGGCACGGGCACCTGACCCGCAAGTACGGCCTGACGATCGACAGCCTGACGTCCGCCGACGTCGTGCTCGCCGACGGCACCTTCGTCACCGCCTCCGAGGAGGACCACCCCGACCTGTTCTGGGCGTTGCGCGGCGGCGGCGGGAACTTCGGTGTGGTGACGTCGTTCACCTTCCGCACGCACCCGGTGGGCACCGTCGGCGTCGGAGTGACCGTATGGCCGGTCGACCGGACTCCCGAAGTGCTTCGCTGGTACCGGGACTTCCTGCCCGCCGCGCCTCCCGACCTCAACGGGTTCTTCACCCTGTTCACCATCCCGCCCGGCCCCCCGTTCCCCGAGACGATCCACGGACAGAAGATGTGCGGCGTCGTCTGGTGCTACACGGGCGACCCCGAGGGCGACCAGTTGGAGCGGATGCTGGCCCCGGTGAACGACCCCGCCCCGCCCGCCTTCCACTTCACCGCCCCCATGCCCTACCCGGCCCTCCAGAGCATGTTCGACGAGCTGATCCCGAAGGGCTACCAGTGGTACTGGCGCGGCGACTTCTTCGACTCGATCAGCGACGCCGCCGTCGACGTGCACCACAAGTACGGGGAAAACCTCCCCACCCCGCTGTCCCTGATGCACCTGTATCCCGTGGACGCCGCCGCCCACCAGGTCGGCGCCGACGACACGGCCTGGGCGTACCGGGACGCCATGTGGTCCGCGGTGATCGCGGGCGTCGACCCCGACCCGGCCAACGCCGGGGCGATCCGCGACTGGTCGGTCGCCTACCAGAGCGATCTGCACCCGTACTCGATGGGCGGCTCGTACATCAACTTCATCGGTGAGGGGGAGAGCACGGACCGCGTCCGGACGACCTACCGCGGGCACTACGACCGGCTCACCGCCGTCAAGCGCGCCTACGACCCGGACAACTTCTTCCACGTCAACCAGAACATCCCCCCGGCGACCGCCTGACCAGGCCCGATGCTGCCCACGCCGCGCCGAACCGGCCCGATCCGCCCGGCCCGTGATCGACTGGAGGGCCGTACGGCACCGGCGTACGGTCGAATGGTGGCGGGCAGCCAGTCCGATTCCGACCCGGCCCCCGAACCCCCGCCCACGGCGATGCGATGAGCCATTCGGAGCCGACACCCCAAGCACGGACCGCCCCGCACGACACGGACGGTGGCAAGAGCCGTGGCAACGGGATGGCACTGTTCGTGATCGCCTCCTGTCAGCTGATGGTGGTGCTCGACATCACCATCGTGAACATCGCCCTCCCGGACATCCAGCGGTCGCTGGACTTCTCGACGACGAGCCTGTCCTGGGTGGTCAACGCCTACACGCTCACCTTCGGCGGACTGCTCCTCCTGGGCGGCAGGATGGGCGACATCCTGGGCCGGCGGCGGGTGTTCGTCTTCGGTGTGCTCCTCTTCGTCCTGGCCTCGCTCCTCGGCGGGTTGTCCCAGAACGAGTGGCAACTCCTCAGCGCCCGCGCCCTCCAGGGGGTCGGCGGCGCCATCGCCTCCCCGACCTCCCTGGCGCTGATCAGCACGACCTTCCCCGAAGGGCCGCAACGCAACCGGGCGTTCGGCGTCTTCGCGGCCGTCTCGGCGGGTGGCGGTGCCATCGGGCTGCTGGCGGGCGGCATCCTCGTGGAGTGGCTCAACTGGCGCTGGGTGCTGTTCGTCAACGTGCCCATCGGCCTGCTGATCGTGCTCGCGACGCCCCGCTGGATCCGTGAGTCCGAGCGGCACGCCGGGCACTTCGACATCCTGGGCGCGATGACCTCCACGGTCGGCATGGTGCTGCTCGTCTACGGGTTCATCCGTGCCGCGCAGGAAGGATGGCGGGACGCGCTGACGCTCGGCGCGTTCGGGGCGGCCGTCGTCTTCCTGCTGCTGTTCGTCCTGGTCGAGCAGCGTTCCAGACAGCCGATCACACCCCTGCACATGTTCGCCGACCGCAACCGCGCGGGCACCTACGGCATCATGCTGAGCCTCGCCGCCGCGATCTTCGGGATGTTCTTCTTCCTGACGCTGTTCGTGCAGAACGTGCTCGACTTCAGCCCGCTCCAGGCAGGGTTGGCCTTCCTGCCGGTGAGTGCCGTCATCGCGATCGGCGCCGGGATCGCCTCCCAGCTCCTGCCCAAGTACGGTCCAAAACCGTTCATGGTGACCGGCGCGATCCTCGCCGCCGCCGGACTGGCGTGGCTGACCCTGACCGATGTGGACTCGACCTATCTGGGCAGCATCCTCGGGCCGATGCTCGTGTTCAGCCTCGGTATGGGCATGGAGTTCGTGTCCCTGACGCTGATGGCGCTGTCCAACGTGACGCCCGCGGAGACCGGGGCCGCCTCCGGACTCCTCAACGCCACCCAGCAGGTCGGCGGCTCCCTGGGCCTGTCCATCCTGGTCACCATGTACGGGACGGCCAGCAACAACGAGGCCGACAAACAGATCCCGGCCTTCCTGTCCCAGGCCACCCCGCTGGAACGGCTGCGCTTCCAGCGCACCGGGCAGCTTCCGCCACCGTTCGCCGACGAGATTCTCACCGCCGGCGTCTCCGCCGCCTTCGTCACGGCCGCGATCTTCACGGCGATCGCCGCGGTCATCGCCCTCATCGTGATCCAGGTGCGGGCCTCGGACCTCGAACGCCTCCAGGGCGGCGGCGTGCCCGCGGCATAGACCACCCTGCGAGGGACCCCAACAGGGCGTCCGCGCCGCCCCGTTGGATGTGACGACGTTCACCCCCATGTGGCAGCACGTAGTGAATGCATTACACAACAGACGCGTAAGGGACGGTAGCGCAGGCATCACGCGACCGCGGAGGTTTCGATGCGACCTTTCACCCTGAACTACGCGTTCCCCAGAGGCGCCGCCCAGGCGCTGACGCCGTACCACTTCGACCCGGCCCGGCAGTTGAACATGCTGCCCGACGGGCGCCCGGCCGTCAGCGACCCGGATCTCCTGCTCGCCGCCGGCACGACGACGTCCACGGCCGGGTCCGCCACCCACTTCGACGACTGACGAACCGGCCGGCGCATGACGGTACTGATCCTCACGTCCGAGGAGGACGTGACCGCCGACATGGTGGTGAACGAACTGCACGCGACGGGGACGCCCGTGCTGCGGCTGGACCCCGCCGACCTGCCCGGCAAGGCCGTGCTGTCCGCGGACTACGCCCACGGTGACTTCGACGGGCATCTGTCGGTCAACGGGCATGTGCTGTCGATGGGCGGACTGCGCTCCATCTGGGTGCGCAGGCCAGGGGAGCCGGCCGCCCACGCGCCGGACCCGTCGCCCTGGCTGACCGCCGAGACCCGGCAGGCCCTGTACGGCATGCTGCACTCGGCCGCCGCCCGGTGGATGAACCATCCCCGCAACGCCGACCAGGCCCGCCTCAAGCCCTGGCAGTTGCGGCTCGGTCACCTCAGCGGATTCGCCGTGCCGCCCACGGTGTTCACGACGGCCCCGCGGCTGGCGCGCGCGTTCGTCGAGCAGCACAAGGAGGTCGTCGTGAAGTCCGCGTCCGGACCGCCGCCCGGGGAGCCGCCCCTGGCGCTGCCCACCACCCTGATCGGCCCTGACGCGGACTTCTCCGCCGTGGCGGCTGGTCCCGCCCTGCTGCAGCGGTACGTCCCCAAGCAGGCGGACATCCGGCTGACCTGCGTCGGCAGCAGACTGTTCGCCGCGCGCAAGACCGCCGAGCCCGACCAGATCGACGGACGGTACGGCGACACCGGGCACTTGTGGGAGCCGGTCCCGGTGCCGGACCGTATCGGCAAGTCGGTGCACGAGTACGTCACGCTGGCCGGACTGGCGTACGCCGCCTTCGACTTCGCGGAGGACGAGGACGGCATCTGGTGGTTCCTGGAGTGCAACCAGGGAGGCCAGTTCGGCTTCGTCGAGCTGGAGACCGGGCAGCCGATCGCGGCCGCGGTCGCCGACTGGCTGGCCCTGCGGCGCCGGTCCGAGCGGCGCGGCCCGGAAGGCCGCCACTGACCTCCTCCACGACCGCCGCAGGCGTCCCCCGACGGATCCGCCCCGCTCCGCCCCACCCGGTGGAGGCGGGGCGGTCGTCGTACGGCGCCGGAGTGACGCCGACTCAGGCGGGCCGGATCGCGCTGTGGATCGCGGCCTCTCCGGCGTACTGGACGGACTCCTCGCGGACGACGGTGCCGGGGCCCGGGGCATGGATCATCATGCCGTTCCCGGAGTAGATGCCGACGTGGCCCGCGTGGTACAGCACCAGGTCTCCGGGCTCCAGGTGGGTCAGGGCGACGCCCTGCCCCGCGGTGGCCTGCTCCTGGGCGGTACGGGGGAGGGCGATACCGGCGGCCTTCCAGGCGGCCTGGGTGAGTCCGGGGCCGTCGAAGGTGGTCGGACCGGTCGTACCCCAGACACAGGGCTTGCCGATCTGCGCCCGGGCGAACTCCAGCGCCCTCAGCGCCCGACTGTCCTGCGGCGCGGTGACGGGGGCGGCAGGGGCCGGGGCGGCGGCGGGGTAGCTGCCGGTCTGCGGGGCCGCCGGGAAGCTGCCGGTCCCCGTCGGGCTCGCCGCCGGGAAGCTCCCGGTCTGGGTGACGGCCGGGAAGCCGCCGGTCTGGTCGACCATGGGGATGCCGCCGGTCTGATCGACGGCCGGGAAGCTGCCGGTCTGAGCGGCCGTAGGGTAACTGGCCGCCTGCGCAACGGCCGGGACGCTTCCCGTCTGGTCGACGGCGGGATAGGCCCCGGTCTGGGCCGCCGCCGCGGGGTAGCCCCCGGTCTGCGAGGCCGCTGCGGGGTAGCCCCCCGTCTGCGGTGCCGAAGGCAAGCCCCCGGCCTGCGGGGCCGCCGCCGGGAAGCTCCCGGTCTGGGTGACGGTCGGGAAGCCACCGGTCTGGTCGACCATCGGGAAGCTGCCGGTCTGGCTGACGCCGGGGAAGCTGCCGGTCTGAGCGACGGCAGGGAAGCTGCCGGTCTGTGCCACGGCGGGGTAACTCCCCGTCTGTTCCACCGTGGGAAAGCTCCCCGTCTGCCCGACCACCGGAAAGCCCCCCGTCTGGCCGCCCCCGGCGAACCTGGCGCCCGCCCCCGCGAACCCGGCGTCCGCCCCGGCGAACCCGGCCTCCGCGCCAGCGAACCCCTGAGGGGCACTCAACTCCGCACCCAGCCCCAGCGCGGCGTCCGCCGGAGCCGTCGTCCCCGGAGGGACCGTCGTCATGTCGGCGGGGCTCTGCGCCTCCAGGGCGTCCCACCGGCTCTGCGCCGCGGGCGGGAACGGCGCCGGGGTGGCCGAGGGGGCCTCCAGCGCCGGGGTGGTGCGGCCGGCGCGTGCGGTCAGCAGCTCACGCGCCTGCGCCAGTTTGCGCTGGCTGCGCTCCTTGCTCGCGCGCAGCGTGGACCGCTGGTCCACCTCCGGCCGCGCGGTGGCCTGCGTCGGCGTCGGCGTCGGCGCCGGCAGGGCGAGGGCGCCGCCGGACCCGAGGGCAGGCGTACCCGACGCGGGCAGCGCCGCCACAGGACCCGCGGTCAGCTCACCCAGGGCCGCGGGACGGGCCGTACCGGCCGGCAACTCGGCGACCGGCGCGCCCGATCCGGCGGTCAGCTCCAGGGGGGCGGCGCGCCCGGATATCTCCCGCGCGCCGTCGCCGCCCGACGGGCGTGCGGACCGCGCCGGGGCGGACCGCTCCGGCGCCCGGTCCTTCGGCAGTACGGCCGGAACCGTCGGGCCCAGCTTGGAGCGGGCGACGTCGAACCACTGCCGGGCGACCTCGTCGAGCGCGGCCGAGCCCCGGCCGCCGTCACCGTCGCGCCCCGAGGCCGCCGGGGCGCCCACGCGGTTGCGCGGTCCCGTCGACGAGGCGCGGGTGGCGTTGAAGGTCCCGGTGTCGGTCTCGGCCCGGTCGTAGAGCGAGCTGACCCGCCGGCTGACCTCCTCGCGGCTCGGTCCCTCGTCCGCCTGGGCGGCACCTGCCGACTGGCCGAGCAGGGCCACCGAGGTGAGGGCTGCTGCCGAGGCGAGCGCGGAGTTGCGCATACCGGTGCGTTCCGGCGCCATGGGCGACGTGCTCCTTCCGTACTCCGCCTACCGAGTTAGCTGACGGGTTCGGGCGTTCGCGTCGGAAGGTGTGCCCTACGACCCGGCCCGTCACGGCCTCGGGTCGATTCACCCCATGGTTCGGTTGGGTCCCCGGCTCCGCGGCCCCGCAGGGCACGCCGACTCGGCGGAGGGCGCTCGTCCCGGCGGGGTTCGCCGGAGTTCAACGCGCGTCCTGAGCCAGTAACTTAGCCAACTTGTGTGCCTGCAGTGAAGATTGACGTGTGAAATGTCCGATACGTTTTTGTGACCTTCGACGCTGGGAATGGCGGCGGGGCCGCGCTGCGGCGCCACGCGCTCGCGTGAACACGGACGGTAGCCGTCCGGGTGCCCCGCAAAGCTCTTGCTCCGCTCGCCGAAACACGTCACACTGGTACCGAACGAATGGTCGGTTGGGAAGCGGGAGCGATGACGACCTCACACTCCACCGAGGCGCCCCCACAAGGGCCGCTTGAGGAGCACTTCGACGCGACGATCGCGCGCGACCAGCGCATCGAGCCGCGGGACTGGATGCCGGACGGCTACCGCAGCACGCTGATCCGGCAGATCGCGCAGCACGCCCACTCCGAGATCATCGGCATGCAGCCGGAGGGGGAGTGGATCACCAAGGCGCCCTCGCTGCGCCGCAAGGCGATCCTCTTCGCGAAGGTGCAGGACGAGGCCGGTCACGGCCTGTACCTGTACTCGGCCGCCGAGACCCTGGGCGCCGACCGCGCCGACCTGACCGACCGGCTCATCGAGGGCCGCCAGAAGTACTCCTCGATCTTCAACTACCCCACGACGACCTTCGCCGACGTCGGCGTGATCGGCTGGTTCGTGGACGGCGCCGCGATCTGCAACCAGGTGCCGCTGTGCCGCAGCTCCTACGGGCCGTACGCGCGCGCGATGGTGCGGATCTGCAAGGAGGAGTCGTTCCACCAGCGGCAGGGCTACGAGCTGCTGATGACGATGATGCGCGGCACCGAGGCCCAGCGGGAGATGGTCCAGGACGCCGTGAACCGCTGGTGGTGGCCCTCCCTGATGATGTTCGGCCCGCCCGACGACTCCTCGCCCAACTCCGCCCGCTCGATGGCCTGGAAGATCAAACGGCACAGCAACGACGAGCTGCGCCAGCGCTTCGTCGACATGACGGTCCCGCAGGCCGAGAAGCTCGGCGTCACCCTGCCCGACCCCGAGCTGCGCTGGAACGCCGAGCGCGGCCACCACGACTTCGGCACGCCCGACTGGGACGAGCTGATGCGGGTCATCAAGGGCGACGGCCCGTGCAACGCACAGCGGATGGAACGACGCAGGAGCGCCCACGAAGAGGGCGCCTGGGTGCGGGAGGCGGCCACCGCCCACGCGGCCAAGCAGGCCGCCCGCGCGGAGAAGGGAGCGGTGGCATGAGCACCGGAAAGCAGGACTGGCCGCTGTACGAGGTGTTCGTCCGGGGCAAGCGCGGGCTGAACCACGTCCACGTCGGCTCGCTGCACGCCGCCGACGACCGGATGGCGCTGACCCACGCCCGGGACCTCTACACCCGGCGCAACGAAGGCGTCAGCATCTGGGTCGTGCGCTCCGAGCACATCGCCGCCTCCACCCGCGACGAGAAGGACCCGTTCTTCGAGCCCAGCGCCGACAAGGTCTACCGCCACCCGACCTTCTACGACATCCCCGACGACGTCCCCCACATCTGAAGGAGAGGGCATGAGTGACGACCACGTCTACCTGACCCTCGCCGAGGGACACGAGGACGACACCCGCTGGGCCTACGGCACCGGCTTCGAGGACCCGCTGCACGGCGTGGACACGACCGTCCCGGACGACGTCGACGCCGCCGGGCTGGCCGCCCTGTGCGTCGCGCTCGGCGACGACGCGCTGGTCTCGGCGCAGCGCCTGGGGGAGTGGGTCACCCGCGCCCCCGAGCTGGAGGAGGAGGTCGCGCTCGCCAACATCGGCCTCGACCTGCTCGGCCAGGCCCGGCTGCTGTACTCCCGCGCCGGCCAGACCGACGGCACCGGACGCGACGAGGACGCGTACGCCTACTTCCGCGACGCCGCCGACTTCCGCAACGTCCGCCTCGCCGAACTGCCCAACGGCGACTTCGCGTTCAGCATCGTGCGGCTGCTGGTGCTGTCCAGCTGGCGGCTCGCCCACTTCGAGCGGCTGGCGTCCCACCCGGACCCGGTGCTCTCGGCGATCGCCGCGAAGGGCGCCAAGGAGCTGAGCTACCACCGGCAGTACGCCGCCGAGTGGGCCGTACGCCTGGGTGACGGCACCGACGAGTCCCACCGCCGGATGCGCCGCGCGCAGGAACAGGTGGCGCCCTACCTGGGCGAGCTGTTCACCGCGTTCGACGTACGGCAGGAGGTCGTCGCGGACCTCAAGCAGGTCACCGACGCGGCCGGACTGCCCATGCCCGTGTACCGCCCGCTGCCCGGCTGCGGACGCGAGGGCGAGCACACCGAGCACCTCGCCCCGCTCCTCGCCGAGCTGCAGGGCATCGCCCGCGCGCACCCGGAGGCGACATGGTGACGACCCAGCTCGACGCCCGGCGCGCCCGGCACATCGCCGCCCAGGTGCCGGACCCCGAGCTGCCCATGCTCACCCTCGCCGACCTGGGCGTCCTGCGGGACGTCGAGACGACCGAGGACGGCACGGTCGTGGCGAGCCTGACCCCGACCTACTCGGGCTGCCCGGCGATGGCCGAGATGCGGGCGGACGTCGCGGCACGCCTGCGCGCGGCCGGATACCCGCGCGTGGAGATCCGCACCGTGCTGGACCCGCCGTGGAGCAGCGACTGGATCACCCCGGCCGGCCGCGCCAAGCTCGCCGAGCACGGCATCGCCCCGCCCGGCCCCGCGCCGCGCGGCGGCCCCGTCGCCCTCGTGCTGTCACCGACCCGGCACGCCGTGGCCTGCCCGCGCTGCGGCTCGGCGGACACCGAGGAGACCTCCCGGTTCGCCGCCACGTCCTGCAAGGCGCTCTGGCGCTGCCGCGCCTGCACAGAGCCGTTCGAGTACGTCAAGGAGATCTGATGGAAGGCCTCAGGGAAGCACAGACGGCCGCCGCGCCCCGCCCGCGCGTCCGCCGCCGTCCGGCCTTCCACCGGCTGCGGGTCGCCTCCGTGCAGCCGCTCTGCTCGGACGCGGTCGCCGTCGCCTTCGACATCCCGGAGGAGCTCGCGGAGGAGTTCGCGTTCGCTCCCGGGCAGTCGCTGACGCTGCGGCGCGAGATCGACGGGCGTGACGAGCGGCGGTCGTACTCGATCTGCTCGCCCGCGGGTGCCCGGCCGCGCATCGGCGTCCGGGTCGTGCCCGGCGGGCTGTTCTCGTCCTGGCTGGTCCACGACGTGCGGCCCGGCGACGCGGTGGAGGTGATGGCCCCGACCGGTGCCTTCACCCCCGACCTCGGCACCCCCGGCCACCATGTGCTGATCGCGGCGGGCTCCGGCATCACCCCGATGGTGTCCATCGCCGAGTCCGTCCTGGCCGCCGACGACCGTTCGACGGTCACGCTCCTCTACGGCAACCGCCGCACCGACACGGTGATGTTCGCCGACGAGCTCGCCGACCTGAAGGACCTCTACCCGGCGCGGTTCCAGCTCGCCCACGTGCTGTCCCGCGAGCCCCGCGAGGCCGAGGTGCTGTCCGGCCGTATCGACGCGGAACGGCTCGCCACGCTCGTCGAGGCCCTGGTCGACGTGCGGAGCGCCGGCCACTGGTGGCTGTGCGGGCCGCACGGCATGGTGCGGGACGCGCAGCGGGTGCTGGCGGACCTGGGCGTCCCGGACGAGCGGGTCCACCAGGAGCTGTTCTACGCCGACGACGAGCCCGTGCGCGAGGCACGGCATGTGGACGCCGGGCCGGAGGGGCCCGTCAGCCAGGTCACCATCACCCTCGACGGGCGCTCCACCACGGCGGCCCTGCCGCGGGACCGGACCCTGCTGGACGGCGCCCAGCTCACCCGGCCCGACCTGCCGTTCGCCTGCAAGGGAGGGGTCTGCGGCACCTGCCGGGCCCTCGTCACGGACGGCAAGGCGGACATGCGGCGCAACTTCGCGCTGGAGACGGCCGAGGTCGACGCCGGGTACGTGCTGACCTGCCAGTCGTACCCGGTCTCCGAGTCGCTGACCGTGGACTACGACAGCTGACGAACGCCGAAGCGCCCCGGCGCCGCCTTTCAGGCGGACACCGGGGCGCTTTCACGTGTCACGTGGCGATCAGGCGTCCTTCGCGGCCCGCTCGGCGTCCCGCTCGCGCAGCCGGGCCGCCTCCTTGCGGACCTCGGCCTGCGTGGCCCGCTCCTTGACCAGCCACTCGGGCTGCTCCTGCTTGAGGGCCTCGATCTGCTCGGTGGTCAGCGCCTCGGTGACACCGCCGCGGGCGAGCCCCGCGATGGACACGCCGAGCTTCTGCGCGACGACCGGGCGCGGGTGCGGGCCGTCGCGCCGCAGGTCGCGCAGCCACTGCGGCGGGTCGGCCTGGAGCGCGTTCAGCTCCGCGCGCGTGACCACGCCCTCCCGGAACTCGGCGGGGGTGGCTTCGAGGTACACACCCAGCTTCTTCGCCGCGGTGGCGGGCTTCATGGACTGAGTGGTGTGGTGCGACGTCATGGGGTCCAGGGTATCCACCGGGTGAACCTCCCCCGACCACGGCCGGTAACCTGGCCAGGTGACAGGCTCGGCGGCACCCTCCTCGTTCCGGCTCGCGTACGTCCCGGGAGTGACACCCGCGAAATGGGTGCGGATCTGGAACGAACGCTTCCCCGACGTCCCCCTCACCCTCCACGCGGCGACCGCCGCCGAGGCGCCCGCGCTGCTGCGGGACGGCGGCGCCGACGCCGGCTTCGTGCGCCTCCCGGTCGACCGGGAGTTCTTCAGCGCGATCCCGCTCTACACCGAGGCCACGGTGGTCGTCGTCCCCAAGGACCACGTCATCTCCGCCGTCGACGAGGTCACCCTGGAGGACCTGGCCGACGAGGTGGTCTTCCATCCCCTGGACGACGTCCTCGGCTGGGAGCGGCCGCCCGGCCGACCGGGCTTCGAACGGCCCGCGACCACCGCCGACGCCGTGGAACTGGTCGCGGCCAACGTCGGCCTGCTCGTCGTCCCCCAGTCGCTGGCCCGCCTCCATCACCGCAAGGACCTCACCTACCGCACCCTGGCCGACGCCCCGCAGTCGAACGTCGCCCTGTCATGGCCGCAGGAGGCGACCACCGACCTGGTCGAGGACTTCATCGGCGTGGTGCGCGGCCGTACCGTCAACAGCACCCGCGGCCGTACGACCTCGCAGGCCCCGGCCGCCAAGGAGCAGCCCAGGCGCAAGCGCCCCGAGACCGGGGGCGGTGCCGCCAGGGGCCGGTCCGGTGCCTCCGGCGGCCGTCGCGGCACCGCGGGCGGGGGCAAGGGCTCCAAGGGCGGCACCCCCCGCGGCGGCAAGCCGCGGCGCCGGTCCTGAGCTACGCCGGCCGCGCCGCCCCGCGCAGCCAGGCGTAGGCCGAGCCGGCCGTGAACTCCTCCTGGCCGCCGCGCACCAGCAGCCCCGCCGTGGCGAACCGCGGTGAGTCGGCCTCGGCGGCCACATAGGGGACGGCAATACACCGCATCCCGGCCGCATGTGCGGCAACCACACCCGGTGCCGCGTCCTCCAGCACCACGCAGGCCGACGGGTCCGCGCCCAGACGCCGGGCCGCCTCCAGGAAGACGTCCGGGGCGGGCTTGCCGCGGTCCACCTCGTCGGCCGAGACGACGGTCCGCAGGTGGGCGTCCAGGCCGGTGCCGGACAGGATCGCGGTGATGGCCTCGCGGGACGAACCCGAGGCGACGGCCATGGGAACGCCGTCGGCGGCCAGCAGCTCCACGAACGCGCGCATCTCGGGGTAGACGCGGATACCGGTGGCGGCGAGGTCCAGATAGTGGCGGTTCTTGGCGGCGAGCAGTTCGCCGACGCCGGCCCGCAGACCGTAGGCGTCCTTCCAGAGCGTCACGGTCTCCAGGGTGCTGATGCCTACGTACTTCTCGTGGTCCGCCCAGCCGAAGTCCGTCACCCCGTGCTCGGCGAGGAGCCGCCGGCCCGCCTCGAAGTAGAGGGGCTCGCTGTCCACGAGTGTTCCGTCGAGATCGAAGATGACCGAAGTGCCGCCGAGATCGCTCATGGCCCCAGGATGTCAAAGGTCATCAGCGGGCCGACGCCCGCCCGACCGACTCCAGCAGCGGCAGCAGCCGGTGCGGGACGCGTTCGCGCAGCGCCACCTCGGTCCGGGTGCGGACCACACCGGGCAGGCTGATCAGCTTCTGGATCACGTCCTCCAGATGCGCGTTGTCGCGGGCCACGACCCGGGTCAGCAGATCGCCGCCGCCCGTGATCGAGAACGCCTCCACGATCTCCGGTACCGCCGCCAGTTCGGCGCCCACGTCGTCGAGGTGCCCCTGCGTGACCTCGATGTGCACGAAGGCGAGCACGGGGTGGCCCAGGGCGGCCGGTGACAGCGTGGGCCCCGTCCCGGTGATCACGCCGTCCCGCTCCAGCCGGTCGAGACGGGCCTGCAGGGTGCCCCGCGCGACCCCGAGGATGCGCGCGTACTCCCGCACGCTGGTGCGCGGCTGCTCCAGCAGCAGCCGCAGGATGCGGGTGTCGAGCTCGTCCACGGGCATGGGCGCCGGCCTTTCTCGCCGTCTCTGGTCCGTTGGCCCGCCGATGGACGGGTCGGGACCGGAATGTCTGTACCAATGGCCCACCCTAAGGGAAGTCACTTGAGCCAGTCGCCCTGGTGATGCTGCAATGGGACGGTCGATGGCGCTGCGGGAACCCGCGGCGCCTTTTGCGTGCCGTCCACCAGGGCCACCACGCCACCACCGATCACGAGGGCCGAGGGGCCACGAGGGGGTTCACATTGCTGAAGAGGGTGTTCGTCGCGCCGGACCCGGGACGGGTGCGGCTGCGCTTCGCCGGCCGGGGCGTCCTCGGCATCGCGCTGGCGGTCCTGGTCTGCGGACTCGCCGGGCACACCCTCGTCGGCATGGTCACCGGCGGCATCGCCGCGCTGCTCGCCCTGTTCACGGTGGCCGACGCCACGGTGCGCGGGCAGGCCGTCACCACCGCGCTGCTGCCCCTCGCCGGTCTGCCCGTCCTCGCGGCGGCGGCCGAACTGCACGCCCACCCCCTCGCCCGCGACCTCGTCTTCCTGGCGGTCGTCGGCGCCGGCGTCTACGCCCGCCGCTGGGGGCCGCGCGGCCACAGCCTGGGCGTCTTCGCCTTCATGACCTACTTCGTGGCGCAGTTCCTGCACGCGACCCCGGACCGGCTGCCCGAGCTGTACGCCGCCGTCCTGCTGTCCGTGCTGAGCGCGGCCGCCGTGCGCTTCGGCATGTGGTGCTACGAACGCCGGATGCCCCCGGCCGCCGTCCCCGCGCCGCCGGGCGGCCGCGGACTCGCCCGGGTCACCACCCGCCAGGCCGTCCAGGCCACCGCCGGTGCCGGCTTCGCCCTGGCCGTGGGGCAGCTGGTGTCCGGAGAGCGCTGGTACTGGGCCGTCGGCGCCACCTGGTGGGTGTTCGTCAACACCACCTCGCGCGGCGAGACCCTGGTCCGGGGCTTCCGCCGGGTCCTCGGCACCGTCCTCGGCATCGGCCTCGGGTTCCTCGTCGCCGTCCCGCTGGAGGGCGCGCACCTGCCCACGGCCGCCCTGCTCGCCGTCTGCGTCTTCGGCATCTTCTACTCGGCCGCCGTCTCCTACACCTGGATGATGCTCTGCGTCACCGTGCTCGCCGAGCTGCTCTACGGCGTCCTCGGCGTCCTCGAACCCGCCCTGCTGGCGGTGCGGCTCGCCGAGACGGCCGTCGGAGCCCTCGGTGCCGTGCTCGCGGTGCTCCTCGTCCTGCCCGTCACCACCCACGCCATCACGGACGCCTGGATCCAGCGGGCCCTGCGCTGCGTGCACACGGCCACCGCCGAGGCCGCCGCCCGCCTCGCCGGCGACGACGGCGCCGACCCCGCCCAGCGGGTCGCCGAGCTGGAACAGCTCCTCGCCCGCGTACGGCTCTCGGTCGCCCCGCTCGTGCACCCGCTGAACCCCCTGCCGGCCCGCAAGCGGCGCGCCCGCCACGTCCTGGAGCTGCTGGACGACTGCGCCCGCGAGGTACGCGGCCTCGCCGCGGTCGCCGCCGACCCGGAGGCCTCGCACGACGCACGCCTCGCCGCCGCCTGCTGGCGCGTCGAGGCCGCCGTCGAGGCCCTCACCGGCGGCGCGGACGTCACCGCCCCCGCCGACCGGCCGACGGCGGCCGACCCCGCCCTCGCCCACCTGCACGGCCTGGAACGCGCCCTGGCCGAGCTCGCGCACCCCCTGCGGACCTCCGCCGCGCGGCGCCTCGTGGCGGCGGAGTAACGGCTCCCCGACGAGCCGCCCCCGGCCGCCCACCCGACCGCCGCACCCGCGCGTCGGCCGGAGCGCGGTGATCCACTGCTACCGTCGGCCGGACGGCACCCGACCGGAAGGGGACAGCGGTGGCAGACGCCGGCAAGCGGGGGAGACGGGCCTACATCGGGTCGTTCACGGCCGCCGGAGGCGCGGGCATCAGCACGGCGGCCGTGGCCGCCGACAGCGGTGCGCTGACCGTGCTGAACGGCGTACGGGACGTCCCCGACCCCTCGTACCTCGCCCTCGCGCCCGGCGGGGAGACCCTCTACGCGGTCAGCGAGACCGCCGAGGGCGCCGTGGCCGCCTACCGGGTGACCGGCGACGCCCCCGAACGGATCGGCACCCCGGTGGCCCTGGACGCCAACGGCCCCACCTACCTCGCCCTGCACGACGGGTACGCCCTGACCGCCAACTACGGTTCCGGCAGCGTCACCGCCGTCCCCGTCCGCTCCGACGGCGCGCTCGCCGACGGCCCGCTCGCCGTGCTGCGGCACACCGGCTCCGGCCCGTACACGCCCCGCCAGCAGGGCCCGCACGCCCACCAGATCCAGCCGGACCCGAGCGGCCGCTGGATCGTCAGCGTCGACCTCGGCACCGACTCGGTGCGGGTGTGCACCCTCACCGACGGCGACCTCGCCCTGCACCGCGAGATCGCCCTGCGGCCCGGCTCCGGCCCCCGCCACCTGGCCTTCCACCCGCTGCGCCCGTACGCCTACGTCGCCAACGAACTGCGGCCGACCGTCACGGTCTGCCACTGGGACGGCGACGACGGCACCCTGAAGCCGCTCACGGAGCACGACGTGCTGGTGGACGCCCCGTCCGGCGACGCCTACCCCTCGGGCATCGCCGTCTCGCCCGACGGCCGCTTCGTCTGGGTCGCCACCCGAGGCGAGGACGTCCTGTCGGCCTTCGCCGTCGAGGACGAGGAGCTGCGGCTGGTCGGCACGGTCCCGTGCGCCGGACACTGGCCGCGCGCCCTCACCGAGGCCGACGGCGTCCTGTACGTCGCGAACGAGCGGTCCGGGGACGTGGCCTGGTTCTCCGTGGACCCGGACTCCGGGCTCCCGCGCCACGAGGGGTCCGTCGCGGTGCCCGCCGCCTCCTGCGTGGTCGTCGGCGAGGCTCCCGCCACGGCGTGACCGTACGGCGAAGGGCCCGCCCCCGGTAAGGGGAGCGGGCCCTTCGGCGTCCGTGCCTCGAGGGGCGGTCAGCGCACCGGGGTGCCCTGCGCCTGCTGCGGGGCGATGCCCAGCGCCGTCGTGTACTGCGACAGGGCCAGCTTGCCGATCGCCGGGTAGGCGCCGAGCGCCTCGGCGGCGGAGCAGCCCACCTCCCGCGCGGCCTCCTCGATCAGGGCCGCGTCGATCTCCGGGCCGATCAGGTAGGGGGCCAGGGCCAGCTGCTGCGAACCGGAGGACCGCAGCTGCTCGGCGACCGCCGAGATGGAGCCCTCCTGGTCCAGGGCCGCCGCCATGACCGGCACGGCGAGGCGCGCGGCGAGCAGCATGCCGGTGATACCGGCCGCCTGCACGGCCTCCTCACCGCCGACCGAGGCCAGGATGATGCCGTCCGCGGCCGTGGCCACGGTGAACAGGCGCGCCCGGTCGGCGCGGGCCAGACCGGCCTCCGACAGACGCACGTGCAGGGCCTCGGCGAGCAGCGGGTGCGGGCCGAGCACATCGGTCAGGTCGGCCGCGACACGGCTGTCCATCACGGCCTGGCGGATCACGCGCAGCAGCGCGCTGTCCGGACCGGCGAGCAGCGGCACGACCACGGCGACGGGGCCCTCGGGCTCCTTGGCCTCCACGCCCGCGGCGAGGGCCTGCTCGTAGCGGGCGGTGCGCTCCTCGGCGGCCTTCGTGAGCACGGACTGGAGCGTGGGGAACTCCCCGTCGTCACCGTCGACGTACCCGATGCGGGCGTCGAGACCGGGCAGCTCGGAGCGGGCGATGCTCACGACCTCCTCGGCGAGGCCGCGGGTGGCGGCACTCGGTGTGCCGGGCACCGCGAGGACGAGCGCGGGCGCGCCTTCGGGAGCCGCCAGGGGCTCGGGTCGGCGGTGCCGCCCGGGCTGGCGGGGTCGCGGCATTCGTACTGGCAGGCCGGACGCGGGTCCAGTGGGGGAGCTCATGGCGCCGCATGTTACTGGTTTCCTGGGCTCCCCTGTTCGGGGAGGGTGCAGGTGAGCGGTATCCGTCCGCTTTTGTCGGATTGAGTGACGTGAAGAGGGGTGCCGGGCGACGCCGGAAGATCACTCCTCGTCGCCCTCTGTCACGGCCGGGCCTCGGGTCACGGTGAGCATCGCCCCGTCACCGGGCAGCGTCAGCCGGCCCGTCAGCAGGTCGGTCGCCAGGCACACCGACCCGTGCAGAGGGTCCCCGGCGGCCGGCACGCGCCGCGCGTGCGGCAGCCGCCGCGCCAACTCCTCGTCCAGCGGCGTGAGCAGCGCGGCGCCCAGGTTCAACAGGCCACCGGTGAGCGCGAGCCGGGGTGTCCCGGACGGCGGGCAGACGGCCGCCGCCGAATCCGCGACATGGCCCGCCGCGGCCCGCAGCACCTCCCCGGCCACCGGGTCGCCGTCGGCCGCGCAGTCCGCCACCCGAGGGGCGAAGGAGGCGAGGACGGCCGCCCGGTCCGGACGCGGATACAGCGCGCCCGGCAACTCCCGCACCGGTCCGTACTGTTCCTCGGCGGCGGCCAGCAGCGCGGCGGAACCGCCGGAGCGCCCGTCGTGCGCGCGCAGCGCCGCCTCCAGCCCGGCCCGCCCGATCCAGGCGCCGCCGCCGCAGTCGCCGAGCAGATGTCCCCAGCCGTCGGCGCGGTGCCACGCCGTCAGGTCCGTGCCCACCGCGATCAGTCCCGTCCCGGCGGCGACGACGGCTCCGGGCCGGGAGCCGAGGGCGCCCACGTAGGCGGTGACCGCGTCGGCGGCCAGCGCGACCCGTCCGATGCCGAACTCCCGCTCCAGCGCGGCCGGCAGCTCGGCGCGCATCGCGTCCCCCAGGGAGGCGAGCCCCGCCGCCCCGACGGCGGCCGCGCCGAGCCCGCCGACACCGGCCTCGGCGGTCAAGGCCCGCACCATGGGCACCAGTTGGCCCATGAGATGGTCCGGGTCGAGCCCCCGGTCCCCGGTCCGCAGGGGCTCGCGCGACTCCCGCCGGGCGAGCACACCACGTCCGGGCTCACCGACGGCGACCCGCAGCCCGGAGCCGCCGGAGTCGACCGCCAGGAAGCCGGCCGGACCGCCCCCGGCGCCGGTCACGGCAGGCGCCAGTCCACCGGCTGGCCGCCCTGCTGGATCAGCAGGTCGTTGGCCCGGCTGAACGGGCGCGAGCCGAAGAATCCGCGGTCGGCCGACATCGGCGACGGGTGGGCCGACTCCACCGACGGCAGGGTCCCCAGCAGCGGACGGCAGTTACGGGCGTCGCGGCCCCACAGGATGGACACCAGCGGCTTGCCGCGCGCGGCGAGCGCCCGGATCGCCTGCTCGGTGACCTCCTCCCAGCCCTTGCCGCGATGGGCTCCCGGCTTGCGGGGGGCCGTGGTGAGCGCCCTGTTGAGCAGCAGCACCCCCTGCCGCGTCCACGGCGTCAGATCACCGTTGGACGGCTGCGGCAGCCCCAGGTCGGAACCGAGCTCCCGGTAGATGTTGATGAGGCTGCCGGGCAGCGGGCGCACCTCGGGGGCCACCGAGAAGGACAGGCCGACCGCGTGCCCCGGGGTCGGGTAGGGGTCCTGTCCGACGATCAGGACGCGCACCTCGTCGAACGGCTGCTGGAAGGCGCGCAGGACGTTCGGTCCGGCCGGCAGATAGGTCCGTCCCGCGGCGATCTCCGCGCGCAGGAAGTCGCCCATCGCGGCGATCCGGTCGGCGACTGGTTCGAGGGCCTTCGCCCAGCCCGGTTCGACGATTTCATGCAAGGGTCGTGGAGCCACGGGCGTCACCCTACTGCCGTACGGGCGGCGCCGATCAACCGGTGGCCCGGGCCGGCCGGTGAGCCGGGCGGGCTCATCCGATCACCGCCGCCCTGACACAGAGCACGTCCGGCAGGTGCGACGCCAACTGGCGCCAGGAGTCGCCGTCGTCGGCCGACGCGAACACCTCGCCGTTGCGGTTGCCGAAGTACACGCCCGCCGGGTCGGCGTCGTCCGTGCACAGCGCGTCCCGCAGCACCGTCCCGTAGTGGTCCTCCTGCGGCAGGCCCGCCGTCAGCGGCTCCCACGTCCCGCCCGAGTCCGCCGTACGGAAGACGCGGCAGCGGCGCTCCGCCGGGACCCGGTCGGAGTCGGCCTGGATCGGGTACACGTACGCCGTCCCGCCGCGCCGGGGGTGGGCGGCGGCCGCGAAGCCGAACGTGGACGGCAGGCCCTCGCCGATGTCCGTCCAGTGGCCGCCCGCGTCGTCGCTGCGGTACACACCCCAGTGGTTCTGGAGGTACAGGCAGTCGGCGTCCTCCGCGTCCTGCGCGACCTTGTGGACGCACTGGCCGAACTCCGGGTTCGGATCGGGAAGGAACACCGCCGAGACGCCCGAGTTCGACGGAGTCCAGCTCGCGCCGCCGTCGGTGGTGCGGAAGACGCCCGCCGTGGAGACGGCGACCGTCACCGTCTTCGGGTCGCGCCGGTCCGTGACCACCGTGTGCAGGCCCTCGCCCCCGCCGCCGGGCACCCACTTCGAGCGGGTCGGGTGCTCCCACAGCGGCCGGACGAGGTCGAAGGTCTCGCCCCGGTCCTCCGAGCGGTACAGCGCGGCCGGTTCGGTGCCCGCGTACACCACGTCCGGCTCGGCGGCGGCCGGATGCAGCTGCCACACCCGCTCCAGCGACGCCCCCGTCTCCTTGGGGAACCTCACCGCCGGCCGGGCCGGCTCGGTCCAGGTGCGGCCCAGGTCGTCCGAGTGGAACACGGACGGACCCCAGTGCGAACTGTCGCCGCCGACGAGAAGCCGGGTGCGCTCGCCCCGGGTGTCGACGGCGACGCTGTACACCGCCTGCGCGTTGAAGTACGGACTCTCGTCGAACTCCCAGGTCCCCCCTCGCCTCCGGCCGATGAACAGGCCCTTGCGTGTGCCCACTGCGAGCAGTACCTCGGTCATGCCGATCACCTCCGCGACGCCTTTGTCCCAGACACCCGTCAGTCTGCACCCCGCCACTGACAGTCACCCCCGAGCGGGGTGACACCGCAGGTCGGAGCGGCGATGACGGGTCCGGCGTGACGCGTCCCACGCCCGCGTCCGAGCCGGGGCGTGAGCATCCGCGCGCCCGGACCCGTATGGGAGGGGGCGGCCCGGCACGTCCGTGCCGTGCGTCCGTGCGCTCGTGAGGAGGAAGCCGCCGATGGCGTTCCGTGGTCGCAGGGTGTGGCTGTGGCGGTGGCGGCGCAATCCGCTCAAGCGCCGCGCCGACGCCGTCGAGTCCTGGGTCCTGCTCGCCGTGTGGGCGGGCATGGCCCTCGCCGGCGTCGCCACGGCCGTGACGACCTCGGACGGCGTGGAGCGGGGCATGGCCCGTGAACGGGCCGAGTGGCGACCGGTGGTGGCCGAGCTCGGCGAGGACGCGCCGGGCCGGGCCCGTCCGCGGTCGGGCGCCTCCGGCACCGAGCGCGTCTGGGCCGAGGTCCGCTGGAGCGCACGGGACGGCTCCCCGCGCACCGGGCAGGTCCGCGTCCGCCCCGGCAGCCCGGCCGGCACCCCGGTCACCGTGTGGACGGACCCGGAGGGGCACCTGGTCGGCCGCCCCGCCACCCCCGCCGAGGCGCATACGCGGGCCACGCTGGTCGGCGGCGTCGCGGGCCTGTGCGCCGCCGCCGTCCCGTTCGTCGCGGGCCGTGCCCTGCGCACCCGCCTGGAGAGCCACCGTATCGAGTGGTGGGGCCGGGAGTGGGCCCGCTTCGGCCCGTCCTGGGGCGGACGCGCCACCTGGTGACGACCCCGACGCCTGTCGCGAAGCGGGCCCATGAGGGCGCGGCCCTCAGACGCCGTCCGGCAGGGCCCGGGCCAGGATCGCGTCGACGTCCGCGCCGTCGGGCAGCGTCCCGAACGCGTACCCCCAGTCACCGCCGAGCCGGGTCGCGCAGAACGCGTCGGCGACCGCCGCCGGGGCGTGCCGGACCAGCAGGGAGGCCTGCAGGGTCAGGGCCATCCGCTCGACCAGACGCCGGGCCCCGGCCTCGGACCCCGCGGCCAGCTCGGCCTTCAGACGGCTGACGGAGGCGTCCAGGCGGGCATCCGCCCCGCGCGCGAGGGCGAGTTCGCCGAAGAGCACGGCTCAACGCCCGCAGCACGTCGAGGGCGTTGACGTTCCCGGAGCCCTCCCAGATCGACAACAGCGGCGCCTCCCGGTAGTGGCGGGGCATGCCCGACTCCTCGACGTAGCCGTTGCCGCCGAGGCACTCCAGGGCCTCCGCGGTGAACGCCGGTCCCCGCTTGGTCACCCAGTACTTGCCGACGGCGGTGGCGATCCGGCGGAACGCCGTCTCGGTGCCGGCCGTGCCGTCGGGGTCGTCGCCGCGCACCGACCGGTCCGCGGCCCCCGCGAGCCGCAGCGTCAGCGTCGTCGCGGCCTCCGACTCCAGCGCCAGGTCGGCCAGGACGTTGCGCATCAGCGGCTGGTCGATCAGCCGGGCCCCGAACGCGCTGCGGTGGCGCACATGGTGGCCCGCCTCGACCAGCGTCTTGCGCATCAGCGTCGCCGAGGACATCACGCAGTCCAGCCGGGTGCAGTTGACCATCTCGATGATGGTCTTGACGCCCCGCCCCTCGGGTCCGACGAGCCAGGCCACCGTCCCGTCGAACTCCGGTTCCGAGGACGCGTTGGAGCGGTTGCCGAGCTTGTCCTTCAGCCGCTGGATGCGGAACGTGTTGCGGGTGCCGTCCGGCAGGACGCGCGGCACCAGGAAGCAGGACAGGCCGCCGGGTGCCTGCGCCAGCACCAGGAAGACGTCGCACATCGGGGCCGACGTGAACCACTTGTGGCCGCGCAGCGTGTACACGCCCGGCTCGGCGGACGGCCACGCCGTCGTCGTGTTCGTCCGGACGTCGGAGCCGCCCTGCTTCTCCGTCATCCCCATGCCGGCGAGCAGGCCCCGCTTCTCCGTCGGCACGCGCAGGCCGGGGTCGTACTCCCGGCTGGTCAGCAGCGGCTCGTAGACCTTGGCCAGCTCCGGCTGGCGGCGCAGCACGGGGACGGCCGCGTACGTCATAGACGTCGGGCAGCCGTGCCCGGCGTCGGTCTGCCCCCACACCAGTCCGCCCGCGGTCCGGGCGACATGTGCGCCGGGCCGGTCGTCCGCCCAGGGCGCCCCCGCCAGTCCCTCGCCGACGGCGACCCGCAGCAGGTGGTGCCAGCTCGGGTGGAAGTCGACCTCGTCGACGCGGTGGCCGTACCGGTCGTGGGTGCGCAGCTCGGGCTCGTGGCGGTTGGCCAGCTCGCCCCACTCCTGCGCCTCGGCGCTCCCGGCCCGCACACCGAGTCGCCGGACGTCCTCCTCGGCCCAGCCGGCCCCCTCGCGCCGCAGCCCCTCCAGCAGCGCGGTGTCCAGCGACGCGTCGTACGGGGCCAGGGGAGGGGGCTGGTTGGTGACGTCGTGGGTGGCGTACGGCCCGGACCGGTCCTGCGGGTCCACGGGCTGCTCCTGCGCGGGTGTCGAGACCATGACGCCAGTGTTGCAGCATTCCTGCAGCCGCAGCAATACTGTAATACCCCGCGTCGGCACGTAAGGTACCCGGTCATGGGCGAGAACACGGCAGGGCGGGGTGAGGACGTGGCACTGCGCCCGCTGTCCGCCCGGTCGGTCGTCCTGAGCCTCCTGCTGGGCCTGCACCCCCCTGAGCTGCCCGTACGGGAACTGGTGCGCGCCGTCGAGCCGTTCGGCATCGCGGGCACCACACTGCGGGCGGCGCTCAGCCGCATGGTGGCCGCGGGCGACCTGCGCCGGGCGGACACCGTCTACGCCCTGAGCGACCGGCTCCTCGCACGGCAGCGCCGGCAGGACGACGCCGTCCACCCGGAGACGCTGACCTGGGACGACGACTGGGAGATGGTCGTGGTCACCGCGACCGGACGCGACCCGGCGGACCGCGCGGAACTGCGCGCCGAACTGACCCGGCTGCGCCTCGCGGAACTGCGGGAGGGCGTCTGGCTGCGCCCCGCCAATCTATGCCGCCCCCTGCCCGACGCCCTCGACGACGTCGCCCAGCGGTACCGCTCCCGGCCCGGGACGGCCCCCCGCGACCTGGCCGCCCGCCTCTGGGACCTGGACGCCTGGGCGGCCACGGGCCACGCCCTGCTCGGCCACGTCGCCCGCGCGCAGGACCCGGCCGCGCGCTTCACCGCCTTCGCGGCGGTCGTACGGCATCTGCTGGCCGACCCGGTGCTGCCACCCGGCCTCCTCCCGGACGACTGGCCGGGCGCCGAACTGCGGGCCGCCTACGCGGGATACCGGCGGGAGGTGGCCGGCGAGGCACGCGCGCGGGGCGACGGGCAGCCGCGCGAGGCGGCACGCGCGCGTACCGAGCGGAACGCCGGCCGCGCCGCGCGATAGGCGGGGCGGCCGGCGTTCCGCTCGGCGCCGGTCAGACCGACCGGTGGTACTGGTCGGGCACGTGCACGCCGGCGCCCAGCTCGCGGGCCGCGTGACGCGCCCAGGAGGGGTTGCGCAGCAGCTCACGGCCGAGGAGGACGGCGTCCGCCTCGCCGTTCGCGAGGATCTTCTCGGCCTGCTCGGTGTCGGTGATCAGCCCCACCGCCGCGACCGGCAGGGGAGTCTCGGCCTTGACCCGCGCGGCGAACGGCACCTGGTAGCCGGGACCGACGGGGATCCGGACGTCCGGGGCGTTGCCGCCGGTGGAGACGTCGAGCAGGTCGACGCCGTGGGCGTGCAGATCGGCGGCGAAGCGGACCGTGTCGTCGTCGGTCCAGCCGTCCTCGCCCAGCCAGTCGGTCGCCGAGATCCGGAAGAACACCGGCTTGTCGTCCGGCCACACCGCACGGACGGCGTCCACCACCTGCAGGGCGAGCCGGGTGCGGTTCTCGTAGGAACCGCCGTACTCGTCGGTGCGGCGGTTGGAGTGCGGGGAGAGGAACTCGTTGATCAGGTAGCCGTGCGCGCCGTGCACCTCGGCGACGTCGAAGCCGGCCGCCAGGGCGCGGCGCGCGGCGTCCTCGAAGTGCCGTACGACGTCCTGGATCTCGGCGACGGTCAGCTCGCTCGGCACCGGGGACTCCTCGGCGAAGGCGATCGCGCTGGGCGCCACCGGCTGCCAGCCGTACGCGTCCGCTCCCAGGGCCTTGCCGCCCTCCCAGGGGCGTCCGGTCGACGCCTTGCGCCCGGCGTGGGCGAGCTGGATGCCCGGCACGGTGCCCTGGGTCCGCAGGAAGTCGGTGATCCGGCGCAGCGCCGCGACCTGCCGGTCGTTCCAGATGCCCAGGTCGTACGGGGTGATCCGGCCGTCGGGGTGGACGGCGGTGGCCTCGGTGAGGATCAGGCCCGTGCCGCCGGTCGCGCGGGCGGCGTAGTGCGCGAAGTGCCAGTCCCCGGCGGCGCCCGTGTCGGGGCCCTCCGGCGCGGCCGAGTACTGGCACATGGGTGCCATCCACACGCGGTTGGGGATCGTCAGGTCGCGCAGGGCGTAGGGCTCGAAGAGCGCGCTCACGGCGGACTCCATTCGTCACGGGGCCGGTGGTCGACTCGTACGATAGGCATCGTAGTACGGGGGATGTCAAACTACGATGGCTCTCGTACAATGACGGGAACCGAGTGAGGGAAACCGCGTCAGGGGACCCGACGAACTGGAGCCGCCGTGACCACCCCCGCCGTCAGCAGCCGCGACCTGCCGCACCCGGCGCGCGAGGAGATCCGCCTCGAAGGCGTGCTGCACGCCCTGTCCGACCCGATGCGCCTGCGGATCGTGCGCGAGCTCGCGACCGTCGGCATGGAGCTGTCGTGCTCGCACTTCGACCTGCCCGTCACCAAGTCCACGACCACGCACCACTTCCGGGTGCTGCGCGAGAGCGGTGTGATCCGGCAGATCTACCGGGGCACGGCGAAGATGAACGGCCTGCGCGCGGACGACCTGGACGTCCTCTTCCCCGGCCTGCTCGACGCCCTCCTGGACGCGGCGGGGCGGCAGGCCGCGCGGCTCGGCGAGGGCCGCGCCTGAAGGGCTCTGATCCGCGCCTGAAGGTCCCTGCCGGTCGGTGAGGGTGTCGAGGGCATCGCCCTAACGACCCCCGCTCTGCGCGGCGTTCATCAGTGACCGCCAGTCCGGCAGCTTGACCGTGCCCCGGCCGAGGGAGGCGCCCAGCTCGGCCTCCGCCCGTTCGATCGCGCGCCAGCCCTCCCATCGCACCGGGTCGATCCCGGCCGCCCGCAGGGCCGTGACCGGCTCCTCGGGCACCGGCCCGCGCTCCAGCGCGGCGGCGTCGGCCAGCAGCGAGGCGACCGTCTCCTTCGCGCACGGCCGGTTGGTGCCGATGACCCCCGTCGGCCCGCGCTTGATCCAGCCGGCCACGTACTCGCCCGGCGCCACCGCCCCGTCACGCAGCACCCGGCCGGCGCGATGCGGCACCGTGCCGGTCGCCGGGTCGAACGGCAGCCCCTCCAGCGGCACTCCGCGATAGCCCACCGACCGCAGCACCAACTGGGCCTCCACGTCCTCGAACCGGCCGGTGCCCCGCACCCCGCCGGCCCCGTCGGGTGCCGTCCGCTCGAAGCGCACCGCGCCCACCCGGCCCTCGCGGGGCAGGAGTTCGACCGGACGCAGGAAGAAGCGCAGCCGGATGCGGTGGGGGGCGGCCCGCGCCGGGGCCTCGGCCCAGTCGCGCAGCACCTCCACGTTGCGGCGCCGCGGCGCGGGCAGAGAACCGGGATCCGCGCACGCCGGGTCCATGGCCAGCTCCCGCGGGTCCACACGGACCTCGGTGTCCGGCAGTGTGCCCAGTTCGCGCAGCTCCTTGGTGGTGAAGCGGGCCTGCGACGGGCCGCGCCGGCCGACCATGCTGATATCGGAGACCCGGCTCGCGGCGAGGGCGGTGAGCGCGGCGTGCGGGATGTCGGTGGGGCTGAGTTCGGCCGCGCCGCGCGCCAGCATGCGGGTCACGTCGACGGCGACGTTGCCGACGCCGATGACCACCGCCGAGCGCGCCCCGGTCAAGAACCCGTCGGTGGCGGCGTCGGGATGGGCGCTGTACCAGGACACGAACTCGGTCGCCGACCAGCTGCCCGGCAGATCCTCGCCCGCGATCCCGAGGCGCCGGTCGGTGGCGGCGCCCACGCAGTACACCACCGCGTGGTACAGCTCGCGCAGTTGTGCGACGGGCACGCCCTCCGGGCCGACCGGGACCCCGCCGAGGAACCGCACCCGCTCGTGCTCCAGCACCGAGCGCAGCGTGTCCTGCAGGGACTTGATCTTCTCGTGGTCCGGGGCGACCCCGTACCGCACCAGGCCGTACGGGCACGGCAGCCGGTCCAGGACGTCGACGAGCGCGCCGGGGTGCTGCTGGACGAGGCCCTGCGCGGTGTAGCACCCGCTGGGACCGGAACCGACGACGGCGATCCTGAGCACGGCGGAACTCCTCGGTCATGGAAGGTCGGGAGTCGCTCTCGACTCCAGCATCGCACCGCCGCCGCTCCGCTGACAGGGTGCTGTCCCACGCGCGGGGAGCGTGTTCGTTCGTTATGGAATGTGATCATGCGGTTACGTTGCGTGTGTGCTGGAAGCATCCTTTCTTAATCTTTCCGATCGTTGTGCGACAGACGGCACCGTGTCCGTGTGGCCCGCGTGGGAAGTGCGGGACGGCGCCGGAGCCACCTCGTGGCTGGGTGTCCGGTTGGAGTTCGGTGACGGCGCACACGTGGACGCGGTCGCCGTGGTCGGCGACGGCGGCGTCTACCTGGAGGACGTCCGGGCCGTACCGGCGCTCTCGCTGGACGACCTCGCGGCGCTCGCCGACTGGATCGAGGATCCGCTCTCCGAGGCGTGCGGCGTCACGGGCCGCGGGCCCGACGGCTCCCCGGCGAGCCGGGCGCGCCCGGAGTGGCCGCTCGGCGTCGAGGGGCAGTGGCTGGTCGCGCGGGAGTACCTCAACGCCCAGGAACGGGGCGCCGACCCCGTTCTCGCCGTGATGGGCGCGACCGGGCACAGCCGGCGCCGGTCGCTGCGGCTCATCGGGCAGGCGCGCGACGCGGGCTTCCTGCCCCCGCGCCGCGCGCGCCGCTGACACGCGTCGGCGGCGCGCTCCCTCAGAGCAGGTCCCGCATCCGGGAGATCTCCGTCGTCTGCTGCGCGACGACGTCGTCCGCCATCTCCTCGACCTGGATGTTGTTGCCCTGCGCCTTCACGTCCGTGGCCATGGTGATCGCCCCGTCGTGATGGGTGATCATCAGCGTCAGGAACAGCTCGTCGAACGCCTTCCCGCGCGCGGCCCGCAACGTGGCGAGCTGGGCGTCGGTCGCCATGCCGGGCATCGGCGTGTGCGCGTGCTCGTGGCCCTCGGCCCGCGTGTCCTTGCCGTGGGTCTTCAGCCAGCCCTTCATCGCGTCGATCTCGGGACCCTGCGCGGCGGCGATCCGCGCGGCGAGCTTCTTCACCTTCGCTGACTCGGCGCGCTTCGGCACGAGTTCGGTCATCACCAGGGCCTGCTCATGGTGCTGGATCATCATGCGCGCGTAGTCGACGTCCGCGGAGTTGGGGGAGTCGTCCTCGGCGCGCTGCCGGGCGGCCTCCTCGGCGGACAGCACCTTGTTCGGTTCACCCGGTTCACCAGGCACGATCACCGAAGGCCCGCTGTACGCGGGCGACTTGGCGTCGGTGCCGGAGTCGCAGCCGGCGAGCACGGCCACGAGGGCGGCCGCGGCCAGGGCGACGCGGGCCCGGCGCGATGAAGTCGGTGTCACATGTGCCTGGTCCCCTTTTGATATGGGCATGACTGCGACGATACTCGGGCGTGCGTGAACCGTTCCAGTGAACGGCACGAGGGAGGAAAACAGTGATCCTGTTCAGAGATCCCCGAACCCGCCGCAGACACCTGGGAGTCGTGGCCGTCGCCGCCGGACTCCTGGGCGCGCTGCTCACCGCACAGCCGGCGACCGCGACCCCCGACCCCGGGGACGGGCCCGCCCAGGAGCAGAAGGTCTCCGACAGCACGCGGGCCGAGGTGCGCGAGGCGCTCAAGAACGGCAAGGCGCCCGGCCCCGACGACATCGTGCGCTCCGCCAACATCCGGCACCTGGCGAACGTCCCCAAGGACGCCCTCCAGGGCCTCAACTCCGACCTCGCCTTCCAGGGCAAGTACGCCTTCGCGGGCAACTACGACGGCTTCCGCATCTTCGACATCAGCAACCCGAAGGCCCCGAAGACCGTCGCGCAGGTCCTGTGCCCCGGCTCGCAGAACGACATCTCCGTCTCCGGCGACCTCCTCTTCCTGTCCACCGACTCCTCGCGCAGCGACAGCAGTTGCAACAGCACCACCCAGCCCGCCACCGAGAAGTCGTCGTGGGAGGGCATGAAGGTCTTCGACATCAAGGACAAGCGCAACCCGAAGTACGTGGCCGCCGTCGAGACCGCGTGCGGCTCGCACACCCACACGCTCGTTCCCGAGCGCAAGAACGTCTACATCTACGTCTCCTCGTACTCGCCCGACGCCTCCTACCCGGACTGCCGGCCGCCGCACGACGGCATCTCCGTGATCAAGGTGCCGCGCAACGCACCGCAGAAGGCGGCGGTCATCGACTTCCCGGTGCTCTTCCCCGGTGAAGGCCCCGACGGTGGCGGCAACCCCGGCATCCCGGGCCGTGTCAGCAAGACCACGGGCTGCCACGACCTCACGGTCCTGCCGTCCGAGGACCTGGCGGCCGGCGCCTGCATGGGCGACGGCATCCTGATGTCGATCAAGAACCCGGAGCGCCCGAAGGTCATCGACCAGGTCCGGGACGACGTGAACTTCGCGTTCTGGCACTCGGCGACCTTCAACCAGAAGGCGAACAAGGTCGTCTTCACCGACGAGCTCGGCGGCGGCGGCGCGGCCACCTGCAACGCGGAGATCGGGCCGAACCGCGGGGCCGACGGCATCTACGACATCGTTGGCAAGGGCGACAAGCGCAAGCTCGTCTTCCGCAGCTACTTCAAGATCCCCCGGCACCAGGCGGACACCGAGAACTGCGTGGCGCACAACGGCTCCCTGATCCCCGTCAAGGGCAAGGACATCATGGTCCAGGCCTGGTACCAGGGCGGCCTCTCGGTCTGGGACTTCACCGACTCCAAGCGCCCGAAGGAGATCGCCTACTTCGACCGCGGCCCCCTGACCACGGACACCCTGCAGGTCGCGGGCTCGTGGTCGGCGTACTACTACAACGGCTACATCTACTCGAACGAGATCGCGCGCGGCCTCGACGTCCTGAAGCTGGACGACCGCCGCACGGACCCGGCCCGCCGCGTCCACCTGCGTGAACTCAACGTCCAGACCCAGCCCGACTACTTCGACTGACCCTCGGCGCGGCCGGGGTCGCCCCCGGTAGCGAAGAACCGCGACAGATCCTGGTCGCACGTCCCGCCGGAAGCGGCTCCCGCGTCCGGCGGGACACCCATCTCCCAGTCCAGCCGGTAGCGCTTGAACAGCTCCGCCCGCAGCACCGGAACCGGCATCGGCACCCCGGGCACCAGGGCCGCGAACACCGCGCCCATCAGCAGGGCCCGCAGCATCGGATAGTCCGCGTCGACGTCCCGCGAGCCGTACCGCTCACAGGTCTCCCGCAGCAGCTCCGCCAGCCGCCGCTGCTCCGGGCACTGCACGAAGCCCTCCGCCTGCAGGATGCCCGCCATGTGCTGACGCATCAGCACCGGCCGGTCCGTCGCCAGGCCGAGGACGGCGTCGATGGCACGGGCCAGCCGCTCCCGGCCGTCCTCGGTACGGGGCTCGCGCTCCAGCGCCTCCTCCAGCGTCCGGTGCATCAGCCGGTGCACGGCCGACTGCACCAACTGCCGCTTGCCGGGGAAGTAGTACGACACCAGCCCGCGCGCCGAGCCGGCCCGGTCCGCGATGTCGCCCAGGGTGGTCGCGTCGAACCCGCGCTCACCGACCAGCTCCACCGCCGCCTGCAGAAGCCGCTCCCGGGAACGCCGCCGCAACTCTTCATTGACCGAGGCGCTGCGCGGGGACATCCTGTAACTCCTGCGTTGACTGGCTGCCAGCCAACTATACTCAGCACGTCCCGTCCGGCGCCGCCGTGCCCGGCCGGGCCATGTCGTCCGCCCTGGGCGACGCGGGGGATCGTCCAGGGCGGGCTAGGCACTGTCCGTGTTCGAGGACCGCGTCGCCCGAGTCGGGTGCGGAGTGCGTCTCAGCCCACGAGGTCGAGTACCGGCAGCAGGGCGTCCGGGCGCTCGGTCGTCGGGAGATGGTCCACGAAGTGCACCGTGCAGCCCAGGGCCGCCGCCCCACCGTCCGCACGCCGGCTGTCACCGACCATGACGACGTCCCGGGGATCGGCGCCGAGCGCCTCGCAGGCCACCGTGAACAGACGGCGATCCGGCTTCTGGACACCGTGCTCGAAGGACAGGACGTAGGCATCGATATAGGGGTCGAGTCCATGGGCCCGGAACACCGGGCGCAGATCCCAGCCGATGTTGCTGACCACCGCGACGCCCACTCCGCGATCGCGCAGCGCCCGCAGCACGTCGCCCGCGTCCGGGTAGGGCGCCCAGGCGGCCGGGGTCATGTGCCGGTCGTACAGCAGGTCGTGCAGCCGCTCGTCCGGCAGCGGCACCTGCCGGGAGAGGCCGGTGTACGCGGCCCGGTGCAGCTCCTCGCTCGTGTCGCGCGCGCCCCACACGCTGGCGACCTCCTCGGGGAGCCAGGAGGGCGGGGCCCCGCCGGGCAGCGCGCCCATCTCCTCCAGGGCCCGCGCCGCCTCCAGCAGCTCGTCCTCGGGAGGTCCCGGCGGGCCTCGGCGAGCGTGCCGCGCAGCCATGACTCGGTGGACTCGACGCGGAAGAGCGTCCCGGAGAAGTCGAACAGCACTGCGGTCATGGGGGTGAGCGTAGGTGGCCTGCTGGTGCGGTGAGACGAGTTCGCGCCAGGGGGTGGGCGGTGCCGGGGGAAGTCAGGTGTGCGCCTCGTCGGCCGGCTCCGCCCAGTCTCGTGTCCGGCGCAGGTCCACCCCCACCGCCAGCGCCACCACCAGGGCGCCCAGCAGCCAGCCCCCCAGCACGTCCGACGTCCAGTGGACGCCTAGCCAGATCCGGGTCAGGCCGACGCCGGTCACGGACACGGCCGCCACGGCGACCGCCGTGTGCCAGAGGGGCCCGGCCACCCCGTACCGGTGCAGGAGCCACAGCAGAAGGCCGCAGACGACCGTCGCCGTCATCGCGTGCCCGGACGGGTAGGCGGCGAAGTGGGCGGAGTCCACGGGGTCGGGCCAGGTGGGGCGGGGCCGGTCGACGGCGGCCTTCAGTGTCTGCTGGACCAGTGTGGCCAGCGCACATGTGACCACCAGCCATATGGCCGTCCAGCGGGCGGCCCGGCGCCACACCAGCCAGATCGCGGCCACGAAGGTCACGAACCGCATCGTCCACGGGTCCCACACCCAGTCCGTCAGGATGCGGACGACATGCGTCAGCCCCGGTTCGTCGACGGCCCAGCGGTGCGTGGTGTCCGCGACGGAGCCGTCGAACGCCATGAGCGGGTGCCAGCGGAGGGCGACCAGGGCGAGCAGCAGCGCCGAGGCGAGGGCGAGCGCACCCGCCCAGCCGGACACCGCGCGCTCGGCACTCGGGCGGGGCGGGGACGCGACGGACGGGGTGGGCATGCGGGGATCCTCGCCGACTCGTGGGGCGGACTCCAGCATCCGGGGTGGCGTCCACGGCACGCGCCGCGGGCGATCCCGGCCGCCCCAGGATGAACACCGTGGCCACCGCATACCCCCGGTGGCCCGGCGTACCCGTGCCGTTCCGTCCGGGCACCCGACAGCGCGCTCAGAGGGTCAGCAGCATCGCCAGCATGGCGATCCCCATGGACAGCCGGCAGGCGCGCGCCAGTTCCGGGCGATCGCCCCAGCCGACGCCCGGCCCGCCCGCCGTGACCGGCACCAGCCGGACGCCGGACAGCAGCACATAGCCCGTGAAGTAGGCGAGCAGCACACCCGTCAGCAGCGGGACACCCGCGTCGCCGTGCCCGCCGTGGCCACCCCCTGGCGCGGCGGCCATCACCAGGGACATGTAGACCATGGCCACGGCCCCCACGAGGTGGTGCAGATGGTGTCCGCCGGCCCGCGCCGACCACAGGGCGTGCAGGGCCGCGGCGCCGAACACGGCCGCGTAGCCGGGCCAGGTCCAGGCGGGAGGCGTGAAGACCGCGGCGGGCACCGCCATCGCGGCCATCCCGAACCCCATCAGCGCCTCACCACCCGCGGCCCGGCGCTGCTCCTCGACGGTGCTGCGCATCCGCAGCAGACAGTAGGCGCCGGTGATCGCACACAGCGCGACCAGCAGCCAGCCGGGCGAAGCCGGTCCGTGCACGCGCACCTCCCCGCTCGACGGTCCGGACAGTGCGTCGATGCCCGGGCCGGACGGGGGCCACGCGGGCGCAGAGGTGTACACGGGGAGCGTTCGGCGGAGCACCCGCATTTGATTCACGAGTAAAACACTCGCTAAAGTAATGAAGTGAGTAGTCGAATTCCGCTTCCGGTCGCCGGAGCACTGCGTCTCGGCCGGCCCCCGGAGATCTGGTTCAAGCCCGCCCTGAGCGTGGTCGCCGCCGTCGCCCCGCCCAACCTCACCCTGGTGGCGCTGGGCCGGCTCGACCTGGCGGTGTACACGATGGCCGGATCCCTGTGCGCGCTGTACGCCCACAACCGCCCCTACGCCGCCCGGGCCCGCACCCTGGCGTGGGTGCTGCTCGGCATGCTCGCCGGCCTCGCCGCCGCCCTGGTCGCCTCCTCGCTGACCGACGACGCCGTCGTGCTCGTCACCGTCGGCGCCGTGCTGGCCGCCGTCCAGAAGGTGCTGTGCGACGCCACCAGGATCGGCCCGCCCGGCCACGTCATCCTCACGTTCGTCAGCACCGCCGCCCTGTTCGGGCCCCAGACCCTCGGTCAGGTCCCCGGGCACCTCGCCCTGGGGGCCGCCGCCGGCGCCTGGTCCTGGCTGGTCGGCATGGCACCCGGCCTGCTCCGCCCCCACGGGCCGGAACGCCGGGCCACCGGGGCGGCGCTCCGCGCCGCCGCCACGTACGCGGAGTCCCGCGACGACCACGACCGTGCCCTCGCCGCCACCGCTCTGACGACCGCCCGGCACGCCCTGGCCGGCGCCGGCCGCGCCACCGACGCCCGGCGCGCCCTGAGCCGTCTCGTGGACCGCGCGGATCTCGCCCTCGCGGCCCCCGCCGACGCCGACCCGGACCTGCTGCGCGACTGGGCCCACCAGGTGCGCGGCACCCGGCCCGTGCCCCTGGTCGACGACCGCACGCTCCTCCGGGGCGAACCCGTCGTACGGGACCCGCTGTGGGCCCGAGTCCGCCCGCTGGGCCGGATCGCCGCACGCACCGCCCTGGGCTGCGCGTTCGCCGGGTACGCCTCCCTGGCGCTCGGGGTCGGCCGCCCGTACTGGGCGCTGGTGACCGCCGCCTCCCTCTACCAGGCCAGCTTCACGCTCACCTGGGGCCGGGGGATCCAGCGCGTCGTCGGCAACCTCCTCGGCGTCCTCCTCTTCGCCGCCCTCGTCCCCGTCGCGCACCTCGGCGGCCTCGCCCTCGTCCTGTGCTGCGTCGCCCTGAACTTCGGCGCCGAGGCCCTGATCGGCCGCAACTACTGGCTCGGCAGCGTGTGCGTGACGCCGATGGCCCTGCTGATCACCGAGTTCGCCGGACTCCAGGACCCCGGGCGCCTGATCGGCGAGCGGGTGCTCGACACCCTCGTCGGCGCGCTCGTCGGACTCCTCGCCGCCGTGGCCGTCCCGGACCGCGCCGGCGCGCGGGTCGTGCGGAGGGCGCGCGAGGCACCCCGTACGCTCGCCGGGACGGGACACCGCGAGGGCCCGCACCACGACCAGCGCACGGACAGCGACACGACGGAGGGCGTACGGCCATGACGGGGACGAACGGCGGGCCGACCGGGACGCGACAGGACACGGTGGCCGCCGTGGTCCGCCAGTGGCGGACCGTGCACCCCGGACTCGACACCGCCCCCATGGAGATCATCGGCCGGATCAACCGCTGTTCCGCCCTGCTCCAGCAGGCCGAGGACGCGCCGCTGCGGCGGGCCGGTCTGAGCCGGGCCGAGTTCGACCTGCTGGGCGCGCTGCGCCGCACCGGCCATGAGCTCACCCCCAGCGAGGTCGCCCGCGAGACCTTCTCCTCCGGGGCCGCCGTCACCAAGCGCCTCAAGGCGCTCACCGAGCGTGGACTGGTCGAGCGGCGCGGCGACACCCGCGACCGCCGGGTCGCCCACGTCCGCCTCACCGACGCCGGCCGGGACCTCGTGGACGGCATCCTGCCCGAGCAGCTCGCCTACGAGACGGCGGTCCTGGCCGACCTCGACGCGGACGGCCGGCAGGAACTGGCGTCCCTCCTCGGTGACCTGCTCACCCGCCTGGAGGGCCGCCTCGGCGGCCTGCGGGCCTGACCGGCGTCAGATGCCGGGCCGGTACCGCAGCGGATGCTCCGCCGGAATCTCGACCAGCACGATCGGCAGGCCGTCCGGGTCGGCGATCCACATCTCGATCAGGCCCCACGGCTCACGCCGGGGCGGCCGGACGATCTCGACGCCCTTCGCCACCAGCTCCTCGTGCGCCGCCGTCACGTCCTCGACCTGCATCCACAGCCGCACGGCCGCGGAGGGCGGCTCCTCGGAACGGCCGGAGACCTCCAGGAAGCCCCCGCCCAGGAAGTAGACGGTCCCGCGCTCGGCACCCGTCCCGAACTCCCGGTACACGGCGAGGCCCAGCTGCTCGCCGTAGAAGACCCGGGACCGCTCGGGGTCGGTGGGACGGAGGAGAGTACGGCCGCTGAGTACATGCACCATGAAGCCGCACCCTAGTGGCGGGTTACGCTCTGCGGTGCACCACCGCGCCCGAGATGGGGGAGAACGCACCATGAACACCGCCGCGCCCGACGCCCGTGCCGGACTCGTCTTCCGTGACGCCACCGACGCCGACGTGGACACGCTGGTCGCGCTGATCGAGTCGGCGTACCGGGGGGACTCCAGCCGCGCCGGCTGGACGACCGAGGCCGACATCCTCGAGGGGCAGCGCACCGACGCCGAGGGGGTGCGGGAGGTCCTGAGGACGCCCGACAGCCGGCTGCTCACCGTCGAGCGCGACGGCCGCCTCGTGGCCTGCTGCCACCTGGAGCACCGCGGGACCTACGCCTACTTCGGGATGTTCGCGGTGAGCCCGGAGCTGCAGGGCGCCGGACTCGGCAAGGTGATCATCGCGGAGGCGGAGCGGCAGGCCCGGCTGACCTGGGGCGTCACCGAGATGCACATGACGGTGATCTCGGTGCGCGAGGAGCTGATCGCCTGGTACGAGCGGCGCGGCTACCGCCGTACGGGCCGGATGACGCCGTTCCCGTACGGCGACGAGCGCTTCGGCGTGCCGCGGCGCGACGACCTCCGGTTCGAGCTGCTGGTCAAGGAGCTCGACGAGGCGGAGGGAGCCCCGGCGGGGCCGGCTACGCGGTGAAGCGGCCGGTGCGCTTGATCTCCGGGTAGTCGGTGGTCGCACCGTCCAGCTCCAGGGCCCGCACGAGCCGGAGATGGTCCTGTGTGTTGACGACCCAGCCGATGATCCTGAGGTCGGCCTTACGGGCGTGCTCGACCACCTCGAGGGTGAGGCGCCGGATGTTCAGGCAGACCGTCGCCGCGCCCACGGCCACGGCACGGTCCACGACGTCGGTGCCGTAGCGGCTGGCGATCAGCGCCGTGCGCACTCCGGGGACCAGGCGGGCGATCTCCGCGACGGCGTCGTCGTGGAACGAGGACACCTCGACGCGCGAGACGAGGTCGCGCCGGTTGATCACCTCGGCGAGCGCCCGGGCGGCGGCGACGTCCTTGATCTCGGCCTGGAGCGGCGTCCGTACCGCGTCCAGCACCTCGTCGAACACCGGCACGCGCTCGCCGCGGCCCGCGTCCAGGGTGCGCAGCTCGGCGAGGGTCTTGTCGGCGATGGCGCCGCTTCCGTCGGTCGTGCGGTCCACGTCGGTGTCGTGCATGACGACGAGGGCGCCGTCCTTGCTCAGGTGGAGGTCGAGTTCGATGACGTCGAGGCCGGCCTGCTGGGCGGCGACGAAGGAACGGAGGGTGTTCTCGGGTTCGAGACCCATGACTCCGCGGTGACCGATGGTAAGGAAGTTCAAGACTCAACTCGCTTCCGTCGACGGCGGCTCGGCGCGGCGAACCGGAGGGCACTGTTCGCGTGGCAGCCCGCAGCCTAATGGCCGCCGCGCGTGATGAACCCCACATGTGCGCGGGGTTCGCGCTGCGTGACATGGCACGGCTGGCACGCACGGCTCCCGGCGGTCACCCTGGGGTGGGCGAGTCTCGTGGGGATTGACCGTGGCTCCCTGGGTAGGAGGTGCGTATGCCCACCCGACGGCGTCCGAATCGCGTTGCCCGCGTCCGGCAGGAAAAAGTTCGGTGACCTAGGGGGAGCGCAGGATAATTTCCCGAGCCTCCTCTTGCTGGGAGGAACCTCGTATGTATACGGTCTCTTTACGCGAGGTTCTCCCGTGGAGGATGGGACATGACGGAAATTCTTGTGCAGGCGGCTTCGGGGGACCAGGTTTCTCCCGTGACCAGGGTGGTGGAGCACCCGGCATGGCCCGTGCTCAAGGATGCCGTGGAGCGGATCCGGCCATGGCAGTCCAAGGACGGGTCGATCGACTTCTCGGCCGAGGGCGCGCCCGGGCGCGGTGACGCCGAGGCCGCCGTACGGCGTGTCGTCGAGGCCGTCGAGGCGCTCTCCCCGCTCCTGCCGCACGACGACGCCTACCACCAGGCCCTGGTGAAGGACCTGACCCGCTGGGCCGAGGACGGCTTCGGGATACCGGACTTCCTCGACTCGCTGCTGGCCTTCCAGCCCGCCGCCAACCGCGCCGACGGCCTCCAGCACCTGGTCGTCTTCCCGATGTACACGCAGAACGGCAACCCCGACCGCAACCTCGAGGCGGTCGTCCTGCGCATGGTCTGGCCGGACTGGCTGGCCGAGCTGGAGCGCACCCGCTACGACAACCCGCTGTTCTGCGGCATCAAGTTCGAGGACTTCACCGCGGGCTACGACACCAACTCCGCGGTCCTCTTCCCGGAGACGATCGCTGTGCGCGAGGCGCCCGAGCGCTTCACCTGGGGCGGCATCTTCTGCGACCGCGAGGCCGCCCGCTTCCGCCGCGTCACCGACGCCGCCGTCGGCATCCTGGGCCTGGAGCTGCCCGAGGACATCGCCGCGATGGTCCACGACCAGAAGCGCTGCGAAGAGGCGTTCGTCCTGTGGGACATGGTCCACGACCGCACCCACAGCCACGGCGACCTGCCGTTCGACCCGTTCATGATCAAGCAGCGCCAGCCGTTCTGGATGTACGGCCTGGAGGAGCTGCGCTGCGACCTGACCGCCTTCAAGGAGGCCGTCAAGCTCCAGGCGGACGGCGTCCCGCAGGCCCGTGACGTGCAGTACGCCGTGCTGTTCGACCGCATGTTCCGCTTCCCGGTCACCGGTGAGCGGGTGCGCAACTACGACGGCCTCGGCGGCCAGCTGCTCTTCGCCTACCTGCACAAGCACGACGTGGTCCGCTGGACCGACAACAAGCTGCACATCGACTGGGACCGCGCCCCGCAGGTCACCAACCAGCTGTGCGCCGAGATCGAGAAGCTGTACCGCGACGGCATCGACCGCCCGAAGCTCGTCCACTGGTTCGCCGGCTACGAGCTCGTCTCGACCTACCTGGCCCCGCACCCGGGATCCAAGTGGGCCAAGGGCCCCGACGCCCTCGACCTGAGCCAGCCGCCCCGCAAACTCGTCGATGACGTGCTTCCGGACGAGTTTCCGCTGAGCATGTTCTATGAGGCCCTGTCCAAGAAGCTCAAGAACGTGATCGCCTCCACCCGGGGCATCACCGCGGACGACGCCGAGCGGATCGCCGCGTGAGCGACCGGGACACAGGCGACACGGCTCAGGCTGCCCAGGAGGCGAGGCGCATGGTGGGGAACGGTGCACTCAACGGTGCGGTGATCGCGGTGGCCGGAGCGGGCGGACCCGCCGGCCGGGCGGCGCTGCGGCGGCTCGCCGAGGCGGGCGCCACCGTCGTCGGCGCGGACAACGACCCCGAGCGCCTCGCCGAGGCCGTCGACGCGGCGCGCTACGCCTCCGGCGGGGCGACCGTGACCGGGGAGACGGTCGACCTGCTCGACCTGGACTCCACCCGTGACTGGGCGCTGCGCACCGAGAAGGAGTTCGGGCGCGTCGACGGGCTCGTCCACCTCGTCGGCGGCTGGCGCGGCAGCGAGACCTTCATCAAGACCAGCCTCGACGACTGGGACTTCCTGGAGCTGCTGCTGATCCGCACCGTGCAGCACACCTCGCTCGCCTTCTTCGAGGCGCTCCAGCGCAGCGACCGGGGGCGTTACGTGCTGATCAGCGCGGCCGGCGCCACCAAGCCGACCGCGGGCAACGCCTCGTACGCCGCCGCCAAGGCCGCCGCCGAGGCGTGGACGCTCGCGCTGGCCGACGCCTTCCGCAAGGCGGGGGGCGCCGAGGGCCCGACATCGGCGGCTGCCATCCTGGTGGTGAAGGCGCTGGTGCACGACGCGATGCGCGCCGACCGCCCCAACGCGAAGTTCGCGGGCTTCACGGACGTCCACGACCTGGCCGACGCGGTCGTGGGTGTCTGGGACCAGTCCGCCGCCGAAGTGAACGGAAAGCGCCTGTGGCTGACCGAGAAGCCGTGAACCCTCCGGAGACCGACGCCCGCCGTCATCACGACCCGGACGTCCGCGGCTTCGCCAGCGACAACTACGCCGGCGCCCACCCCGAGGTGCTCGCCGCCCTGGCCCTGGCCAACGGCGGGCACCAGGTGGCGTACGGCGAGGACGCCTACACCGAGAACCTCCAGCAGGTCGTCCGGGGGCACTTCGGTGCCACGGCGGAGGCGTTCCCGGTGTTCAACGGCACCGGTGCCAACGTCGTCGCCCTCCAGGCGGTCACCGACCGCTGGGGCGCGGTGATCTGCGCGGAGAGCGCCCACATCAACGTCGACGAGTGCGGGGCTCCCGAGCGGGTCGGCGGACTGAAGCTGCTCACGGTGCCCACCCCGGACGGCAAGCTCACCCCCGAGCTGATCGACCGGCAGGCGTACGGCTGGGACGACGAGCACCGGGCGATGCCCCAGGTCGTCTCGATCACCCAGAGCACCGAGCTCGGCACCCTCTACACCCCGGACGAGATCCGGGCGATCTGCGAGCACGCCCACGCGCACGGCATGACGGTGCACCTGGACGGCTCCCGGATAGCCAACGCCGCCGCCTCGCTGGACGTGCCCATGCGGACGTTCACCAACGCCGTCGGCGTCGACCTCCTCTCCCTCGGCGGCACCAAGAACGGTGCCGTCTTCGGTGAGGCCGTCGTCGTCATCAACCCCGACGCCGTCCGGCACATGAAGCATCTGCGCAAGCTGTCGATGCAGCTGGCGTCCAAGATGCGGTTCGTGTCGGTGCAGTTGGAGGCGCTGCTCGCCAAGGACCTGTGGCTGCGCAACGCCCGCCACTCCAACGAGATGGCCCAGCGGCTCGCGGAGGGCGTACGCGCCGTCCACGGCGTGGACATCCTGTATCCCGTGCAGGCGAACGCCGTCTTCGCGCGGCTCCCGCACGACGTGGCGGAGCGGCTGCAGAAGAAGTTCCGCTTCTACTTCTGGGACGAGTCGGCCGGCGTCGTGCGCTGGATGTGCTCCTTCGACACGCGTGAGGACGACGTCGACGCGTTCGTCGCGGCACTCAAGGAGGAGATGGCCCGCTAGGGCTCACTCAGGCAGAAAAAGGCCGGCGTCTTCACGACGCCGGCCTTTCCATGTACGGGACGGCCGTCCTAGCCCGCGGCGCTCTCCGCCGCGCGGACCTGCTCCGGGGTGGGCGCGGTGCCGCCGAGGTGGGCCGGCATCCACCAGGTGTCGTTCGCGTCCTTGGGGCGGACCGGGTAGGCGCGCTGGGCGGCCTCCAGCAGCTCCTGGACGCGCTCGCGCAGCTGGCGCGTGATGGCGCCGGCGTACTTCTCGCGGGACGCCTCGATGGCCTCGCCGACCCGGATGGTGATCGGGATGTGGCTGCGCTTGAAGTTGCGCGGGTGGCCCTTGGTCCACAGCCGCTGGGTGCCCCAGACGGCCATCGGGATCAGGGGCACGCCGGCCTCCTGGGCCAGCCGGGCGGCGCCCGACTTGAAGCTCTTCAGCGTGAACGACTGCGAGATGGTGGCCTCCGGGAAGACCCCGACGACCTCGCCGGACCGCAGCGAGTCCAGCGCGTGCGCGAAGGCCGCCTCACCCTGCTTGCGGTCCACGGGGATGTGCTTCATGCCCCGCATCAGGGGACCGGAGATCCGGTGCCGGAACACCGACTCCTTGGCCATGAAGCGCACGAGCCGCTTCTGGGGGAGCGCCGCCAGGCCGTTGAAGACGAAGTCCAGGTAGCTGATGTGGTTGCTCACCAGCACGGCACCGCCCGAGCGCGGAATGTTCTCCGACCCCTTGCAGTCGATCTTGAGGTCCCACACCTTGAACAGTGTCTGGGCGAAACCGACGACAGGACGGTAGACAAGCTCTGCCATGGACGGGGTGGACCCTTCCTTCAGTGCCTGGGAAGGAAGCTCCCAGAGTTAAGTTACGCAGCCGTAGGTTTACGGCTTGTCGCCGATCGTGCCCGAAGAACGGCCGACGGCCAAGCCCAAGTGCCCGGAAGCCGCGAGATCCTCGTCACGTCCACCCCATGATCGACCTCGTGCTTTTGATCGTTCTTTACCCGGCACGCACCGCCAGCCGCCGTATGAGCAGGTACATCTCGCACCCCAGGCAGTACCCGAAGACGGCGTTCAGGAACGCGGCCGCCAGCGCCGCGCCGGTGGCCGCCAGGCCCAGCCACTCCGGCCCCAGCGCGTAGCCGACGAGCCCGAGGGCCGCGAAGACGAGCCCGACCGCCTGGGCGAAGCGCGGCGGCTCCGGCGCCTCGAAGGCGGTCGGCGGCCCGAGCCGCGGCCGCACCACCCGGCGGAAGAGCACCCCGTACGGCGAACGCCCCACCCCGCCCGCGGCGCCGAGCGCGAACGCCAGCGTCTGCCAGGCCAGCAGCCAGGCGCTCCCGGTGATCAGGACGACCGCCAGCACCACGGTCGTCACGGCCGCCCCGAAGCGCGGCCCTCTCACGTCGATGTCCATGAATCAAGCATTCCGCGGCGGACGGGCTTGCGGGAGGCGGGAATCTTTGCAGTCCTGTGAATGCTTGAGCAGGGTGATGACCGGACTCATGGTGTGTGTGGCGGTGCTCGCGGTGGCGAGCGCCTACGGAGTGCTGCAGCGGCGGCGGAGCGGGAGGGTAAGGGTGCGCGGGCGCGACGACGGGAAGCGGCTCGGCGCGGGCGAACTGGGCGGCGAGCTCGGCGAGCGCGCGACGCTCGTGCAGTTCTCCAGCGCCTTCTGCGCCCCCTGCCGGGCCACCCGGCGGGTGCTGGGGGAGGTCGCCGGCATGGTGCCGGGCGTGCGGCACATCGAGATCGACGCCGAGGAGCACCTCGACCTCGTCCGGCGGCTCGACATCCTCAAGACGCCGACCGTGCTGGTCCTCGACGCCGACGGAGCCGTCGTGCGGCGGGCCACCGGTCAGCCCCGCAAGGCGGACGTGATCGCGGCTCTGGGCGAGGCGGTCTGAGGGGCCGTGATGCCGAGGGTGAGTCATCTCCCACATGACGGAACGCACTTGACTGCGTGGACCACCTATCGTCAGATTGACCGTATGTGTGAGGAACTCCTTCTCTTCGGACGGGCCCCCGCCGACCCGGCCCGCACCGTGGGCGCGCGCTGTCCGGGCTGTTGAAGCGCCACGGACCGCCCCGACTCCCCTCGCAGAAGGACAACTCCATGACGGCCTCTCCCGGCCTGGACTCCGCCCAGCTCGCCTCGCCCGATCTGCTCCGCTCCGTCTTCCGGCGCCATGCCGCCGGGGTGGCGGTGATCACCGCCCGCGGTGAGAGCGGACCCGTGGGCTTCACGGCGACCTCCCTCAGCTCCGTCTCCGCCGAACCGCCGATGCTCTCCTTCGGCGTCGGCGCGGGCGCCTCCAGCTGGCCGGCCATCGCCGCGACGGACCATGTCGGCGTCCACATACTCGGTGAGCACCAGCGGGACCTGGCCGCGACCTTCGCCCGCAGCGGCGCCGACCGCTTCGGCGCGCCCACCGTGTGGCGGGAGGGCCCCGAGAGGGTCCCGGTGCTCGACGGCGTGCTCGCGTGGATGGTGTGCCGGGTGGTGGCGCGCGTCCCGGCGGGCGACCACCGCATCGTGCTGGCCGAGGTCGTCCTCGGCGACCCCTCCGGGCAGGGCCGCCCCCTGCTGTACCACCAGGGCCGGTTCAACGGGCTGCGTGACTGAGGTCACCGCTGCCGTGTGACCGATCAGGCGCTCCGCGTGTTCTGCGGCGCCGTCGGATTCCGATTACGCTGCGTTGCAAAGGTCACAGTTCAAAGCGCTTGCTTAGCGGGAACGAACTGGATGTACTGACGAGTAATATTTCGCTCGGAGCGCGGGTCGCCCCGATCGGGATCGGCCGCTTGGGGCGCCTATGCTGCCTGCAAGAGGCAGCAGAGAAATGTCGACGCAGTAGGAGAGCCGGCGTGAGCTTGAGGATCGTTGTCACTGTGAAGTACGTGCCCGACGCCACTGGCGACCGGCACTTCGCCGATGACCTGACCGTCGACCGGGACGACGTGGACGGTCTGCTCTCCGAGCTCGACGAGTACGCGGTCGAACAGGCGCTGCAGATCTCCGAGAACTCCGACGACGACGTCGAGGTCACCGTCCTGACAGTGGGCCCGGAGGACGCCAAGGACGCGCTGCGCAAGGCGCTGTCCATGGGTGCCGACAAGGCCATCCACGTCGAGGACGACGACCTGCACGGCACCGACGCCATCGGCACCTCGCTGGTGCTGGCCAAGGCGATCGAGAAGGCCGGCTTCGACCTGGTCGTCTCCGGCATGGCCTCCACCGACGGCACCATGGGCGTCGTCCCGGCCCTGCTGGCCGAGCGTCTGGGCGTCCCGCAGGTCACCCTGCTGTCCGAGGTCTCCGTCGAGGACGGCACCGTCAAGGGCCGCCGGGACGGCGACGCCGCCTCCGAGCAGCTGGAGGCCTCCCTGCCGGCCGTCGTGTCCGTCACGGACCAGTCGGGCGAGGCGCGCTACCCGTCCTTCAAGGGCATCATGGCCGCCAAGAAGAAGCCGGTGGAGTCCTGGGACCTGTCGGACCTCGACATCGAGGCCGAGGAGGTCGGTCTCGAGGGTGCCTACACCGTCGTCGACGGCGCGGCCGAGCGTCCGGCCCGCACCGCCGGCACGATCGTCAAGGACGAGGGCGAGGGCGGCAAGCAGCTCGCCGAGTACCTCGCGAGCCAGAAGTTCATCTAAGGCTCGACACGCCGACCGCCCCTCAACTTCGTTTCGCAGGAGAGCAATCCCATGGCTGAAGTTCTCGTCTACGTCGACCACGTGGACGGTGCCGTCCGCAAGCCCACCCTGGAGCTGCTGACGCTGGCCCGCCGCGTCGGCGAGCCGGTCGCCGTCGCGCTGGGCAACGGCGCCGGTGACACCGCCGCCACCCTCGCCGAGCACGGCGCCGTCAAGGTCCTCACCCACGAGGCCGCCGAGTACGCCGACTACCTGGTCGTACCGAAGGTCGAGGCCCTGCAGGCCGCCGTCGAGGCCGTCTCCCCGGCCGCCGTGCTGGTCCCGTCCTCCGCGGAGGGCAAGGAGATCGCCGCCCGTCTGGCGCTGCGCATCGGCTCCGGCATCATCACCGACGCCGTCGACCTCGAGGCCGGCGACGAGGGCCCGGTGGCCACCCAGTCGGTGTTCGCCGCGTCCTTCACCACCAAGTCCCGTGTCTCCAAGGGCACCCCGGTCATCACGGTCAAGCCGAACTCGGCCGCCGTCGAGGCCGCCCCGGCCGCCGGCGCGGTCGAGGCCCTGTCGGTGACCTTCTCCGACAAGGCCACCGGCACCAAGGTCACCGCGCGCACGCCGCGTGAGTCGACCGGCCGTCCGGAGCTGACCGAGGCCGCGATCGTCGTCTCCGGCGGCCGTGGCGTCAACGGCGCCGAGAACTTCTCGATCATCGAGGCCCTCGCCGACTCCCTCGGCGCGGCCGTCGGCGCCTCGCGTGCCGCGGTGGACGCCGGCTGGTACCCGCACACCAACCAGGTCGGCCAGACCGGCAAGTCGGTCTCGCCGCAGCTGTACATCGCCTCCGGCATCTCCGGCGCGATCCAGCACCGCGCGGGCATGCAGACCTCGAAGACGATCGTGGCGATCAACAAGGACGCCGAGGCCCCGATCTTCGAGCTGGTGGACTACGGCGTCGTCGGCGACCTGTTCGACGTCGTCCCGGCCCTGACCGAGGAGATCAAGGCCCGCAAGGGCTGATCCCCACCCGGCACACCGAGGCCCCCGTGACCGTCTCCGACGGCCACGGGGGCCTCGTGCGTCGCATGATGGGCGGGGGTGCACGGACCGGCCGCCCGTGGACACGGTGTTGACCAGGAAGAAGCACTCCGGATACGGTCGTTCAACAGATTGTTGAATCCGTAGGGTCGAAGCGGAGGGTGCGGCAATGGGTCAGCAGGAGAAGGTGACGACGAGCCTCGCGGGCGCCGTCAGCGAGGAGATCGACGCCTCCCTCGCCCCCGTCGACGCCGAACTGGAGCGCCGCTACCCCGGTGACCCCGGCACCCGTCAGCCCGTCCACACGGTGTACGTCCCCGGCGACGTCTTCGCCGCCGACACCGTCCGCTCCTGGGGCGACCGGGCCCTCGCCGCGCTCGACGAACACGCCCCCGACGCCGGGTCGTTCGCCGCCGCGCTCGGCCTCTCCGACGCACTGGCCGAACCGGTGTACACGCGGGTCCGCGCCAAGCTGGAGCGCGAGCCCATCGAGGACCTGCGCGTCGACTTCGAGGACGGCTACGGCTCCCGCCCCGACGCCGAGGAGGACGAGGCCGCCGCCCGCGCGGCCCGCCTGATCGCCCAGGCGTACCGGGACGGGACGGCCGCCCCGTACATGGGCATCCGCATGAAGTGCATGGAGGCGCCCGTCCGCGCGCGGGGCATCCGCACCCTCGACATCTTCCTCACCGGCCTCATCGAGGCCGGCGGCCTGCCCGCCGGACTGGTCCTCACCCTGCCCAAGGTCACCTACGCCGAGCAGGTCACCGCCATGGCGCGGCTGCTGGAGGAGTTCGAGAAGGCGCACGGCCTGGACGCCGGCCGGATCGGCTTCGAGATCCAGATCGAGACCAGCCAGGCCATCCTCGCCGCCGACGGCACCGCCACCGTCGCCCGCATGATCCAGGCCGCCGGTGGCCGCGCCACCGGACTGCACTACGGCACCTTCGACTACAGCGCCTGCCTCGGCGTCTCCGCCGCCCACCAGGCGAGCGACCACCCGGCCGCCGACCACGCCAAGGCGGTCATGCAGGTCGCGGCGGCCGGCACCGGCGTACGCGTCTGCGACGGCTCGACGAACGTCCTGCCCGTCGGCCCCACCGAGCAGGTCCACGCGGCCTGGCGGCTCCACTACGGCCTCACCCGCCGTGCCCTCGCCCGCGCCTACTACCAGGGCTGGGACATGCACCCCGGCCACATCCCCACCCGCTACGCCGCCGTCTTCGCCTTCTACCGCGAGGGCTTCGAGCAGGCCGCCGCGCGGCTCGCCCGGTACGCCAACCGGTCCGGCGGCGACGTCATGGACGAGCCCGCCACCGCCAAGGCCCTCAGCGGCTATCTGCTGCGCGGCCTGGACTGCGGCGCCCTCGACATCGGCGAGGTGGCCCGCCTCACCGGTCTGACCCGCGCCGACCTGGAGGGCTACGCCTCACCCCGGCGCGGCGACCTGACCGCGTCCGGGAGCTGAGACCGGCGCCGCCCCGCCGGCGTCAGACCCCGGCGTACGGCTCGAGCCCCGACGCCGTCACCAGCTTCTCCCGCGCGAACACCGCCGTGCCCAGCGCGCACAGCCGCACGTCCTCGCGCACCCGCGCGCTGAACTCCTCGGGCGTGACGCCGAACAGCTCCCTCAACGCGGTCGACCCCGACAGCAGTTCGGTGAGCAGCGGGCGCTGGCCGGGGTGGGTGCGGGGCGCGCCCGTGCCGTCGTGCAGCACGCCGTGGCGGTTGACGTAGACGAAGGCGCCGGGCAGCGACGTGCCGTCCGCCAGGCCGATCCGTACGTCCGGCGCGGGCAGCCACGCGCGCGCGTAGTTGCCGTCGGGCCGGGGCACGCCCTCGCTCGCGTCGATCACCGCGAGCTGCTTCTCGTCCAGCCAGGTCACGAACAGCTCGGTGACCCGGCCGGGCGCGAGGAAGGGCGCTGCGGCCAGGTAGCCGCGGCGGCTCACATGGGCGGAGACGCCCACGGCGAGACCCGTCACCCGGGTCTTCACCAGGGGCACGGGGGAGTCGATCCCGAACGCCCGCATCTTGCGGCGCAGTTGGGCAGGGCAGGCATTGGAGCCCACCGCGAGGATGGGGGTCCGGTCGTCGTGCACCAGGCGTTCCAGCGGCAGCAGCCGGTCGCCGTCGAGGAGAGCGGAGTCGGACGGCCAGGCGCCCGGGTAGAGCAGCGGATGGTCGTGGGGCGCCTCGGCCAGGCCCAGCGCCTCCAGTGTGCGGTCGTCGTCCGCCGCCGTACCCGCCTCGGACGTACCGTCCATGCCGGTCAGTCCTCGGGCGGCAGCTCGCCCGAGCCGCGGGTGACGAGCCTGGTCGGCAGTTCGATCCGCTCGGGGGCGACCAGGGTGCCGTCCAACTGGCTGAACAGCCGCTCGGCCGCCGTACGCCCGAGGGCCGCCGCGTCCTGGGCGACCACGGTGACCCCGGGCTGCAGCAGGTCGGCGAGCTCGATGTCGTCGAAGCCGACGAGGGCGACCCGGCGGCTCTGCGCGGCCAGCACCCGGATCACGGTGACCGTCACCCGGTTGTTGCCCGTGAAGATCGCGGTGACGGGGGAGGGGCCCTTGAGCATGTCCTCCGCGGCCCGGCGCACCCGCTCGGGGTCGGTCACCCCGAGGGACATCCAGGCGTCCTCCACCGCTATTCCCGCGTCCTCCATGGCGGCCCGGTAGCCACGCAGCCGCTCGGCGGCCGTGTGGATACGGGGCATGTCGCCGATGAAGCCGATCCGCCGGTGCCCGTGGCCGATCAGATGGGCCACGCCGTCGCGGGCCCCGCCGAAGTTGTCCGACAGGACGCAGTCGGCGTCGATCTGGCCCGCCGGGCGGTCCACGAACACGGTCGCGACGCCGGCCTTCAGCTCGGGCTCCAGATAGCGGTGGTCGTCACCGGCCGGGATGACCACCAGCCCGTCCACCCGCCGGGCGCACAGCGCGAGCGCCAGCTCCTGCTCACGGTCGGGGTCCTCGGCGCTGGAGCCGTTGATGAGCAGGGCGCCGTGCGCCCGCGCCACCTCCTCCACCGCGCGGCTCAGCGGGCCGTAGAAGGGGTCCGCGAGGTCCTCCAGGACCAGGCCGATGCTCGCCGTGCGGCCCTTGCGCAGCACGCGGGCGCTGTCGTTGCGGCGGAAGCCCAGGGCGTCGATGGCCTCCTGGACGCGGCGCTCCGTCTCCGGTGTGACCCCGGGCTCCCCGTTGACCACGCGCGAGACGGTCTTCAGACCGACTCCGGCACGCGCCGCGACGTCCTTCATGGTCGGCCGGTTGCCGTAGCGGCTCTCGGGAAGTCGGTCGGAACGGCGGATGGTCTCGGGCACGATGCGGTGTCCTGTCCTGTTCTCGTCCACGGGGATGCGTCGGCCCGTGGGCTTGTATGAGGATGTGGCGTCGAGCATAGAGCCTGGACAACGTTGTCAGATCCAGGAGACACTGTCCACCGCAATCTCCGGCCTGCGCCCCCACCGCCAGACCGGCGCGTCCGATTCCCGTCGTCGTGGGCGGGAGTTCCGAATGGTTGACGGGGAGAACTGACTCAGATGCACAACGACCTCGTGGCTGCGCTCGACATCGGCGGCACCAAGATCGCCGGAGCGCTGGTGGACGGTCACGGCACGATCGCCGTTCGGGCGCAGCGCCCGACCCCGGCGCGGGAGGACGGCGAGACCGTGATGCGGGCCGTCGAGGAGGTCGTCCACGAACTCGCCGCCTCTCCTCTGTGGGGGCGGGTCTCGGCGCTCGGGATCGGCAGCGCGGGACCGGTGGACGCCTCGGCGGGCACCGTGAGCCCCGTGAACGTCCCGGGCTGGCGTGGCTACCCGCTGGTGCGCCGGGTCAGGGAGGCGACCGGCGGGCTGCCCGTCGAGCTGATCGGCGACGGCGTGGCCATCACCGCGGCCGAGCACTGGCAGGGCGCCGCGCAGGGCCACGACAACGCGCTGTGCATGGTCGTCTCCACGGGCGTCGGCGGCGGTCTGGTGCTGGGCGGCCGGCTGCACCCCGGGCCCACCGGCAACGCGGGCCACATCGGCCACATCAGCGTGGACCTCGACGGCGACCTGTGCCCGTGCGGCTCGCGCGGCTGCGTGGAGCGCATCGCGAGCGGCCCGAACATCGCCCGCCGCGCTTTGGACGGCGGCTGGCGGCCCGGACCGGACGGCGACACCTCCGCCGCCGCGGTCGCCGCCGCCGCCCGCGAGGGCGACCCGGTCGCCGTGGCCTCCTTCGAGCGGGCCGCGCGGGCCCTGGCCGCCGGGATCGCCGCCACCGCGACCCTCGTGGAGATCGACATAGCCGTGATCGGCGGCGGCGTCGGCAAGGCCGGCGACGTCCTGTTCACCCCGCTGCGCAAGGCCCTCGCCGACTACGCCACCCTGTCCTTCGTGCAGCGCCTGACCGTCGCGCCCGCCCGGATGGGCACCGACGCCGGGCTGGTCGGCGCCGCCGCGGCCGCGCTCGCCGGCCGGACGGGCGTGGCCGCGGCGGGGGTCTGACCCTCGCCCGGAGGGTGCCTCAGCAGCTCAGCCGCGCCTCGGCCCAGTCCCCGTGGTCCGAGGTGACGCCGTCGCCGCCGTCGGTGACGACGAGTCGGACCACCTGCGCGCCGGTCACGTCCGCGGTGAGCGGCCGGGCCGGCATGGCGTTGGTCAGGACGCCGGTCGAGGCGGCCTTCGTGCCGTCCGCCCAGACCTCGAAGACGACGCTGCCGTCCGCGCCCTCCTCGTCGTCCACGCCGACGTGCGCCGTCACGGTCTCGCAGGCGCCGCCCGTGTAGTAGCCGACGGTGCTCTCGGCGTGGACGCCGAGCCCGGTGCCGTACACGACCCCGCCGATGGTGATCGGGTTCCCGTCGCCCGCCGCGCTCTCGCCGTTGCTGGTGCCGCGCTCGACCGGCCCCCATCCGTTGGTGGCCGACAGCCAGGGCAGCTCGGCGAGTTCCGAGGTCCCCGCGGGCGGCGGGGTCACCACGGTCGCGGTGAGCGGCAGCGTCGTCTCTACCCGATCGCCGGCCGGTGAGCGGTGCCGCACGGTGAGGGTGAGGGCGTACGGTCCCGTGGGCGTCCCCCGGGGGACGGTGACCTCCCATCCGGTGCGCAGGGTGCGGCCCGTGGGCAGCGCGGGCGAGGCGGCCGGCGCGGTCGGCCGGAGGGACCAGCCCGCGGGCCCGGACAGGGACACGGACACCTGCCGGGCGGCCGTACGCCCGAGATCGGTGACCGTGGACGTCAGCGCGGCCTTCCGGCCCGGCTCGAACAACAGGCCGCCGTCCAGGCCGGCTTCGACCGCGGGCGGATGCTGGGCCCACCGGTCGTCGGCGGCGACGCGGACCAGGACGGTGCCGTGGGCGGGCACCGTCGCGGAGATCGTGCCCGCCGTGTTGAAGGTGCGGTGCCGCCACAGGTCGCGCAGGGTGTAGGCGCCGGCGGCGGGCAGCCCGACCTTCTCGGCGGTCGTCGTGACGCGCTGGGCGGAGTCGGCCTCGTTGAACAGCGCCACCGCGCGGCTGCCGTCCCGCATCTCCTTGGCGACGACCCAGCGCCCGCCCTCGGAGGAGACGACCCTGCCCTGCCGGCCCAGGGGGTCCTGGTCGACGGCGACGACCTCGCGGTTGCCGAGGATCTCGAGGGTCTCAGCGGAGGCGGTGCGCAGGTCGGCGCCGATGAGCAGCGGCGCCGCCATGATCGCCCACAGGGAGAAGTGCGAGCGGTACTCGGTGCCGGTCATGCCGCCGTTGCCGACCTCCAGCATGTCGGGGTCGTTCCAGTGGCCGGGGCCCGCGTGGTCCGCGAGCGGCAGGTTCTGCTTGAGGATCGACAGCATCGAACCCCAGTTGTCGCTGATGTCGCCGGTCGTGCGCCACAGATGGCCCACGTCGGCGGCCCACTCCCAGGGCTTGTTCTCGCCCCACTCGCAGATGCTGTAGACGATGGGGCGGCCGGTGGCCCGCAGCGCGTCGCGCATGGTCGTGTAGCGCTGCCGGGCGTCCACGCCCTGGTTGTTGCAGTTGTCGTACTTCAGGTAGTCGACGCCCCAGTCGGCGAACTGCCGCGCGTCGCTGTACTCGTGGCCGAGCCCGCCCGGGAAGCCGGTGCTGTCGCAGGTCTTGGTGCCGGCGCTCGTGTAGATGCCGAACTTCAGCCCTTTGGCGTGGACGTAGTCGGCGACCGCCTTGATGCCGTGCGGGAAGCGGGCCGGGTCGGGCACGAGCTTGCCGTCGGCGTCCCGGGAGGGCAGCGCCCAGCAGTCGTCCAGGTTGACGTACTGGTAGCCGGCGTCCTTGAGCCCCTTGTCGACCAGGAGGTCGGCGATGCCCTTGACCATGGCCTCGTCGAACTCGGCACGGCAGTGGGTGGAGTTCCAGTTGTTGAAGCCCATGGGCGGGGTCAGGGCGAGGCCGTCGTCCACGGCGGGAGCCGGGGGAGGGGCGCTCCCGGCGCCCGCCGCGGGGGTGGCGAGCCCGGCCGCGCAGAGCAGTGCCGCGGTGAGCGTCCCGATCAGTCTCGTCCGGATGGTGCGGGTGTGAAGGTGACGCATGGTCACGTTCCTCCGTCCCTGCAGAGTGACGTCATGTACGCGTCATGGTTGGGATCACGTTAGAACCTGTCGGACTGTGTTGGAAAGTGGTCGGACTTGAAGTCGCGTCACGAGTGTGGCAGTTACTATTTTGAACGCGTTCAAATATGGGCTAGGGTCGTCCCGTACGAGAGGGGAACCACATGAAGATCGTGATCCCCGGGGGCACCGGGCAGGTCGGCACGATCCTGAACCGCGCCCTCACGGCGGCCGGCCACGAGGTCGTCGTCCTGACCAGGCGTCCCGCCCGGCCCGGCGAGGTCGGCTGGGACGGCACGGCCCTGGGGCCGTGGGCGGCGGAGATCGACGGCAGCGACGTCGTCGTCAACCTGGCGGGTCGCAGCGTCAGTTGCCGCTACACCGCGCCCAACCTGAAGGCCATGATGGACTCGCGGGTCCGCTCGACCGAGATCGTCGGCGAGGCGATCGCGAACGCCGCCCGGCCGCCGCGCGTCTGGCTCCAGATGAGCACGGCCACCGTCTACGCCCACCGTTTCGACGCGCCTCACGACGAGGCGACCGGCGTCATCGGCGGCCGGGAACCCGACGTGCCGGGCTACTGGTCCTACAGCGTCGACATCGCCAAGGCCTGGGAGCGGGCCCTGGACGAGGCGGACACCCCGGGCACCCGCAAGGTGGCCCTGCGCTCCGCGATGGTCATGAGCCCGGACCGGGGCGGCGTGTTCGACGTCCTGCTGCGCCTGGCGCGCCTGGGGCTCGGCGGACCTGTCGCGGGCGGACGGCAGTACGTCTCCTGGATCCACGAGCACGACTTCGTCCGCGCCGCCGAGTACCTGATCACCCGGGACGACCTGTCCGGGCCGGTCAACCTCGCCGCCCCGGAGCCGCTGCCGCAGCGCGCCTTCATGAGCGCCCTGCGCTCCGCCGCGCGCGTCCCCGTCGGTCTGCCCGCGACGAGGGCGATGGCCGAGATCGGCGCCTTCGTGCTGCGCTCCGACACCGAACTGCTGCTCAAGAGCCGCCGGGTGGTCCCCGGCCGGCTGCTCGACGCGGGCTTCCGCTTCACCCACCCGGACTGGCCCGACGCGGCCCGCGAGCTCGTCGGGCGGCGCCGGGAGACCCGGCGCGCGGCCTGAGCGCGGACGTCGTCCGATCCGTCCGTGGCCTGGGCGTGACCGTCCGGCCGTTTTCGCAGTTGAACCGGCCATGAAGAAGCGCAGCATGCTCGCCATCGCCTCCCTGGCCACCGGATTCGTCGTCGCCGCCGTCACCCCGTCGCACTCGGCGGAGTTGGCGGGCCCTCCCGGGACCGGCGCCCCCGACACCGGGCTGCCCGGACTGACCGGCGGAAAGATCAAGGCCGCCGGGGTGGATGTGAGCGGCAAGAAGATCGACGGTCTCGGCACGACCGGTGCGACCAAGCTCGCGGGCGTCGACGTGGACCAGGCCCTGGAGACCTTCGGCAAGGCCGTCAACCGGGAAGCGGACCGGGCCGTGAACGACGCCCCGCACCGCACCTCCGGGAAGAAGGGCTGACAGGCCCCTCCGGCCCGCCCGCACGGCGCCGCACCCCCGCTCCCGAGCGGAGGGCGGCGCCGTCGTCATGCGCCCTCTCCTCGGAGTGGTTTCCGTGGCAGTGTGGAGCGGGCAAGCCACAGGGGGCCAACAGAAGAGGGGGAACCGTGATCGTCTGGATCAACGGCGCGTTCGGTGCGGGGAAGACCACCACCGCACGGGAGCTGATCGAGCTGATCCCGAACAGCACGCTCTTCGACCCCGAGGTCATCGGCGCGGCGCTCACCCACCTGCTGCCGCCCAAACACCTGGCCGAGGTCGGCGACTTCCAGGACCTGCCGATCTGGCGGCGCCTGGTGATCGACACCGCGGCGGCGCTGCACGCCGAGCTCGGCGGGACGCTCGTGGTCCCCATGACCCTGCTGCGCCAGGAGTACCGCGACGAGATCTTCGGTGGTCTCGCCGCCCGCCGCATCACCGTCCAGCACGTGCTCCTCGCCCCGGCGGAAACGATCCTGCGCACGCGGATAGCGGGGCGCGAGATACCGCCCGACGCCCCCGACGGCGAGATGAGCGTCCGGCAGTGGTCCTACGACCACATCGAGCCCTACCGCGCCGCGCTCGCCGCGTGGCTGCTGGCCGACGCCCACCCGGTCGACAACAGCTGTCTGACGCCGTACGAGACCGCCGTGCGGATCGCCGCGGCGGTCGGCAACGGCGAGGTGCCGGTCTGCGACATCGTGCAGACGCCGGAGCCCACCGCCGAGACCCTCGCCGCCGGGGTGCTCCTCTTCGACGAGCGGGACCGCGTCCTGCTGGTCGACCCCACGTACAAGGCCGGCTGGGAGTTCCCCGGCGGTGTCGTCGAACCCGGCGAGGCGCCCGCGCGCGGTGGTATGCGCGAGGTCACCGAGGAGACCGGGATACGGCTCCAGGACGTGCCGCGGCTCCTGGTCGTCGACTGGGAGCGGCCCGAACCGCCCCGCTACGGCGGTCTGCGGCTGCTGTTCGACGGCGGCCGGCTGGACTCCGCCGACGCCGAGCGGCTGGTGCTGCCCGGCCCCGAGCTGCGGGACTGGCGCTTCGTCACCGAGGCCGAGGCCGCCGACCTGCTGCCACCGGTGCGCTACGAACGGCTGCGCTGGGCGCTGCGCGCCCGTGAGCGCGGGGCGGCGCTGTACCTGGAGGCGGGGACCCCGGCACCGTCCTGACCGGGCGCGGGGGGCACCGGCGTGCCCCCCGCCGCCGGCTCAGCTTCCGGCGTAGTTGCGCAGGAACAGCGCCTCGGCGACCGACAGCCGCTCCAGCTCCTGCGGCGACACGCTCTCGTTGACGGCGTGGATCTGCGCCTCGGGCTCGCTCAGGCCGATCAGGAGGATCTCCGCCTCCGGGTAGAGCGAGGCCAGCGTGTTGCACAGCGGGATCGAGCCGCCCTGGCCGGCGTACTGCATCTCCTCGCCCGGGTACGCCACCGCCATCGCGTCCGCCATGGCCTGGTACGCCGGGCTGGCCGTGTCGGCGCGGAACGCCTGGCCCTGACCGACCTGCTCGGTGCTGATCCGCGCGCCCCACGGCGTGTGCGACTCCAGGTGGGCCTGGAGCAGCTTGGTGGCCTGGGCCGCGTCGACGCCCGGCGGCACCCGCAGGCTCACCAGGGCACGGGCGCTCGCCTGCACGGACGGGGTGGCGCCGACCACCGGCGGGCAGTCGATGCCGAGGACCGTCACGGCCGGGCGGGCCCAGATCCGGTCGGCGACCGTGCCGGAGCCGATCAGCTCCACGCCGTCGAGCACCTTGGCGTCCCTGCGGAACTGCGCCTCGTCGTACTGCAGTCCCTCCCAGGACGACTCGCCGGTCAGCCCGTCGACGGTCGTCGAGCCGTCCTCGGCGCGCAGCGAGTCCAGCACGCGGATCAGCGCGCCCAGCGCGTCGGGCGCGGCCCCGCCGAACTGGCCGGAGTGCAGGTTCCCGGCGAGCGTGTCGATCTGCACGCGGACCATCGTCATGCCGCGCAGCGTCGTGGTGACCGTCGGCAGACCGACCCGGAAGTTGCCCGAGTCGCCGATCACGATCGTGTCGGCCGTCAGCAGCTCCGGGTGCGCCTCGGCGTACCGCTCCAGGCCGCCCGTGCCCATCTCCTCGGAGCCCTCGGCGATCACCTTCACATGCACCGGGACGCCGCCGTTCGCCTTGAGCGCGCGCAGCGCCAGCAGGTGCATGATCACGCCGCCCTTGCAGTCGGCGGCCCCGCGCCCGTACCACCGGCCGTCGCGCTCGGTCAGCTCGAAGGGCGGGGTGTCCCACCCGGCCTCGTCCAGCGGGGGCTGCACGTCGTAGTGGGCGTACAGCAGCACGGTCTTCGCGCCCTCGGGTCCGGGCAGGTAGCCGTACACGGACTGGGTGCCGTCGGGGGTGTCCAGCAGGGCGACGTCCTCGAAGCCCTCCGCGCGCAGGGCGTCGGCGACCCAGCGGGCCGCTCCCTCGCTCTCGCTCCTCGGGAACTGGTCGAAGTCCGCCACCGACTTGAAGGCCACCAGCTCGGTGAGCTCCGCCTTCGCCCGCGGCATCAGCGAGGCGACGGTCTCGGCGACCGGAATCGACGACATGGGCACGCTCCTTGTGGGTGCGACGTTGTACGCGTGAGTGCTGTGATCCTCCCACAGTGGCCTGCGACGACGCCCGCCGTAGGATGCGGGGGACAGCATCGGGCGGCGAACAGAGCGGGAGCAGTAGGCCATCGTGAGCAGCGAGAACTCTTCGGCGGACGACGAACGGCAGGTCTGGGACGTCGTCGTGGTGGGTGCGGGTCCGGCCGGTGCCTCGGCCGCCTACGCGGCGGCGGTCGCCGGAAGGCGCGTGCTGCTGCTGGAGAAGGCCGAACTGCCCCGGTACAAGACGTGCGGCGGCGGCATCATCGGCCCCTCGCGGGACTCCCTCCCGCCCGGCTTCGAGCTCCCGCTGCGGGACCGCGTGCACGCGGTGACCTTCTCCCACAACGGCCGCTTCGCGCGCACCCGCCGCTCCCGGCAGACGCTGTTCGGGCTGATCAACCGGCCCGAGTTCGACCAGCAGCTCGTCGAGCACGCGCAGAAGGCGGGCGCCGAGCTGCGCACCGGCGTCACCGTGCAGCGCGTCGAGCAGCACGGCTCGGCCGTGCCGGACCGGCGCAGCGTCGCCCTCGTCCTGCAGGGAGGGGAGACCGTCCTCGCCCGGGCCGTGGTGGGCGCGGACGGCAGCGCCAGCCGCATAGGGGCGCATGTCGGGGTGAAGGTCGACCAGGTCGACCTCGGCCTGGAGGCGGAGATCCCGGTGCCGGAGACGGTCGCCGAGGACTGGAAGGGCCGGGTGCTCATCGACTGGGGCCCGATGCCCGGCAGTTACGGCTGGGTGTTCCCCAAGGGCGACACCCTGACGGTGGGTGTGATCTCCGCGCGTGGCGAAGGCGCCGCGACCAAGCGGTACTTGGAGGAGTTCATCGGGCGGCTCGGGCTCGCCGGGTTCGAACCGAGCATCTCCTCGGGTCATCTGACGCGCTGCCGCGCGGAGGACTCGCCGCTCTCGCGCGGGCGGGTGCTGGTGTGCGGGGACGCGGCGGGCCTGCTGGAGCCGTGGACCCGCGAGGGCATCTCCTTCGCGCTGCGTTCGGGCCGGCTCGCGGGGGAGTGGGCGGTGCGCATCGCCGAGGCGCACGACGCGGTCGACACCCGGCGCCAGGCGCTGAACTACGCGTTCGCCGTCAAGGCGGGCCTTGGTGTGGAGATGAGCGTCGGAAAGCGGATGCTGACGGTGTTCGAGCGCCGGCCCGGCATCTTCCACGCGGTGCTGACCGGGTTCCGGCCGGCCTGGAAGGCGTTCACGGACATCACCCGCGGCTCCACGACCCTCGCCGAGCTCGTCCGCACCCACCCCATGGCCCACCGCGCGCTGAGCGCGCTGGACCGCCGGCAGACGCCCGCGGACGAGCAGCCGGCCTCCTGACGCCGACCGCCCAGGTGACGCCGACCGCCCCGGGACCTCACCCGTCGACCGTGATCCGGAAGACGGGGTGGTCCGGGGCGCAGGCGACGATCTCCTCGTCGGTGGACTTCGCGGTCACGCCCTGGAAGTACTGGTTGACCTCCCAGCCCCACTTCTCCAGGTAGGTACGCAGGATCGGGAGCTTCTCCTCGTCGGGGACCTCCACCGCGGTGAACGTGCGCACCTTGCGCCCGACCCGCAGCTCACCGCCGCCGGCGACGCGCATGTTGCGCACCCACTGGGAGTGCCCGCGGGCCGAGACGAGGTACTGCACACCGTCGAGGATGTGCGGATTGACCGGGAGGCGCTGCATCTTGCCGCTCTTGCGGCCGCGCACCGACAGCTCCGCCGTGCCCACGATGCTCAGGCCGTGCCGGGCCAGCCAGCCGACGACGTTGTTGAAGCGGACGTTGAGCGGACTGCCCTTGAGGTAGTACGGCGACGACATGGTGACCCCTTTGGACGGCGGGCCGGACGGCCCGGAGACCTGACTTCGAGAGCACTGCTCTCGCTCGAGAGACAGTCTGCACGAGAACGGCGATCCAAAGCAAGAGCGGTGCTCTCGATTGTGTGCACCGCTCTGATTTCATGGAAGACTGCGCGGTATGAGCAGCAGCACCCCCCAGGGCGCCCGGGCCCGCGCACGCATGGAAGTGACCGCCGCGATCAAGGAGGAGGCCCGCAGACAGCTCGCGGAGGAGGGCGCGTCCCGGCTCTCGCTGCGCGCCGTCGCCCGGTCCCTCGGCATGGTCTCCTCCGCGCTCTACCGCTATTTCCCCAGCCGCGACGACCTGCTGACCGCCCTCATCATCGACGCCTACGACTCCCTCGGCGCGTCCGCCGAGGCGGCGAACGAGAGGATCGCGGACGCCCCGCCGCTGGAGCGGTGGACGGCGGTCGCGGAGGCCGTCCGTACCTGGGCGCTGGAGCACCCGCACGAGTACGCGCTGATCTACGGGTCGCCGGTGCCCGGCTACACCGCTCCCCTGACGACGGTCCCGGCCGCCTCCCGCGTGGGCCTGCTGTTCGTCGGCATCGTGCGCGACGCCCATCAGCGGGGCGTCCTCGCCGACGCGCCCGCACTGCCGGACGACCTGACCGCCGAGGCCGGGCGCATGGCGGCCGACCTCGCCCCCGACCTGCCCCCGGCGACGGTCGTGGCCCTCATCGCCGCCTGGGCGGAACTCTTCGGGCTGGTCGGCTTCGAGCTCTTCGGCCAGTTCAACCGGGTCGTGGAGGACCGGCCGCCGTTCTTCCGGCGCGCGGCGGCCCGCATCGCGCACGAGGTCGGCCTGCGCTGAGCGGCGGCGTACTGCACGAGGAGTACGCGTGATCACCACGCGCGGGTGACGCCGGCCCGGGGCCCTCGCGTCTAGCGTGGCCACCATGGACGAGCAGCAGGCGCACCGGCCCGGCGGTCCACCGGCGTGGTGGCGGCACGGGCCGCCGTGGTGGAACCGCTGGGACGACGACGCCGAGCGCGCTCCCCGGTGGCCCTGGCGCTCCACCGCGCTGGTCACCGTCGTCGTGCTGGCCGGGTCCTCGTTCGCCGCCCGCGGGCAGCACGACGGGCGTCAGGACCTCGACCCGTTCGCGCGGGCACTGCTGTTCGTGGCGTCGGCCCTGCTGCTGTGGCGCAAGCGGTACCCGGTGCCGGTCGTCTTCGGCACCTCGGCGGCCGCCCTGCTCTACCTGGCCGCCGGCTATCCCTACGGCCCGGTCTTCCTGACGGTCGCCGTCGCCTGCTTCAACGCCGTCGTCGCCGGGCACCGGCGGGCCGCCTGGACGGCCGTCGGGTCCCTGTGGGCGGGGCATGTCCTCGTCGGCCACTGGCTGTACCGCTGGCTGCCGCCCACCGGGGACGGGCCCGCCCCCTGGGGGCAGGAGGCGGTCGTCGCCGCCTGGGTCGCCGCCATCGTGGCGGTGTCGGAACTGGCGCGGGCCCGCCGGGAGCAGTGGGCGAGGGAACGGGCCGAACGGGCCCAGGCGGCGCGGCGGCGCGCCGACGAGGAGCGGCTGCGGATCGCCCGCGAACTGCACGACGTCCTCGCCCACAGCATCTCGGTGATCAACGTCCAGGCGGGGGTCGGCCTCGCCCTCCTGGACACCGACCCCGAGCAGGCGCGCACCGCGCTCACCACCATCAAGGCACAGAGCAAGGAGGCGCTCGGCGAGGTCCGCCAGGTCCTCGACACCCTCCGCGCGCCCGGCGCCGCCCCACGCGCCCCCGCCCCCGGCCTCGCCCGGCTGCCCGAACTCGTGGCCCAGGCGGCCGGAGCCGGGCTCACCGTCGCGGTCCAGGGCGAGCCGCCCCCGCTCCCGCCGGGCACGGACCTCGCGGCCTTCCGGATCGTCCAGGAGGCCCTCACCAACGTCGTACGCCACTCCGGATCGCGGCACGCGCGCGTGCGGTTCGAGCAGCCGGACGGGACGACGCTGCGGCTGTGCGTCGACGACGACGGGCCCGCGACCGGCGCCGACGCGGGCGGCAGCGGCAACGGGCTGGCCGGCATGCGGGAACGTGCCGCCGCGCTCGGTGGCACCATCGAGGCGGGCCCGCGCGGCGACGGCGGCTTCCGGGTCCTCGCCGTCCTGCCGCTCACGGCGTCGAAGCGCGCGAAGAACACGACCCCTCAGGAGGAGGACCGGTGATCCGCGTACTGCTCGCCGACGACCAGTCGCTCGTGCGGGCCGGTTTCCGGGCCCTGCTCGACGCGCAGCCCGACATCGAGGTGGCCGGGGAGGCCGCGGACGGCGAGGAGGCGGTGCCCGCGGTACGCGAACTGCGGCCGGACGTGGTCCTCATGGACATCCGGATGCCCGTGCTCGACGGGCTCGCCGCGACCCGCCGGATCACCGGCGACAGCGCGCTGGAGGACGTGAAAGTGGTCATGCTCACCACCTTCGAGCTCGACGAGTACGTCTTCGAGGCGATCCGCTCGGGCGCCTCGGGGTTCCTGGTGAAGGACACCGAACCGGACGAACTGCTGCGCGCGGTCCGGGCGGTGGTCGACGGGGACGCGCTGCTCTCGCCGGGCGTGACCCGGCGGCTGATCGCCGAGTTCGCCGCCCGCTCCAAGGAGCCCGCGGCCGCCGACGCCCTGGCCCGGCTGACCGAACGGGAACGCGAGGTCATGGCGCTGGTCGGCATCGGCCTGTCCAACGAGGAGATCGCCCGCCGCCTGGTGGTCAGCCCGCTCACCGCGAAGACCCACGTCAGCCGCACGATGGTGAAGCTGGGCGCCCGAGACCGGGCCCAACTGGTGGTGCTGGCCTACGAGTCCGGCCTGGTGCGGCCGGGCTGGCTGGGCTGAGCTCCGGGCCGGAAACGCATCAGCACGCTCACGACCCGGGCGACGAACAGCACCACGGCGATGGCGGCTCCCACGGCCAGGACGGCACGGCGCACACCGTCCGGCACGTCGAACACGAACACCGGTCCGACGACGGCGCCGCACACCACGGCCGCCAGGAACGCCGCGCTGCACAGCGCGTAGCCGATCTCGACCGTGATCGCGTCCCGCTCGGCCTGCCCGCGCCGTCCCCCGTGGTCGCTCATGGGGCGAGTCTCACATCGGAGGGGAGCCTGAACAAGCGACCATCGGCTGGTGGCTGGTGGCTGGTGGCTGGTGGCTGGTGGCTGGTGGACTACGGCTCGCGGCTCACACCGTGCCCGGCCGGTCCGGCACCGCGCGCCGCGTCCCGGCCCCGATGAGCGTGGCGACCGCCGCCAGCAGGGCGACGCTGGTGAGGGCGACGGGCAGGGAGAACCAGTCCGCCATGAAGCCGATGGCCGGGGGCCCGAGGAGCATGCCGCTGTAGCCGAACGTGGAGGCCAGGGCCACACCGCCCGGCCCGGCGACCGTACCGGCGCGCTCGACGGCCACCGGGAACAGGTTGGCCAGGCCGAGCCCGGTGACCGCGAAGCCCAGCAGGGCCGCCCACAGGGACGGGGCCAGGGAGCCGAGCAGCATCCCGGCCGCCGCGGTGGCGCCGCCCGCCACGACCGTCCGGCCGTGACCGAGCCGCTCCAGCAGGGTCGTACCGGTGAGCCGGCCGACGGTCATCGACAGCGCGAAGCAGGAGTAGCCGAGCGCGGCGACACCGGGTGCGGCCCCCAGGTCCTCCTCCAGGTGCAGCGCGCCCCAGTCGGCCATGGCCCCTTCGCCGTAGGCCGTGCAGCCGGCGATCAGGCCGAAGACGATCACCAGCCGACGGGTGCGGGGGTCCCGGCGGCCGGGGGTGGCGCTCGGCCGGTCGGGTGCCGCGCCGGCCGGCGGGTCGTGCCGCAGCAGGGTGCGGCCCGCCACGGCGGTCACCGCCAGTCCGACGAGGGTGAGGCCCGCCAGGTGCCGCGTGGGGGAGAGGGCCCCGGCGACCAGCCCGCCGAGCAGGGCGCCGGCCATGCCGCCGAGGCTGAACGCCGCGTGGAAGCTGGGCATGACGGGCCGGCGCAGCGCGGTCACGAGGTCGACGGCGGCGCTGTTGAAGGCCACGTTGATGCCGCCGTACGCGGCGCCGAACAGCAGGAGCACGAGGCCGAGGGCGAGGGCCGAGTGGGTCAGCGGGGGCAGGGCGACGCTGAGGCTGAGCAGGACGGCGCAGACGACGGTGACCTGGTGGCTGCCGTAGCGGCGGCACAGGCGCCCGGTGACGACCATGGTGATCACGGCCCCGGCCGAGACGCCGAGGAGGGCGAGGCCGAGCGCGCTGGCGGAGGCGCCGGTCTGCTGCTTGATGGCGGGGATACGGACGACCCAGCCGGCGAAGAGGAAGCCGTCGAGGGCGAAGAAGACGGTGATGGCGACGCGGAGACGGCTGAGCGGGCTGAGGGGGCGGCGCACGACGCTGTGCGACCGCGATTTGTTTATTTGCGGCACAAAAGCAGGCTAGGCGGGTCCCCGGCAGGGGGCAATCCCCTCCGACCTGTGGGTTCGCCCTCGGCAGGCGTCAGCATGACCGCGGTCGCGTGAGCGGGAGGTGAACCCCGGTGCTCACCTCTGGTTCACGCTCCGGCATGTGGAGTGAGCCGCATGAATCACCGTCGCCCCAAGCAGCACAGAGTGATGAAGCCGCGGTCGTGTCTCATGGGGTCCTGCGTCATGATCGTCGGGGCGTGTCTCGCGATGCTGTTCGCGCTGGTCCACGGCGGCGTCGACGGAGAGGCCACCGAAGCCGTCCAGGGAGCGGACGCCTCGCCCGGCCACCAGCGTCGCCCGGTCGCCGGCGCCTCGTCGGCACCGCGCCCCAGCCCCTCGCCTTCACGGTCCGTGCACGTGATCCGGCACGGCGCCGGAACCTTCACCCGTGCCCCCGCCGGCTCGCGGACGTTCGGGCGCGGCAAGCCCCTGCGCTATGTGGTGGAGGCCGAGGACGGCACAGAGGTCTCCGCCCGGTCCGTGGCCGCCGAGGTCGACCGCGTCCTCGGGGACCCGCGCGGCTGGACCCGCGCCGGAGCCGCCTTCCGGCGGGTCGCCGGACCGCCGTACGACTTCCGGGTGCGGCTGGCGACACCGGACACCACGGACAGGCTGTGCGGCGCGTACGGCCTGGACACCGGGGGCGAGGTCAACTGCGCGGTCGGCACGGACGTGGTGGTCAACCTCAAGCGCTGGCTGCTGCTCAGCCCGTACTACCCGGACCGGCCCGCCGAGTATCACGCCTTGATCATCAACCACGAGGTCGGCCACCGGCTCGGGTACGGGCACCGGGGCTGTCCCGGCCCCGGGCGGCCCGCGCCCGCGATGATGCAGCAGATCAAGGGCCTGCACGGCTGCGTCGCCAACGCCTGGCCCTACGACGCGGACGGCAGCCTGATCACCGGGCCTGCCGCGCCCTGAAAGACCGTCGACGGGCGACTCACGCCGCTTTAACACCACCTCACCCAGACTGTGCTCACAGCCAGGCGAGGGAGTGTGCGCGGTGCGGGTACTGGTCGTGGAGGACGAGCAGATGCTCGCGGACGCGATGGCCGAGGGACTCAGACAGGAGACCTTCGCGGTGGACGTTGTCCATGACGGCGAGGCCGCTCTGGAGCGGCTGGCGGTCAACGAGTACGACGTGATGGTGCTCGACCGGGACCTGCCGAAGCTGCACGGCGACGAGGTCTGCCGGCGCACGGCCGCGGCCGGCGCCGACGTGCGGATCCTGATGCTGACGGTGTCGACGACGGTCGCCGAGCGTGTGGCCGGCCTCAGCCTCGGCGCGGACGACTACCTGGCGAAACCGTTCGCCTTCGCCGAACTCGTCGCCCGCATCCGGGCGCTCGGCCGCAGGGTACGGCCGCCGGCACCGCCCGTCCTGGAACGCTCCGGAATCCGGCTCGACCCCCATCTGCGCGAGACCTACCGGGACGGCCGGCCGGTCCGTGATGTGACCACGGTCAGCCGTGCAGGTCGGCTGGCGCGCTGCGGCGCGGTGACGGCACGTGCGGACCGCCGGGCAGGGTGACGGTGACGGTGAGGCCGCCTTCGGACAGGGCCGTGGCGTGGACGTCACCGCCGTGGACCCGGGCCACGGCCCGCACGATCGACAGGCCCAGACCGCTCCCCTCGGCGGAACCGATCCGGTCGGTGAGCCTGCGGAAGGGCTGGAACAGCGTGGGGACCTCGGCCGGGTCGATGGCGGGCCCGGTGTTCGAGACGGTGAGCCGCGCGCCCTCCGGGACCGTGCGGGTCGTCACGTGCACGGTGCCGCCCGGCCGGTTGTAGCGCAGGGCGTTGTCCACGAGGTTGCGCGCCAGATGCTCCAGCAGGACCGGATCGCCGCGCAGCGGAGCGGGACCGAGGTCCGTGCGGAGGCTGATCCCGCCGCGTTCGGCATCGGGCGCGGCGTGCTCCAGCACGGCTTCGACGGCCGGGCGCAGATCGGCGGGCAGCCGTTCCGCCAGGTCGTTCTCGGAGCGGGCCAGGACGAGCAGGCCGTCGATGAGCCGTTCGTGGCGGGTGTTGACCGTCAGCAGGCTCTCACCCAGACGGCGTAGTTGCGGTGGGGCGTCGGGGCGGTTCATCGCCACCTCGACCAGCGTGCGGTTGAGGACCAGCGGGGTCTTGAGCTCATGGGCGGCGTTGCCGATGAAGCGGCCCTGGCCCGCGAAGGACTCGTCCAGGCGCTCCAGCATGCGGTCGAAGGAGTCGGCGAGCGTCTTGACCTCGCCCGGCGGAGCGTGCAGGGCGATCCGCTGGTGCAGGGTGTGTCCCGCCACGCGTTCTGCGATACGGCTGATGCGGCTGAGCGGACGCAGCAGGCGCCCGGCCACCAGCCAGCCGACGGCCGTGGCGGTGACCCCGACGCCCGTGACGATCAGGGCGCCCCACTTCAGCATCCACTCGACGTCACCCTGGGCGTCCTGCCGTGCGTCGGCCGAGAGCTGGCTCCAGTTCCGCCACGCCTGAGCGCGCTGCTGTGTCGTCAGCGGCGGATCGAACTTCAGGAACGGCTGGGTCGGCGGATGGTACTGCCGGTAGCGGTGGACGAGAAGCACGGTGGCCGCGAGCACGGCGGCGGCCGCGAAGAAGAACAGCAGGCCGAAGACGACGGTGAGCCGCAGGCGGAGGCTTCCCCGCTGCCCGGCGAGCCACCGGACGGCAGACCCGGCCGCTCCCGGTCGCTCGTGCCCGACGCGCACGCTCGCGCCTCCGCCGGTTCCGCGCGCCTCCTCTTCGGCCGTCGCAGAGCGCATCGGTCGTCCTCTCTCGCAGCTGGTCCCTTCAGTATCCGCGGCCGGTGTGAGCAGGGCGTGAAGCTGCTCCGGCGACCCGTGCCGCGGTCCCGCGCCGGAGAACCCGGTGTCCGGGAGCGCCGCTCACCCCCGGCTCACGTCTGCCCTGGTTGGCTCCGCACAGGTGTGCCGGCGGGCCCGGCCCACTGGCGGAGAGCGCGGGGCGTGACGCGGTCGTTCCGGTGCGTCCTCTCCGCACGGCACCGCGCGTTCCCGGAGGGCTTCACTCTTGCTCGATCTCGTCTTCGGACGGCACCTGATGTACGTCGTCCTGGTCATCCTCGTCTCGGCCGGCGTCCTGGCCATCGTCGGAGTCGCCTTGGGCCGGCATCCCCAGCGGCCGTGGGAGCACGCGGCCTGGGCGGCGTCCACGACGGCCGCCGTCTGTCTGACGCTCTGGGTCAAGACGGCTTCCACCGGCTCCACGATGTGCGTCGTCAACAAGGACGTGATGGAGCCTTTCGGAGTGGCCCAGGGGTGGATGAACCTCGCGTTGTTCGTTCCGGTCGGGTTCTTCGGTCTGCGGGCGGTGCGGCGCCCGGTCCCCCCGGTGCTGCTGGCCGTTCTGCTCAGCTGCGGGATCGAGGGGGTCCAGGCCGTCGTTCCGGCGATCGGCCGCCACTGCGACACCACCGACGTGGTCGCCAACTCCGTCGGAGCGATCGCGGGGGCCGGTCTCGGGTTCCTCTCCGTCCGCCTGTCGGGCGGACGCCTGTCCTCCCGGGGCGAGCGCCATCTGCGAGTTTCAGCCGCGGCCTGTGCGGGCTTCGCGGTGATCGCCTGCGTACCGGCGGCCGGCGTCGAGTTCAGAGTCGTCGACCACGCCGAACCGGCCAGAGCCGCGAGCGCCGAACAGCGTGCGGCGATCACCGACATCGTCCACCGGGCGCTGGGCGGTGACGTGAGGATCGTCAACGTGTCGGATGTGACGCCGTGCGGCCTGGACGGGGTGAACGAGACGGTGTCGGCCGAACTGGAGCCCGGCGGAGCGGTGCTCATGCCCTGGCCGGACCGGAGCAGCGTGGGCATCGACGTGTGGGAGCACGTCGCGGCCGGGGGAGTGCCCTCCGGACGCCGGATACCGGGTGCCGTGGGACCGGTGCACGACGCCCCGGCGGCACGGCGGGCCGCGGACCGCTATGTCGCCGCCCGCTTTCCCGGCTCGGCCGACGAGGAGCGGGCGGCGGTGGACCGGGAGGGTGAGGGATCGCGGACGACGTGGACGGTCGCCTATCCGTTCCACGATCCCCGCCTGCCGGCCATGAACGTGCTCCGTGTGACGGTCGACGGCGGCGGCCGACTGCTGTCCGTCCACCTGTCGGCCACACCGCCCGGCTCCCGGCAGGGCTCCAGGGGGGAGAAGACCGCAGCCGGCCGGGGTCTGTGCCCATGACGGGCGGACGACTCGTCGGGACACCCCCTGGTTTGTTGCCCTCCGATACAAAGCCCGGTCGAGCCCTTCGCCGCACGGCTTCCACCCCGTCGGCTGTCCGGGTGGCGTCCGAGGTGGGACTCTGGGACCGGAAAGGTGACCGCCGAGGGAACTCGGGAGGGCCCCATGGGACGCGATGTGCCGGCCCTGGTGTTCACGCGGGAGGACCGCCGCCGCTACCGGGAGAAGATGCACACCTGTCTCGACGTGCTGGCGCAGATGCTGCGCGAGTCGACGTTCGAGAGCGAGCGCCCGCGGGTCGGGCTCGAGATCGAACTCAACCTCGTCGACGACGACGGGCTGCCGGCCATGCGGAGCGCCGAGGTGCTTCAGGCCATCGCCGACCCCGCCTGGGACAGTGAGCTGGGGCGCTTCAACCTGGAGATCAACATCCCGCCCCGGGAGCTGACCACCGGCGGGCCCGGCGACTGGGAGCAGGCGATCCGCGACGCCCTCAACCACGCCGAGGACCGCGCCTCGGCGCTCGGCGCCCACCTGATCATGATCGGCATCCTGCCGACCCTCGGCGAGGCCGACGTCGGCGAGGCCGCGCTGTCCGGCGACCCGCGCTACCGGCTGCTCAACGAGCAGATCTTCGCGGCCCGCGGCGAGGACCTGCGCATCGCCGTGGACGGTCAGGAGCGCCTGTCCACGTACGCGGACACGATCACCCCCGAGGCCGCCTGTACGAGCACCCAGTTCCACCTCCAGGTCGCGCCGAAGGACTTCGCCGCCTACTGGAACGCCGCCCAGGCCATCGCCGGTGTGCAGATCGCCCTGGCCGCGAACTCCCCGTACCTCTTCGGCCGGGAGCTGTGGCGCGAGACCCGGATCCCGTTGTTCGAGCAGGCCACGGACACCCGGCCGGTGGAGATCAAGGCGCAGGGCGTCCGGCCGCGGGTGTGGTTCGGGGAGCGGTGGATCACCAGCGTCTTCGACCTGTTCGAGGAGAACGTGCGCTACTTCCCCGCCCTGCTGCCGCTGTGCGACGACGAGGACCCGCGCGCGCTGCACGAACTCGGCCAGGCCCCCGAACTGGGCGAGCTGACCCTGCACAACGGCACCATCTACCGCTGGAACCGGCCCGTCTACGCCGTCACCGACAGCGGGCCGCACCTGCGCATCGAGAACCGCGTCCTGCCCGCGGGCCCCACCGTCTCCGACACCATCGCCAACGGCGCCTTCTACTACGGCCTCACCCGCGCCCTCGTCGACGAGGACCGGCCCGTCTGGTCGCGGATGTCCTTCGCGGCGGCCGAGGAGAACCTGCACACCGCCGCCCGCGACGGCATCGACGCCCGCCTGTACTGGCCGGGCGTGGGCGAGGTCCCCGTCACCGAACTGGTCCTGCGGAGACTGCTGCCGCTGGCCCACCGGGGCCTGGAGCTGGCCGGCATGGACACCGCCTGGCGGGAGCCGCTGCTCGGCATCATCGAGCAGCGCTGTGTCACCGGGCGCAACGGCGCCCTGTGGCAGGCCGAGATGGTGCACCTGCTCGAGAAGGGCACGACCACCGACCGGCGGGAGGCCCTGCGCCGGATGACCACGTCGTACATGGACTACATGCATCTCAACGCGGCCGCGCACACCTGGCCGGTGGACTGACCGGGCCCGCCGCGGCGGGCGGTGCCCGCACAGTTCCCGCCGGATCTGCGCAGGAGCGTCACTCAGGCTGCACACAGCCCGTCCATGGTCTCGTTAGCGTTCTGGCCGTTCGGCCTCCGGCGCGAACACGACCAGGCCGCGGCTGAGCCCGATGGCGCAGGCAACCCAGGAAGACCACCGATGGACTACTGCTCCTCGTGCCGCCGGCACCTCAACGGGGCGCTCGTGTGCCCCGGGTGCGGCGCCTACGCCCCGGACATCGCTCCCTCCGTGGCGGGTCCCACCCAGCCGGCCGTGCCCGGCCCGGCCGTGCCCGGCCCGGCCGCGTCCGGCCCGGCCGCGTCCGGCCCGGCCGCGTCCGGCCCGGCCGCGTCCGGCCCGGCCGCGTCCGGCAGGCACCCGTCCGCCCGGCAGACCGGCACCGGGCCCTGGTTCGACGCCTCCTTCCACGATGGAACCGCGCGTGCCGCCGGCCCGGCGCAGGACGACGCCCCGGACGCATCCGAGGGCGTCGAGGGCTCCGAGGCCGTGACCGCCGCGCCCCAGGGCCGGGCGGCCCGGCGGCGCCGGCGGGCCCGCTGGAAGAAGAACCAGCGCCGGGCCGTGGTCGCCACCGCCGTGGCACTGGTCGGCGGCGGGCTCACCCTGACCTCCCTGGACCGCCAGTCCGGCGACCGGGCCCAGGCGGCCACCGCACCCGAACAGCCGCACACCGACCTGTCCGGGCAGCGGCAGCAGATCGAGCCGCCCAGCCCGGCGGCGACCGTCCCCGACGGCTCCGAGGCCCCGCGCGCCCACACCCCGACCGCACGGCCCACCGCCACCGACGTGGTGCGGGAACCCATGTCGTCCTCGCACACCACCCGGCGGCTCACCCGCCCGGACGCCGCCTCCACCCCGGGGGCGGACAGCTCGCAGGCGCCCCGCACCCAGCCGTCCTCCGCGCCCGCCACCACGGCACCCGCCACTGGCGGCGGCACCTCGTCCGGCGGGCAGGGGCAGACGCCAGAACCCACCCCTACGGACGAGGCGGGCTCCGGCTCCACCCAGGCACCGAACGACCCCCGGGCACCACAGGACACCACCTCGCCCGCACAGCTCTGCGTGCTCAACCTGCTCTGCCTCGGCTGACCCCCGCACCCCGCCTGAGATCACCGTCACGTGACGGTGACACCGCGAAACCGCGCGCCTGAGGTCATGCTGGAAGGAGCCGGCCGCCGTCCCGGCGCCCGGCACCGGCAGGAGCAGTTGGTGGCACTCAGGAGGGAACTCCCCATGGTCGAGCAGGACGATCGCTTCGACGTCGTGGTCCTCGGCGCCGGGCCCGGCGGCTACGTCGCCGCGATCCGCGCCGCGCAGCTGGGCAAGCGCGTCGCGGTCGTGGAGGAGAAGTACTGGGGCGGTGTCTGCCTCAACGTGGGCTGCATCCCCACCAAGGCGCTGCTGCGCAACGCCGAACTGGCGCACATCGTCACCCGCGAGGCGAAGACCTTCGGCATCAGGAGCGACGGGGAGATCAGCTTCGACTACGGCGAGGCGTTCCGGCGCAGCCGCAAGGTGGCCGACGGCCGGGTCAAGGGCGTCCACTACCTGATGAAGAAGAACAAGATCACGGAGATCGACGGCCGCGGCACGTTCCTCGACCCGCACACCCTCCAGGTGGCCGGCTCCGACGGCTCCACCCGCACCATCGGCTTCGAGCACTGCGTCATCGCCACCGGCGCCACGACCAAGCTGCTGCCCGGCACCCGGCTCAGCGACCGCGTGGTCACCTACGAGGAGCTGATCCTCACCGACGAGCTGCCCCGCTCGATCGTCATCGCCGGCGCCGGCGCGATCGGTGTCGAGTTCGCCTATGTGCTGCACAACTACGGCGTGAAGGTCACCATCGTCGAGTTCCTGGACCGGATGACCCCGCTGGAGGACGCCGAGGTCTCCGCCGAACTCGCCAAGCAGTACCGCCGGCTCGGCATCGACGTGCTCACCTCCACCCGCGTCGACGCCGTCGACGACTCCGGTGACCAGGTGCGCGTGACCGTCACCGGCAAGGACGGCGCCCAGCGGGTGCTGGAGGCCGACAAGGTCCTCCAGGCGATCGGCTTCGCCCCCAACGTCTCCGGCTACGGCCTGGAGAACACCGGCGTGCGCGTCACCGAGCGCGGCGCCATCGACGTCGACGGCCGCTGCCGTACGTCCGTCCCGCACCTCTTCGCCATCGGGGACGTGACGGCGAAGCTGATGCTCGCGCACGCCGCCGAGGCGATGGGGGTGATCGCCGCCGAGACCATCGCGGACGCCGAGACGATGGAGCTCGACTACACGATGATCCCGCGTGCCACCTACTGCCAGCCGCAGATCGCCAGCTTCGGCTGGACCGAGGAGCAGGCCCGCGAGCGGGGCTTCGACGTGAAGGTGGCGAAGTTCCCGTTCACCGCCAACGCCAAGGCGCACGGCCTCGGCGACGCCACCGGCTTCGTCAAGCTGATCAGCGACGCGAAGTACGGCGAACTCCTCGGCGGGCACCTCATCGGCCCGGACGTCACCGAGCTGCTGCCCGAACTGACCCTGGCCCAGAAGTGGGACCTCACCGTCCACGAGGTCGCCCGCAACGTCCACGCCCACCCGACCCTCGGCGAGGCGATTCAGGAAGCGGTCCACGGCCTGTCCGGGCACATGATCAACCTCTAGGACGGTCAGGACCGTTCGCGTCACGCCAGCGGACGGCAGTACAGCGCGTCCGGGGTCCGCGCCGAGCCGATCCGGCCGGTGTACGCGATCCCGGCCGCGTACTCGCCGTCGGCGCACTGCCCCTTGTAACGGCCGTACGCGAAGTCGCCGCCCTTGGGCGCCGTCCCGCGCGCGTCCCCCCGGTCGAACCAGACCGTACGGCCGCCGGTGCCGAGCATGCCGGCCGGGGCGGTCGCGCACAGGGCGGCCGAGACCGCCGCCCCGCGCACGCTGTACCCGGCGAGGAACTGCCCGTCGGCGCACTGGAGTTTGGTGTACCCGGACGCCCAGTCGCCGCCGGGCCGGACGTGCCGTTCGTCGCGGACCACCTCGTGCCCGAGGGCCGGACCGCCGAGGGCGCCCGTGGTCACGTCGGAGCACAGGCCGCGGTTCCCGGTGTGGGCGAGGCCCAGCAGCCGCTGTCCGTCGGGACAGACGGCCTTGCGGGCACCCGGGTCGAAGTCGGGCAGCGCGCGCATCCGCCGGGACTGCACGAAGTCGCCGTGATCGGGGCTGAGTTGCGACCACTCGGCGGCCGGGGGCACCGGCCCGGTGCGGCCGGCCGCCTCGACGAGCCGCCGCCAGGCCGGGGCACGCCAGTCGTCGCCGTCGTACACCCCCATCCGGTGCCCGGCCTCGTCCCAGTGGAGCAGGGCCCAGCCGTTGCCGCCGCGGTTCTGGTGCCAGCCGACGAGCGGCCAGAAGGCGAAGTCGGCGTCCGTGCGGATCAGTTGGTCCACGAAGTTCTCGAACCAGGCGCGCGGTTTCGCGGCCGTCTCCGCGCGGCCCCCGACGCCGAACTCGCTGATCCAGAGCGGGGCGGTGAAGTGCCGGTCCTGCTCGGCGGAGACGAAGAAGGCCTGGCGGTTCAGCACGGCGACGAGGTCGTCGGGGCTCAGGTCGCGGTAGCGGGGGTCGCTGGTCTCGCCGATGCCGGTGGCGCCGCTGTGCCGGGGGCCCGTGTAGTCGTAGAAGTGGGCCGAGTACACGAGCTTGCCGGAGTCGACGAGCGTGTGCGAGAGGGTCCGGGCGGGTTCCAGGGTGGGGCGCTCGTGCGCGAAGCCGTCGACGGGGATGCCGGTCCAGTTGATGCCCTCGACCACGATCAGCAGGTCCGGGTTCGCCTCCAGGAGGATGCGGTCGGCGACCCGCTGGGAGGCGGCGAACCAGTCGTGGTCGTCGCCGAGGCCCCAGTTGGGGTCGTCCCACACCGAGCGGCGCACCTCGTTGTACAGGTCGGCGCCGACCACCCGGGGGTCGTCCCGGTACCGGCGGGCCATGAACAGCCAGTCCGCCTCCCAGTCGGCCGTCGAACGGCTCGCGTTCCAGCGTTCGTTGCCGTCGACCCCGCAGCACCACCGGGTGGTGTTGGTGTGGTTGTTCAGGATCACCGCGAGCCGGGCGTCGGTGAGCGCCCGCACCACCGCGTCGTACACCTGGAGCGGGGTCTTCCCGCGCAGGCCGGGGTTGGCGGCGACGGCGTCGTCCGTCACGGGGCGGGTGTCGTGGACCATCTCGTTGGAGAAGGGCAGCCGCACGCTGTTGATGCCGATCTCCTGGAAACCGGCGATGATCTCGGCCATCGGGGCGCGGTCGAGACCGAGCGGGATCCGGCCGGAGTTCTCGCCGGCGTGGTGGTTCGCGTCGTCCTCCATGTCGCCCGAGCCGTTCCATGTGCCGCTCGCCCCGTGCCAGTTGCCGGAGCGCAGCTTGAAGCGGTCGCCGTCCGCGTCGACGATCCAGCGGCCCCGGGTGCTCAGCGGCGGCGTCCAGTCCTCCGCGACGGGTGCGGGGGAGACGGCCGTCTCGGCGGCGGGCCCCGCCGCCCGCGCCTCGGGTACGACCGTGACCGGAGCCATCAGGAGCACCGCGGCGAACGCCGCCCTCACCAAGGAACCGCGCACGGCCACCCTCCCGCCCTTGACATGACTGTGTCACGCCTGCCCGACGGGACCACGGTAGTGCAGGAACGGCCTTACGGCACCGGGTAGTTCGGCCGCCGGTGAACCCGATGAAGCCCCGTCGCTGACGTCAGTAGGTCATCCGTCCCGGACTCTTGACTCGTTCGGCGGTACTCGCGATCCTCGTCGCACATTGAACGAGGCCATGACAACGGGGCCTCGTGCCGTCGCCGACCGAGGGACGTGGGCCGTGACCAGTGCCGGACGCCCGTACCGCAGACGCAAGAACGTCACCGTCGTGTCGCTCCTCCTGCTCGTGCTGTCCCTCGCGCTCGGACCCGTGCCGAGCGCCGCGGCCGGCACCGACTGGTGGAACCCCACGGCCCGGCCCGCACCGGACTCCGGCATCGGGGTGACCGGCGAGCCGTTCACCGGCACCGACGCCCGCGGCGAGGTGCGCGGCTTCGTCGACGCCCACGACCACATCTTCGCCAACGAGGCCTTCGGCGGACGCCTGATCTGCGGCAAGCCCTTCTCCGACAAGGGCGTCGCGGACGCCCTCAAGGACTGCCCCGAGCACTACCCCGACGGCTCGCTCGCCGTCTTCGACTTCATCACCAAGGGCGGCGACGGCCGTCACGACCCCGTCGGCTGGCCCACCTTCAAGGACTGGCCGGCCCACGACTCGCTGACCCACCAGCAGAACTACTACGCCTGGATCGAACGGGCCTGGCGCGGCGGCCAGCGCGTCCTCGTCAACGACCTCGTCACCAACGGCGTGATCTGCTCCGTGTACTTCTTCAAGGACCGCTCCTGCGACGAGATGACGTCCATCCGGCTGCAGGCCAAGCTGACGTACGACCTCCAGGCGTACATCGACCGGATGTACGGCGGCCCCGGAAAGGGCTGGTTCCGGATCGTCACCGACAGCGCACAGGCCCGCCAGGTCATCCAGCAGGGCAAGCTCGCGGTCGTCCTCGGCGTCGAGACGTCCGAGCCGTTCGGCTGCAAGCAGATCCTCGACATCGCGCAGTGCGACAAGGAGGACATCGACAAGGGCCTCGACGAACTCCACGCGCTGGGCGTGCGCAGCATGTTCCTGTGCCACAAGTTCGACAACGCCCTGTGCGGCGTCCGCTTCGACTCCGGCACCCTCGGCACCGCCATCAACGTCGGCCAGTTCCTGTCCACCGGCACGTTCTGGAAGACCGAGAAGTGCACCGGCCCGCAGCACGACAACCCGATCGGCAACGCGACGGCCGCCGAGGCAGAGAAGAAGCTTCCGGCGGGCACCGACGTGCCCTCGTACAGCGCGGACGCGCAGTGCAACGTCCGCGGGCTCACCTCGCTCGGCGAATACGCCGTCCGGGGCATGATGAAACGCAAGATGATGCTCGAGGTCGACCACATGAGCGTCAAGTCCGCCGGCCGCGTCCTCGACATCTTCGAGTCCGCGTCCTACCCCGGCATCGTGTCCTCGCACAGCTGGATGGACCGGGAGTGGACCGAGCGCGTCTACGGTCTCGGGGGCTTCACCGCCCAGTACATGAACGGCTCCGAGCACTTCGTCGCCGAGGCGAAGCGCACCGAGGCGCTGCGCGACAAGTACGGCGTCGGCTACGGCTACGGCACCGACATGAACGGCGTCGGCGGCTGGCCGGCCCCGCGCGGCGCGGACGCCCCGAACAAGGTGACCTACCCCTTCCGCAGCGTCGACGGCGGCTCGGTCATCGACCGCCAGACCACCGGCGAGCGCACCTGGGACATCAACACCGACGGCGCCTCCCACTACGGGCTCGTCCCGGACTGGATCGAGGACATCCGGCGCGTCGGCGGCCAGGACACCGTGGACGACCTGTTCCGGGGTGCCGAGTCCTATCTCGGCACCTGGGCCGCCTCCGAGCGGCACGCGGCCGGCACGAACCTCGCGCGCGGGGCGAAGGCGACGGCCAGCTCCTCGGAGTGGAGCCTGTTCACCAGCTACCAGCCGGGCCGGGCCGTCGACGGCGACGGGAGCACCCGCTGGGCCAGCGACTGGAACGACGACCAGTGGCTCACCGTCGACCTCGGCTCCACCCAGCTCGTCGGACGGGTCACCCTCGACTGGGAGCGGGCGTACGGCAAGGCGTACCGCATCGACCTGTCCACCGACGGCACCACCTGGCGCACCGCCTGGTCCACGACGTCCGGCGACGGCGGCCTCGACACCGCGAAGTTCGCCGGCACACCGGCCCGCTACGTCCGCGTCCAGGGCCTGGACCGGGGCACCGACTGGGGCTACTCCCTGTACGAGGTGGGCGTCCACAGCGGCTGACACCCACGAGAGGGTCTCCATGGCACGACTGCCGTCCGCGGAGCGGCGGCGACAGCTCACCGAGGCGGCGATCAGAGCGATGGCCCGGGACGGCGTCCCCCGGACGACGACCCGGTCCATCGCCGCCGAGGCGGGTGTCTCGCTGAGCGTCTTCCACTACTGCTTCGACTCCAAGCAGGAGCTGATCGAGTCCGTCATCACCACCATCACCGGCCACTACGTGCGGCTGGTGAAGGAGGCCCTGCGCCCCCGCGCGACCCTCGAGGACACCGTCCGCGCGGGCTTCCAGGCGTACTGGGACCACGTCCGCGCCCACCCGGACGAGCACATGCTCACCTACGAGCTGACCCAGTACGCCCTGCGCCAGCCCGGCTTCGAGCATCTGGCCCGGCACCAGTACGAGCTGTACGCCGCCACCTACACCGAGCTGATCGACCAGCTGCACGACACGATGGGCCTGCGCCTGCGGGTCCCCGTCCCGGTCCTCGCCCGCTATCTGGCGGCGATGACCGACGGCCTGACCCTCAACTACCTGGTGCTCGGCGACGACGCGGCCTGGACCGGCATCCTCGACACGGTCACCGCCCACGTCGCGTCCCTGGTGCGCGAGCCCTGACCCCGTACGGCTCAGCCGCGGGCGGGCGCGCCCCGGTCCCCGTGCCGCTCCGTCGCGTCCCGCCGGAACAGCCACGCCATCCGCGGCTCCACCACCCAGCGCAGGGCGCGCCGCACGGGAGGGGTGCACAGCAGCGTCACCACGGTCGCCGCCACGGCGGTCACGACCACCGCCCCCAGCGGCGCCTGGACCCACGCCGGGTCGTACCAGCCGAAGTGCCCGGCCGCCTGCGCGACGAACCCGTGCAGCAGATAGCCGAACAGGGTGCCCGTGCCCAGCACCGTGCACCACATCCGCCGCCCCGGCACCCAGGACAGGAAAGCGGCCAACAGCACCAGCGAGCAGACGAACATCACCGGCGTCATCACCAGCCCGGCCCACGCCGGCGCGCCCAGCTCCTCGGCGCTGTCCCGGTGGTAGAACCAGCCGCCGGCCATCCGCGGCTGTGCCCAGTACGCCACCACCAGCGCGCCCGCGAACACGGGCACCGCGGCCATCCGCACCGCACGCCGCCGCACCCACCCGAAGTGCTCCGGCCGCAGCAGCAGCCCCACCACGAAGTACGGCAGGAACTGCAGGACACGCTGCAGATCCAGGTCGTCGCCGATCGACGACGACAGCGTGGCCAGCATCGCCACGCCGAGCGCCACCGGAACGGCGTACCGCAGCCGCCGCCACAACGGCGCCGTGAGCCGCCACACGAACAGCGCCGCCAGGAACCACGTCAGATACAGGGGGTCCAGCAGGCTGATCGGCCGGCCGGGCTCCCCGTCCGTCCACCGGGTGAAGAACGTGTAGGCCGTCTCGAAGACCACGTACGGCACGAGCAGCCCCGTGACCAGCCGCTTCAGCTGCTCCGGACGGGCTTCAAAGCTTCGCGAGAAATAGCCCGAGATGATGATGAAGGCCGGCATGTGGAACGCGTACACGAGCATGTACAGCGCGCTGACGGTCCGGCTGCCGTCCCGTAGCGGCTCCCACGCGTGCCCCACCGCGACCAGCACGATCGCCGCGTACTTGGCGTTGTCGAAGAACGCGTCCCGCTCCCGGGAAACCGCAGGTCGCGGCGGTGCGGCACGGTCGGGAGCGGTTGCGGTGGCCTGGCTCACCACACCGCCTCCCGGACGGCGCGCGCGGACCCCGGCCGGGGCGACGATGCTCTCGGAGGCAGGACGGGACGGTGGCTGTGCTTCGGCATCCCCCGCGTCTCACCACTTCCGGGTGATCCAAACACGCAGCGTGGGATGCCGCTGGTCACAGGGGTGCGGGCGGCCGGTCGTACGGCCGTCAGGGTGTGCGCTTAACCCATGTGATCGCTTCGAATGGTGCCCTCGGTGGACATGGCTGACGGTGGATCACGTCAAGGCCTGGCTCCAGTGGTGATGAAGCGTCAGCCGCCCAGGCCGTGACGGGAGGAACCACCTATGCGCCCTGTTCGCATGCTGCTCGCCACCGCGACGGCCACGGCCGCGCTGGCGATCGCACCCGCCGCTCACGCCGTCACCACCGGTGACTGGGACAACAACGACGACACGTCCCACAGCAAGGAGCACAAGTCCGAGGACCACGGGAAGTCCGACCACGGGAAGTCCGAGCACGGGAAGTCCGACGACCACGACCAGTCCTACAGCAAGGAGCACGACAAGGAGGGCAAGCACGACGGGCCGCGCGGCGGGGTCCACACCGGTGGCGGAGCGCTCAGCTCCGTCATGAACGGCGGCGACTGGGGCGGCGACAACCCCAAGCACGACCCGGACACCTACCGGAACAAGGAAGACCACGGCAAGGACTGGAAGTCCGAGGAGAAGGGCGACTGGGGCGGCGGTGGCCACGGGAACGACTCCTGGGGCGGCGACCACGAGGAGTCGTGGGGCGGCGGCGGTGACCACGACAAGCCGCGTGGCGGCATGCACACCGGCGGCGGCGGCCTCGCCGCCCCGGGTGTGACGACCGCCGGTCTGGCCGTCCTCGGTGTCGCGGGCGCCGGCATGTACGCGATGCGTCGCAGGAAGGCCGGGTCCGTGGCCTGAGCCACCCCCGGTCCGAGCAGGCCGTCGAGGCCGCCGCACGTGCCCCGCGCGTCGCGGCGGCCCCGCCCTTCCCCCCCGCCAGTCCGCTGCCCCGTCCCAGTGAGGTGGTTTCCCGATGGACGCCGGCCGTCCCTCCGTCCCCCAGCCCGACCCGGCCGGTCCCGACGCCCCGTCCCCGCACTCGCGGCGGACGCGACGCGTGGCCGTCGTCTTCTGGACCGCCATCGCCGCGACCATCCTCTTCACGGTGTTCACCGGCGGGCGGACCGAGGGGAGCGGGAGCGTCAGCGCTCCCCACGCCCCACCCGCCGCCGCCTCCGAGCCCGCGCGGTCCGAGTCCGCCGGACCCGACGCGCGCCCCGGCGGCAAGCACCTGGCCCGGTCCCGCCCGGTGCGGCTGCGCATCCCCAAGATCTCTGTCGACGCCCCCTTCACCGATCTCGCCATCGGCTCCGGCGGACGCCTGGAACCCCCGCCCGCCCACGACACCAACCTCGTCGGCTGGTACGCGAAGGGCGCCTCGCCCGGTGAGCGGGGGACGTCGATCATCGCCGGACACGTCGACACGGCGACCTCCGCCGCCGTCTTCGCCGAGCTGTACCAGCTGAAGAAGGGCGACCGCTTCGAGGTGCTGCGCGCCGACGGGCGCACGGCCGTCTTCGAGGTCGACGACGCGGAGACCTACGACAAGGACACCTTCCCGAGCGACCGCGTCTACCAGGACACCCCGAACGCCCAGGTCCGCCTCATCACCTGCGCGGGCGACTACGACCGTCAGGTCAGGGACTACACCGCCAACCTCGTCGTCTTCGCCCACCTCGTCTGAGCCGCCCCGGGTGACGTCCGCCGGTCCGGCTCCCCGCGCTGACCTCGTGTCCTACAGTGACTGCTGTCAGATCCGGTGAACGAACCTGTGAGGTAGTCGCGAACCATGCCGACCGAGACGTTTGAGTTCCAGGTAGAGGCCCGTCAGCTGCTCCAGCTGATGATCCACTCGGTCTACTCGAACAAGGATGTCTTCCTCCGCGAACTCGTCTCCAACGCCTCCGATGCGCTCGACAAGCTGCGCCTGGAGAAGCTGCGGGACGACACGCTCGACGCCGATGTGTCCGACCTGCACATCGACATCGACGTCGACAAGGAGGCCCGCACCCTCACCGTGCGGGACAACGGCATCGGGATGTCGTACGACGAGGTGGGGCGGCTCATCGGGACCATCGCCAACTCCGGCACCGCGACCTTCCTGAAGGAGCTGCGGGAGGCCGAGGACGAGAAGGGCGCCGAGGGGCTGATCGGCCAGTTCGGCGTCGGCTTCTACTCCGGTTTCATGGTGGCCGACGAGATGACCCTGGTGACCCGGCGGGCCGGCGAGGCCCAGGGCACCCGCTGGTCGTCGCGCGGCGAGGCCACGTACACGCTGGAGACCGTCGACGACGCCCCGCAGGGCACCTCCGTCACCCTGCACCTGAAGCCCGCCGACCCCGAGAACCAGCTCCACGACTACACCTCGCCGTGGACGATCCGGGAGATCGTCAAGCGGTACTCGGACTTCATCACCTGGCCCATCCGGATGGTCCCCGAGAGCGCCGACGGCGACGGGACGCCCGAGCCCGAGACGCTGAACTCGATGAAGGCCCTGTGGGCGCGCTCGCGCGACCAGGTGACCGACGACGAGTACCACGAGCTGTACAAGCACATCAGCCACGACTGGCGCGAACCACTGGAGACCATCCGCCTCCAGGCCGAGGGCACCTTCGAGTACCAGGCCCTGCTGTTCCTGCCGTCGCACGCCCCGTACGACCTGTTCACCCGCGACTACAAGCGCGGCGTCCAGCTGTACGTGAAGCGCGTGTTCATCATGGACGACTGCGAGGCGCTGCTCCCGCCCTACCTGCGCTTCGTCAAGGGCGTCGTGGACGCGGCCGACATCTCCCTGAACGTCTCCCGCGAGATCCTCCAGCAGGACCGGCACATCCGGATGATGCAGCGCCGGCTCACCAAGAAGGTGCTGTCCACGGTCAAGGAGATCATGACCAAGGACGCCGAGCGCTACGCCACGTTCTGGCGGGAGTTCGGCACGGTCCTCAAGGAGGGCCTGGTCACCGACGCGGAGAACAGCGAGGCCATCCTCGCCGTCGCCTCGTTCGCGACGACGCACTCCGAGGACGAGCCGACCACCCTGGCGCAGTACGTCGAACGGATGGGCGACGACCAGAAGGACATCTACTTCATCACCGGCGAGTCCCGGCAGAGCATCGAGAACTCCCCGCACATGGAGGCGTTCCGGGACAAGGGCATCGAGGTGCTGCTGCTCACCGACCCCGTCGACGAGGTGTGGGTCGACGCCGTCGGCGAGTACCAGGGCAGGAAGCTGCGGTCCGTCACCAAGGGCGAGATCGACCTGGACGCCAAGGGCGACGAGCAGGCCGACGCCGAGCGCGAGAAGCAGGCCGAGGACTATGCCGGGCTGCTCGGCTGGATGCGGGAGCGGCTGGAGGAGGACATCAAGGAGGTCCGGCTGTCGACCCGGCTGACGGTCTCGCCCGCCTGCGTCGTCTCGGACGCGCAGGACCTGACCCCGGCCCTGGAGCAGATGTACCGCGCCATGGGCCAGGAGGTGCCGCGCACCAAGCGCATCCTGGAGCTCAACGCCGACCACCCGCTGGTCAAGGGCATGAACCAGGCGTTCAAGAACGACGACGACCGCATGCGCCTCGCCGAGTCCGCCGAACTGCTGCACACGCTGGCCGTGCTCGCCGAGGGTGGCCAGGCGAAGGACCCCGCGCGGTTCGTGAAGCTGGTCGCGGAGCGCATGGAGCGCACCCTGTAGCCGGTCGCGTGCCCCGTACGGCCGTGTGCGCGGGCCGCTGTCAGTGGCCCGCGCTACGTTCCTCGGAGTCGGCTCCCTCACTCCAGGAGGAATCATGGCCTCGCGACTCAACCCCTACATCACGTTCCCCGGTGACGCCCGCCAGGCGCTGGAGTTCTACCAGCAGGTCTTCGGCGGCACCCTCGACCTCAACACCTACGCGTCGATCGGCGGCCAGAAGGACACCCCGCTGGCCGACAAGATCATGCACGGCATGCTGGAGACCCCGAGCGGCTTCACCCTCATGTGCGCCGACAACCCCACGGACGACCACCGCCCCGGCAACAACATCTCCGTGAGCCTGAGCGGCGACGACGAACCGGAGCTGCGGGGCTACTGGGAGAAGCTGTCCGACGGCGCCACGGTGAGCGTGCCGCTGGAGAAACAGATGTGGGGCGACCTGTTCGGCATGTGCACGGACCGCTTCGGCACCACCTGGATGGTGAACATCGCCGGGCAGGACGGCTGAGTGCACGCCGCCGGGCCGCCCTGGCCCGGCGGCGGCCGACCCCCAAGTACTGCTAAAGGATTCTTCACGTACCTTGACAGTGCGTGTACTGCTTCGCGACGTTTGATCCTCGCCACGAAGTTCGACATCGGGGGAGACGGTGGCGACGCGCGGCAAGCGCGTCCGGGGGGACATCTGGGGGGAGCGGTCGCCATGCGATCCACGAACGCCATCACCATTCACAGACCCGAGGACCTGAGCGGCCCGCTGCGCGAGGCGTGGCACGAGGCCATGGACGAATCACCCGAGTACGCCAACCCGTTCCTGTCACCGGAGTTCGCGCTGGGCGTCGGCCGGTACCGCGCGGGCGCGCGGGTGGCCGTGCTGCACCAGCGGGGGGAGGCCGTCGGCTTCCTCCCGTACGAACGCAACGCGCTCGGCGTGGGCCGGGCCATCGGCCTCGGGCTGTCCGACTGTCAGGCCCTGGTGCACCGGCCCGGCGTCACCTGGGACAGCCGTCGACTACTGCGCTCGTGCGGCCTGTCCGTCTTCGAGTTCGACCACCTCGTCGAGGAGCAGCGGCCGTTCGCGCCCTACGTCACCGGCACGTTCGCCTCGCCCGTGCTCGACCTCAAGCCCGCCGAGGGCGACTATCCGGCCTGGCTGCGGGCCACCTACCCGGGGCAGGCCAAGACGACGCTGAAGAAGGAGCGCAGGCTCGGCCGGGACGCCGGCGAGGTCCGGTTCGTGTACGACGAACGCGACCCGCGTGTGCTGCGCACCCTCATGCGCTGGAAGTCCGCCCAGTACCGCAGGACGGGCCGGATGGACCGGTTCTCCCGCCCGTGGATCGTCGGCCTGGTCGACCATCTCTTCCACGTCCGCGAGGAACACTTCACCGGCGTCCTGTCCGTGGTGTACGCGGGGGACCGGCCCGTCGCCGCGCACTTCGGGCCCCGTTCACGCACGGTGCTGGCCGCCTGGTTCACCGCGTACGACCCCGAGTTCGCCTACTACTCGCCCGGCCTGATGATGCATCTGCGGATGGCGTACGCGGCGGGCCGGGACGGCGTCACCGTCATGGACATGGGGCGCGGCGAGAAGGAGTACAAGGACTGGCTGAAGACCCGTGAGCTGCGCGTCGCCGAAGGGTTCGCGACGCGCCCCCACCCGGTCGCGGCGGCCCAGCGGATGTGGCGCAGACCCGTGCGCGGCCTGCGGAACACCGTCCTGGCCCATCCCGCCCTGCGCGACCCCGCCGACCGGCTGCTGAGGACCGCCGGCGGTCTGCGCACCTCTGTCACGTCACGCACGAGAGGAACCGGCTCCCGCACCGGCTGAGCGCCGGCGCCCGCCGTCCCCGATGGCCGCCCGTCCCTCCCGGACGTCGCGGTCGGGGCCCGGCACGCCCTCCTACCCCTCGCACCGCGCCCGACAGGGGGCGGACCTTCGCCGAAGCTCCCATGTCTCACGTCTCAGGTCCCACATCTCACGGAAGAGGTGACCATGCCGTACGGATCGCGGCTCGCCGCGATGATGACGCGGCGCATCGGACGCGAATGCGTCTACACGCCCTCGGCCCGACTCGCGCTCTATCTTGCGCTGCGGCGCTGGTGCCGACCGGGCGGACGCGTCCTGATGTCCCCGGTCAACGACGACGTGATCCTCTTCGTCGTCCTCGCCGCCGGACTGCGCCCCGTGCAGGCCCCCGTCTCCCGCTGGGACGGCAACATCGACCCGGACGCCGTGCCGGAGTCGACCTGGCGCGAGATCGACGCCGTGCTGACCACCAACCTGTACGGCCTGCCGGACCGTGTCATCGAGCTGCGGCGCCGCTGCGACGCGCTCGGCATCCCGCTGATCGAGGACGCCGCGCACGCCATCGGCACCCATGTGGACGGACAGCCCATCGGAACCTTCGGCACGGCCGCCGCGTTCAGCCTCTCCAAGCACGTCGCGGCGACGGCCGGTGGCTTCCTCGCCGTCGAGGACGCGCGCACCCGGCGCGAACTCGAACGGCTGCGCGACGACCTGCTCACCCCGCGCAGGCTGCGGGCCGACCTGACCGTCACTCTGCGCCCCCTGGCCCGTTCCGCGGTCCGCTCCCTCCATCTGGTGCGGCCCGTGTGGCGCACCATGCAGCGGCTCGGGCTGATGGAGCGCGACGACTTCCGGATGGCCCTGCACGCCTCCCGCCTCACGGCCAGCGCCCGCCGCGCCCCCAGCCTGGCCGCCTACGAGCCCTGGGTCCGGGTCGACCTGCACGGCTTCCGCGCCCGGCACGGCGCACTGGTCCGCGGGCAGCTGGAGCTGCGCATGGCCCTCCTCGACGGCGACCTCGCCCGCCGCCGGGACGGTGTCTCCCGGCTCGCCGGCACCACCTGGGCCAGCCCGGCGCTGCGGGAGCGGACCGCGCACGACGGCCCGCCCGCCCTCTTCCGCGTCCCCCTGCTGGTCCACGACCGTGACACGCTGGTGGACCGGCTCGTCGACCGCGGTGTGGTGACCGGGTACATCTACGACCCGCCGCTCGACGACTACGCGGGCGCCGAGTTCGTGGAGCCGTCCCCGGAGCCCTCCGCGGCCCGCTGGTTCGCCGGGCACGTCCTGCCGGCCGACCCCCTCCTGGCCCGCGGGATCGCCGCCGCCCTCACCAGGGAGCGGGTCACGCCCGCCCACCCGCCGCTCACGCCCCGCGCGGGCGAGACGGACGCCGCGCCGACCCCTCCCGCCCCCCTGGGCCAGTGACGTCCGGACCGCCGGACGGCGGCGCGCACGGCTCCCGCCCGCGCCGCCCCGGCCCGTCCGTGCCTACGCTGGAGGGGTGGCCCGGTCCAACGACGAGGTGGCCGCGCTCCTCCAGGAGTACGCGGACCTGATCTCCCTCACCGGAGGCGACGCGTTCAGGGCACGCGTCTACGAGAAGGCGGCCCGCGCCCTCGCCGCCCACCCCGCCGACGTGTCCACCCTCGACGTCCAGCGGCTCAAGGAGATCCCGAACGTCGGCAGGTCCATCGCCGAGAAGGTCGTCGAGTACTTCTCCACCGGCCGGATCGCGGCCCTGGAGGACCTGCGGGCGCGCGTCCCCGCCGGGGTGCGGCAGCTGATGGCCATCCCGACACTCGGTCCCAAGAAGGCCCTCGTCCTCCACCGGGAACTGGGCATCTCCACCGTCGACGAACTCGCCGACGCCATCGCCGAGGAGAGGCTGCGCGGTCTCAAGGGCTTCGGGCCCCGGACGGAGGAGAAGATCCTCCACGGCATCGGCCTGCTGCGCTCTTTCGGCGGCCGGGTCCGCATCGACGTCGCGCTGGACCTGGCGGAGGACGTCGTCGCCGCGCTGTCCCGGCTGCCCGGGTGCGAGCGCTGTGCCTACGCGGGCTCGCTGCGCCGCGTCCGCGAGACGATCGGCGACGTCGACATCCTGGTCGCCGCCGGCGAACCCGGCCCGGTCATGCGGGCCTTCACCGAGCTGCCCGACGTCCGTGAGGTCACCTCACAGGGCGACAAGAAGACGTCGGTCCGCACCGCCCAGGGCCTCCGGATCGATCTGCGGGTCGTCCCGCCGGACTCCTGGGGCGCGGCGCTCCAGTACTTCACCGGCTCCAAGGCGCACAACATCCGTGTCCGCGAACTGGCCGTCCGGCAGAAGCTCAAGCTCTCCGAGTACGGGCTGTTCGACGTCGGGAGCGGTGTGCGGATCGTCTCCGAGACCGAGGAGGAGGTCTACGCCCGGCTCGGGCTGCCCTGGATCCCGCCGACGCTGCGCGAGGACCGGGGCGAGATCGAGGCGGGACTGCGCGGTGAACTGCCCACGCTGCTCCAGGAGAAGGACCTCCGGGGCGATCTGCACACGCACACCGACCTGACCGACGGGCTCGCCCCGCTGGAGGACATGGCCGCGGCCGCCGCCGCGCGGGGATACGCCTACTACGCCGTCACCGACCACGGGCCGGACATGGCGATGCAGCGGATGACCGCCGAGCGCATGCTCGCCCAGCGCGAACGCGTCCGCGCGCTGGACGGGACGTACGGCGGGATGCGGCTGCTGCACGGCGTGGAGCTGAACATCGGGCCGGACGGTGAGGTCGACTGGCCCGCGGAGTTCCTGGCCGGTTTCGACGTGTGCGTGGCCTCGGTGCACTCGCACTTCGACCAGGACCGCGACGCGATGACCAGCCGTCTCGTCCGGGCCTGCGAGAACCCGCACGTGCACATCATCGGCCACCCCACCACCCGCCTGATCGGGCGGCGCCCTGGCATCGACGCCGACCTGGACGCGGTGTTCGCGGCCTGCGCGCGCACCGGCACCGTGCTGGAGATCAACTCCCATCCGGACCGGCTCGACCTGCGCGACGAGGACATCCTGCGGGCCCGGCGGCACGGGGTGCGGTTCGCCGTCGACAGTGACGCCCACGCCGTGACCCACCTGGGCAATCTGCGGTTCGGGGTGGGCACGGCCCAGCGCGGCTGGCTCACCGCGGACGACGTCGTCAACACCTGGCCGCTGGACCGGTTGCGGCGGTTCCTGGACCGGTGACGTCCGGTCCTACTACCCCTGTCAAGACCGCGAGTTGACGGTTTGTTGAGCGCTCACGGAGTAAACGACCGTTCAGGTGTCAATCATCTTGTCATGAACCTGCGGTCCGACGGGCGGGCCGCAGCCTCATGGAGGTGTGGAAATGCACCGCACACTCACCACCGCTCTCGCCGCCTCGGCCGTGTCCGTCGCGACTCTCGTCGTCCTCGCACCGGCCGCCCAGGCCGCCCCCGCGGACAAGCCCCAAGTCCTGTCCAGCTGGACGCAGACGTCCGCGTCCAGCTACAACGCCTGGGTCGCCGCCCGCTCCAACCAGTCGGCCTGGGCCGCCTACGGCTTCGACTGGTCCACCGACTACTGCTCCTCGTCCCCGGACAACCCCTTCGGCTTCCCGTTCTCCACGTCCTGTGCCCGGCACGACTTCGGCTACCGCAACTACAAGGCACAGGGCACGTTCAGCGCCAACAAGTCCCGCCTGGACAGCGCCTTCTACGAAGACCTCAAGCGCGTGTGCGCCGGCTACAGCGGCGCCTCCAAGACCGCCTGCAACAGCACGGCGTGGACCTACTACCAGGCCGTGAAGGCCTTCGGCTGAGCCACCACCGGCACCCGGCGGTGGGGCGCCGCGTCCACGGCGCCCCACCGTCCGCTCCCCACGCTCCTCGTCACCGGCCCGTTCGGTCCGCGGCCCGGAAGGACCGCAGCCGCAGGGAGTTGCCGACCACGAAGACCGAGGAGAAGGCCATCGCCGCCCCCGCGATCATCGGGTTGAGCAGTCCGGCCGCGGCCAGCGGCAGCGCGGCCACGTTGTAGGCGAACGCCCAGAACAGGTTCGACCGGATCGTGCCGAGCGTACGGCGGGCGAGCCGGATGGCGTCGGCGGCGGCGCGCAGGTCGCCGCGCACCAGGGTGAGGTCACCCGCCTCGATCGCCGCGTCCGTACCCGTGCCCATCGCGAGCCCCAGATCGGCCTGGGCCAGCGCGGCCGCGTCGTTGACGCCGTCGCCCACCATGGCGACCGAACGCCCTTCGCTCTGGAGGCGCTTGACGATGTCGGCCTTGTCCTGCGGCAGCACCTCCGCGATCACGTGCTCGGCCGCGATGCCGACCTCACGGGCGACCGCCCCGGCGACCCGCCGGTTGTCACCGGTCAGCAGCATCGGCGTCAGACCGAGGGCCCGCAGCCGCGCGACGGCCTCCCGGCTGGTCTCCTTCACGGCGTCGGCGACCTCCAGCACCGCCCGCGCCGCCCCGTCCCAGGCCACCACGATCGCCGTACGTCCGGCCGCCTCGGCGCCCTCCCGTGCCTGCCGCAGATCCTCCGGAAGCTCCATGTCCCGTTCCGCCAGCAGCCGTTCGCGGCCCACCAGAACTTTGTGTCCGTCGACCACACCCCGCACGCCGAGCCCCGGCACGTTCGCGAAGTCCTCGGGCGCGGGAAGCGAACCGTGCCGGGCCCGGGCCCCCTCGGCCACCGCGCGGGCCACCGGGTGCTCGGAGGAGTGCTCCAGCGCCCCCGCCAGCCGCAGGACGTCCTCCTGCGCGGTGCCGGCGGCGGTGTGCACGGCGAGCAGCGTCATCCGGCCGGTCGTGACCGTGCCCGTCTTGTCCAGGACGACGGTGTCGACCCGGCGCGTCGACTCCAGCACCTCGGGCCCCTTGATCAGGATGCCGAGCTGGGCGCCGCGCCCGGTGCCCACCAGCAGCGCGGTCGGCGTGGCCAGCCCCAGCGCGCAGGGGCAGGCGATGATGAGTACGGCCACGGCGGCCGTGAAGGCGGCGGCGGGTCCGGCGCCGTTGCCCAGCCAGAAGCCGAGGGTGCCCAGCGCGAGGGCGATGACGACGGGCACGAAGACGGCGGAGATCCGGTCCGCCAGCCGCTGGGCGGCGGCCTTGCCGTTCTGCGCGTCCTCCACCAGCCGCGCCATCCGCGCGAGCTGGGTGTCCGCCCCGACCCGCGTCGCCTCGACGACGAGCCGCCCGCCCGCGTTGAGCGTCGCGCCCGTGACCGGGTCTCCCACGGTCACCTCCACCGGCACGGACTCACCCGTCAGCATCGAGGCGTCCACCGCGGACGACCCCTCGACCACCGTGCCGTCGGTCGCGATCTTCTCCCCGGGACGGACCAGGAAGCGGTCGCCGACCGGCAACTCCGCGATGGGACGGGTCCGTTCGGTGCCGTCCGGACCCAGGACGGTGACGTCCTTGGCGCCCAGCTCCAGCAGGGCCTTCAGCGCGGCGCCCGCCTTGCGCCGGGAGCGGGCCTCGAAGTAGCGCCCGGCCAGGATGAAGGCGGTGACACCGGCCGCCGCCTCCAGATAGATGTTCCCCGAGCCGTCGCCGCGGGCGATCGTCAGCTCGAAGGGGTGCGTCATCCCCGGCTCGCCCGCCGTGCCCAGGAACAGCGCCCACAGCGACCACAGGAACGCGGCCGAGGTGCCGACCGAGATGAGGGTGTCCATGGTGGCGGCGCCGTGCCGCAGATTGGTGAACGCGGCCCGGTGGAACGGCCAGGCGGCATAGGTCACGACGGGCGCCGCCAGGGTGAGCGAGAGCCACTGCCAGTTCTCGAACTGCAGCGCCGGGACCATCGCCATCGCGACCACGGGCACCGCCAGGACCACCGCGGTCACCAACCGCTGCCTGAGCGGCCGCAGTCCGTCGTCCTCCTCACGGCCCTGCTCCGCCGGCGCCTCGGTCGCGGCCGGCGCGGGCTCCCGGGCGGTGTACCCGGTCGCCTCGACGGTGGCGATCAGCTCCTGGACGGTGACCCCGGCGGCGAAGCTGACCTTGGCCTTCTCGGTCGCGTAGTTGACGGTGGCGCTCACGCCCTCCATACGGTTCAGCTTCTTCTCGACGCGCGCGGCGCACGACGCGCACGTCATGCCGCCGATGACGAGTTCCACGTCACTCGTCGGGCCGGTCGCGGTGGTGGTCATCGCTGCTCCTGGTGCGGGATGTCCTGGTGCGGGACGCGGGCGGGGCCCGGTGCGTCCGGGCCCCGGGGGAGGGGCGGATCAGGCGGCGCGGCCGGTGAGCTCGTAGCCGGCGTCGTCCACGACCGCGGCGATACGGGCATCGTCCGGCTCGGCGGCACTGGTCACGGTGACATGGCCCGTGGCGAGATCGACGTCGACCCCGGTGACGCCGTCCAGCCCTCCGATGGCCTTGGTCAGCGTGGCCCGGCAGTGGCCGCAGCTCATACCGGTGACGGCGTACGTGGTGGTGGACATGCGGTCCTCCTGTGATCGGTGATGGTCGTGGGCAGGCCCGCCCTCGATACGGGGTGGGGGTACCCTTACGAGGCTCCATATATACCCCTAGGGGGTAGCGTGAGCAAGCCTGAACCCGACTTGACTTGATACCCCCCAGGGGTATGGTGAAGTGCATCGAACGACCACGACGCCGTACCTGACCCGCAGGAGACCGCCATGCATGCCGGACTGAGGATCACCGCGTTCACCGCCGCGCTGGCCGCGACCTTCGGCACCGCCTACGGCGTGGGCGAGGCCCTCGACCCCGTCATCGACGACGCCACGCCCACCGCCCGCCACGACACGCACCCGGGGGCATCCCCGGAGCCGGAGTCGGGGCCTGGGGATGGGGAGGGGGATGGGGGTCATGGCGGTCACGAGGCGGAGCCCGCCGGGGGACTGCAGATCTCCGAGGGCGGCTACACCCTCGACCTCGCCACCGCGCGGGTCGCGGCGGGCAAGCGCTCCGAGCTGAGCTTCGTCGTCCGCGACAGCGCGGGCCGCGCGGTCACCGCCTATCAGCGGGAGCACGACAAGGAGTTGCACCTCATCGTGGCCTCACGCGACCTGGGGACCTACCGCCATCTGCACCCCACCCGCGCCGCCGACGGCACCTGGAGCATCCCGGTCGACCTGCCCCGCGCCGGCGGCTACCGGGTCTTCGCCGACTTCACCCCGGCCAAGAAGGGCGCGGAGAACCTCACCCTGGGCGCGGACCTGGCGGCCTCCGGCCCGTACGAGCCCCAGCCGCTGCCCGCGCCACGGCGCACCGCGAAGGTCCACGGCTACGAGGTCCGCCTCGACGGCGCGCTGCGACCGGGCAGGGCGGGCGAGCTGCAACTGACGGTCTCCCGTGCCGGCCGCCCGGTGACCGACCTCCAGCCCTACCTGGGCGCCTACGGCCACCTGGTCGCCCTGCGCTCCGGAGACCTCGCCTACCTGCACGTCCACCCCAACGGCGAACCCGGCGACGGCACGACGAAACCCGGCCCGGACGTCTCCTTCACCGCCACGGCGCCGAGCACCGGCACCTACCGGCTCTTCCTCGACTTCAAGCACGAGGGCAAGGTCCACACGGCGGCCTTCACGGTCCGTACCGGCACCCCCGGCACCCCGGCGCCCTCGGAGGAGCCCGCCACCCCGCACGACGACACGTCCGGGCACGGGCACTGAGTCCCGCCTCCTTCTTACGGCCGCGTCGGCCAGATCAGCGCCTGGGCGACGATGACGTTCTCCCCGTTGAAGGTGACGGCGGGGCCTTCGTGCAGTTCGTAGCCAAGACCGATCGCCTCGCTCACCCGCTGGCAGAACGTGGCGTCATCGGGCCCGGTCAGGACTCGGTAGACGGGCAACCCGTCCGGTGGTGTGCTCATGGGCCAAGGATCTCAGGCAAGCTCCAGGCGCCCATGAGCACCCCCAGCTCACTTTCAGGGATGTATCTGCTCGACGAGACGGATGTTGCAGGAGGCGTGCGGCGTGCCGTTCTTCGGGAACACCCAGTCCGTGTCCCGCTCAGCCCAACGCCCGATCCAGGTTGTACGCGGCGCTGATCAGCGCCAGATGTGTGAACGCCTGGGGGAAGTTGCCCTGTTGTTCGCCGGTGTGGCTGATCTCCTCGGCGTACAGGCCCAGGTGGTTGGCGTACGTCAGCATCTTCTCGAAGGCCAGGCGGGCTTCGTCCAGTCGGCCCGCGTGGACCAGCGCCTCCACGTACCAGAAGGAGCAGATGGAGAACGTGCCCTCGGTGCCGTCCAGGCCGTCCGGGCTGATCCGCGGGTCGTACCGGTAGACCAGCGAGTCGGAGACCAATTCCCCGGCGAGGGCGTCGAGGGTGGACAGCCACTTGGGGTCGGTCGGGGCGATGAACTTCGTCAACGGCATCATCAGGACGGCCGCGTCCAGTACGTCGGTGTCCTCGTGCTGCACGAACGCCTGCCGGGACGGGGACCAGCCGTGGCTCATGATCCGCCGGTAGATGGTGTCCCGGCACCTCTGCCAGCGGATCAGGTCGGCGGGCAGCCCGCGCCGGTTCGCCATCCGGATGGCCCGCTCGATCGCCACCCAGCACATCAGCCGGGAGTACAGGAACTTCCTGCGTCCGCCGCGCGTCTCCCAGATCCCCTCGTCGGGCTGGTCCCAGTGCGCGCACACCCAGTCGACCAGTGCGCACACGTCGTCCCACTGGTCGCTGGAGATCGGCTGCGCCCACTTGTCGTACAGATAGACCGAGTCGATCAGCGCGCCGTAGATGTCGAGCTGGAGCTGGTCGGCGGCGGCGTTGCCGACCCGGACCGGCGCCGACCTCAAGTGGCCCTCCAGATGCCCGAGTTCCCGCTCGGGGATGTCCGCGCGGCCGTCGATGCCGTACATGATCTGCAACGGTCCTGAGCCCCGGCCGTCGCCCGGGGTGATGTGCCGGCTCAGGAACCGCATGAACGCCTCGGCCTCGTCGCTGAACCCCAGCCGCAGCATGGCGTACACGGCGAAGGCGGCGTCGCGCACCCAGGTGTACCGGTAGTCCCAGTTGCGCTCGCCGCCGAGCTGTTCGGGCAGGCTCGTGGTCGGCGCGGCCACGATGGCGCCGGTCGGGGAGTAGGTGAGCAGCTTCAGGGTGAGGGCCGAGCGGTGCACCATCTCCCGCCAGCGGCCCCGGTACTTGGAGGAGGCCAGCCAGCGCCGCCAGTACGCCACGGTGCCGCGCATGTCCTCCTCCGCCTCGGCCCACGCACAGCGCCGCGGGGTCACCTCGCCCCCGACCTGGTCCAGCGCGAACACCGCCCCCTCGCCCTCGGCGATCGTGAACTCGGCGTACACGTCGGGTCCGTCGACCTCCAGCGGCACGGTCGAGGTCAGCCCCAGCGACAGCTTCGCGGACTCGAACACCGCCACCCCGTCGATCATGCGCACGGTGTGCCGGTCGGAGCCGTAGCCGAAGCGCGGCGCGACACGCGTACGGAACGGGATCGACCCGCGCACGCACACCACACGCCGGATCAGCCGGTGCCGGTCCGCCTCGGCCGGCCCCACGCCGACCGGCATGAAGTCCTGGATCTCCCCGACGCCGTCCTCGGTGAAGAACCGGGTGATCAGCACGTTCGTGTCGGGGAAGTAGAACTGCTTGGTCCGCGCGGGCACCGCTGCCGCCAGCTCGAAGCACCCGCCCCGCTCGGCGTCCAGGATGGAGGCGAACACGCTGGGGGAGTCGAAGGACCCGCAGCAGTACCAGTCGATCGTGCCGTCCGTGCCCACCAGGGCCACACTGCGCAGATCACCGATCAGCCCGTGGTCGGCGATCGGCACGTACCCCTTCGCCCCGGGTGCGTCCGCCTCGATGGGAGTCGTGCTCATCGCAGCCTCCTCGGCCCGCCATGCGCTCGTTCCCCAGGGTAGAAGGAAACGGGCGGACGGGCCTGGCCGGACGGGCGCGGGCCGGGGTGATCAGACGGTGAGGACCCGCAGCCCGGCCTCCTCGAAGCCGCGTACGAGGTCCGGGTCGGCCGCCGTGTCGGTGACCAGGGTGTCCACCGTGTCCACCGCGCAGATCCGCGCGAACGCCCGCCGGCCGAGCTTGCTGGAGTCCGCCGCCACGATCACCCGCTCGGCGCGCTCACACAGCAGCCGGTTGATCGCCGCCTCCGCCTCGTCGTGCGCGGCGGCCCCGTGCGTGACGTCCAGGGCCACCACACCGAGCACCGCGACATCGAGGGTGACCTGCGACAGCACGCCGTCCGCGAGCGGCCCGATCAGCTCGTACGACTGCGCTCGCGCCACCCCGCCGGTCAGCACGATCTTGAACTGGGGCCGTACGGCGAGCTCGTTGGCGATGTTGAGCGCGTTGGTGACGATCGTCAGCGCGGGCGTGCCCGAGGTGAGGTCGCCGCGTACGGCGAGGGCGCGGGCCACCTCCGTCGTCGTCGTGCCGCCGGTCAGCCCGACGGCCTCGCCCGGCGCGAGGAGATCGGCCACCGCACCGGCGATGCGCTGCTTCTCCGAGGCGTTGCGCGCGGTCTTGTAGCGCAGCGGCAGCTCGTACGACACCCCGTGCACGACCGCGCCCCCGCGGGTGCGGACCAGCATCTGCTGGGCGGCGAGCTGATCGAGGTCGCGGCGGATCGTGGCGGCGGAGACCTCCAGCTCGGCGGCCGCGTCCTCGACGTCCAGCCGGCCCCGCTCCACCAGCAGGTCCAGCAGCGCCTTCCAGCGGGCGTCGCGCGACATCCGCCCTCCCTTCCTCGATCTCCCGCGACCCTAACGCACACTCACTCCGTCCCTTTGCTTGATTCTGCTCGAAAGCAGGCCCTATCTTGCAGGAACGAGCATTCACGCCGCATGGCCGGGAGGGTGACGGCATGACCCATGTCGAGGACGAGCTCAACAGCCAGCCGGAGTGCTGGACCCGTGCCGCGGCGGACGCCTCCGCAGCGGGCGGGAGGCTGCCGGAGGCGGGGGAGCGGGTCGCGGTCGTCGGCTGCGGCACCTCGTACTTCATGGCACAGGCGTACGCCGCGCTGCGCGAAGGGGCCGGTCAGGGCGAGACGGACGCCTTCGCCGCGTCCGAGTTCCCGGCCGGGCGCGCCTACGACCGGATCCTCGCCCTCACCCGCTCCGGCACCACCACCGAGGTCCTGGACCTGCTGGAGCGGGCGAAGGGGCGGACCCGCACCACGGCGATCACCGCCGACCCGGACACCCCCGTCATGACGGCCGCCGACGACCTCGTCGTCCTCGACTACGCCGACGAACGCTCCGTCGTGCAGACCCGGTTCGCCACCACCGCGCTCACCCTGCTCCGCGCCCACCATGGACTCCACCCCGAGGCCGCCGTCGCCGACGCCCGCGCCGCGCTGACCGACGCCCTCCCCGACGAGCTCGCCGGATGCGCGCAGTTCACCTTCCTGGGCCGCGGCTGGACGGTCGGCCTCGCCAACGAGGCCGCCCTGAAGATGCGCGAGGCGTCCCTGTCCTGGACCGAGGCGTACCCGGCGATGGAGTACCGGCACGGCCCCATCAGCGTCACCACCACCGGCACCGTGACCTGGATGTTCGGAGAGGCCCCCGAAGGACTGGCCGCACAGGTCGGCGCGACCGGCGCCCGGTGGATCGAGGGCCGGCTCGACCCGCTCGCCGAACTGGTCCGCGCCCAGCGGCTCGCCGTCGCCGTCGCCGCCGCCCGCGGCCTCGACCCCGACCGGCCGCGCCACCTCACCCGCTCGGTGATCCTCACCCCCTGACGCGCCCGTACCCGATAGCCGTCTGCCGTCCGCCGTCCGTCCAGAAAGGACAGGCCGTGCCCCTCGTGACCACCGGCGAGCTCGTCACCCGCGCCGCCGCCGACCGTTCCGCCGTCGCCGCGTTCAACGTCATCACCCTGGAGCACGTGGAGGCGGTCGTCGCCGGCGCCGAGAGCGCCGGTTCCCCCGTCGTCCTCCAGGTCAGCGAGAACGCCGTCAAGTTCCGCTATGGACGGCTCCTGCCGCTCGCCCGCGCGGCCGTCGCCGCCGCCGAACGCGCCGCCGTCCCCGTCGCCCTGCACCTGGACCACGTCCAGAGCGACGACCTGCTGCGCCAGGCGCCCGCCGCCGGGTTCAGTTCCGTGATGTACGACGCGGCCCGGCTGCCCTACCTCGACAACCTCGCCGCGACCAAGGCCGCCGCGGACTGGGCGCACGCCCAGGGCCTGTGGATCGAGGCCGAACTGGGGCGCGTCGGCGGCAAGAACGGGCAGCCGCCGCTCGACGCGCACGCCCCCGGTGCCCGCACCGACCCGGCCGAGGCGAGCGCGTTCGTCGCCGACTCCGGGGTGGACGCCCTCGCCGTCGCCATCGGCAGCTCGCACGCCATGACGACCCGAACCGCCACCCTCGACCACGCCCTGCTCAAGCGCCTGTCCGCCGCCCTGGACGTCCCCCTCGTCCTGCACGGCTCCTCCGGCGTCCCCGACGGCGAGCTGACCGAGGCGGTCGTCGGCGGCATCGCCAAGGTGAACGTCGGCACCGCCCTCAACATCGCGATGACGACCGCGATCCGCGACTTCCTCGCGGCCCACCCGGACGCCGTCGACTCACGCACCTACCTCAGCGTGGGACGGGAGGCGATGGTGCGCACGGTCGCCGACATCATCACGGTGCTGCGCCGCACCGGCTGACGGCGGCTACCGGCGGACCGCCCGCAGCACCACGAACTTCGGGTCGGAGGCGACCACTTCGCTGTTCCCGAACAGCCGCCGCAGCTTCACGTGGTAGCCGAGGTGCCGGTTGCCGACCACCCACAGCTCACCGCCCGGCCGCAGCGCCCGCCGCGCCCCCGTGAACATCCGCCAGGCCGTCGCGTCGGTGGTGGCCTGGTGGGAGTGGAACGGCGGGTTGTTCAGCACCAGGTCGACACTGCCGTCCGGCACGCCGGCCATCCCGTCGCCCACGCGGAACTCGGCGTGCCCGGGCACCCCGTTCGCCTTGAACGTGGCCTCCGCGGACGCCACCGCCTGGAAGGACTCGTCGACGAACAGCACCTCGGCCTCCGGGTTCGCCAGCGCCACCGCCGTGCCCACGACGCCGTTGCCGCAGCCGAGGTCCACCACCCGCCGCGGGCCCCGCCCGCCCGGCAGATGGGCCAGGAAGAACCGGGTGCCGATGTCGAGCCGGTCGGCGCAGAACACACCGGCGTGATTGACGACCGTGCTCCCGGAGGCCGCCCCGACCCCGGCGGGCAGCGCGTACGTGTACGGCCACGGGTTCGCGGGCCGCTCCACCGACGGCTCCGGCGTGCAGAGGATCAGCCGGGCCTTGCGCTTGGCCAAAGACGTCCGGGTCGGTCCGAGGATCCGCTCGAACAGCTCCAGCGTGGAGGTGTGGATCTCCCGCACCATGCCGGTGCCCACGACGACCGTGCCCTCGTGCACCGCGGGCGCCAGCCGCAGCAGCTGGTCCTCCAGCAGCGCCAGGCTCTTCGGCACCCGCACCAGGAGGACGTCGACGCGCTCCGGCGGAGGGTCCTGCGTGGTGAGCAGCCGGACCGCGCCGGGCCCGACGCCGTGCCGGGCGAGGTTGGCCCGGGTGGCCTCCTGGGCGAGCCACGAGTCCGTGATCTGGGTGGGCCGGTGTGCCGCCAGCGCCGTGACCAGGGCGCCCCAGCGGTCGCCGACGACCACGACCGTGCCGGAGAGCGGGACGTCCTGCTCGGCGAGGTGCGCCAGGAGGTACTCGTCGGAGGCGTCCCAGGCGCGCAGCCTGTCGCGGGGGTCCTCGGGGAAGCGGGTCAGCGCGAGATCGCCCCAGGGCGTCGTCATCCGGTCGTTCATCGTGCGTCAAGGCTAAGCGACCTCGGGCGCCCGCCCGCACCCCGGCCGTGACGGCGTGAGATGCGGGAGGATGGGGGACATGGAGGCCGAGCTGTTCCCGCGCGAGCGCGCCGTCGTCGCGCCGGGCGCGGTGCACCTGCCCGACTGGCTGGACGCCGGGGCCCAGCGCGAGCTGCTGGACGCCTGCCGTGCGTGGGCCCGCCCCCCGGCCGGACTGCGCACGGTCCGCACGCCCGGCGGCGGGACCATGACGGCCCGGCAGGTGTGCCTCGGCTGGCACTGGTATCCGTACGCCTACGCGCGGACCGTCGTCGACGGCGACGGCGCCCCGGTCAAGCCGTTCCCCGAGCGGCTCGGCACCCTGGCCCGGCGCGCGGTGCGCGACGCCCTCGGCGAGGAGGCGGAGCCGTACGACATCGCGCTGATCAACTTCTACGACTCCGACGCCCGTATGGGCATGCACCGCGACGCCGACGAGCGGTCCACGGCACCCGTGGTGTCCCTGAGCCTCGGCGACACCTGCGTCTTCCGCTTCGGCAACACCGAGTCCCGGACCCGGCCGTACACGGACGTCGAACTGCGCAGCGGCGACCTCTTCGTGTTCGGCGGCCCCTCGCGTCTCGCCTACCACGGCGTTCCCAGGGTGCACCCGGGCACGGCGCCCCCGGAGCTGGGACTCACGGGGCGGCTGAACGTCACGCTGAGAGTGAGCGGGCTGTAGACCACCGCGTATCGGGATCATGGGAGACTCGCCCTCATGAGCGGCAAGGCGGACCCCCGGCCGGCGGGGGAAGGGACCACCACCCCGAGGACGCGACTGGAGCGGGGGCGCGGTGCGCTCGGACCCGCGTTGGAGCTCGTGCACACCGGTCGCGCCCCCACGCGCGCCGTCCTCACCGCCGAACTGGGTGTCACCCGGGCGACCGCCGGGGTGGTCGCCGCCGAACTGGAGGCGCTCGGGCTGATCAGGGTCGACGCCCGGCCGGGCGCCGCTGCCGGCTCGCAGGGGCGGCCCTCGCACCGGCTGTCCGTCGCCGAGGACGGCCCGGTCGTCCTCGCCGCCCAGGTGCACGCCGACGGGTTCCGGGCGGCGCTGGTCGGCCTCGGCGGCCGGATCGTCGCCACCGCTCCGGGCTGCGAGACCGTGGACGCCGACCCGGCCAAGGTGCTCGGCTCGGTCGTCGAGGCCGGAGCGGACCTGCTGAACCAGACCGGGCGGCGCTGTGTCGGGGCCGGGCTCGCCGTCCCGTCCGCCGTCGCCGAACCGGACGGCCTCGCCCTCAACCCGCTGCACCTGGCGTGGCCGGCGGGCGCCCCCGTCCGCCGTATCTTCACCGAGTGCGTGCGCGCGGCCGGGATCACCGGACCGGCGTTCGCCGGCAACGACGTCAACCTCGCCGCGCTCGCCGAGCACCGGCACGGCGCCGGCCGGGGCGCCCGCGACCTGCTGTGCGTGGCCACCGGGCACCGGGGCGTCGGCGGCGCGCTCGTCCTGGACGGCCGTCTGCACACCGGCAGTTCGGGCCTGGCCCTGGAGGTCGGCCACCTCACCGTCAACCCCGAGGGACGGCCCTGCCACTGCGGCAGCCGGGGCTGCCTGGACGTCGAGGCCGACCCGCTGGCCCTCCTCACCGCGGCCGGCCGCGAACCCGGCCCCGTGGTGTCGCTGCTCCAGCAGGCCAACGACCTGATCCGCGGCCACTACGACGACCCGACGGTCCGCACCGCCACCGAGGCCCTCATCGACCGGCTCGGCCTCGGCCTGGCCGGCCTGGTCAACATCCTCAACCCCGACCGCATCATCCTCGGCGGCCTGCACGGCACCCTCTTCGACGCCGACCCCGGACGGCTGCGCGCGGTCGTGGCCGACCGCAGCCTGTGGGGCCAGAGCGGCGGCGTCCCGATCCTCGCGTGCAGTCTCGACCACAACAGCCTCGTCGGCGCGGCCGAGTTGGCGTGGCAGCCGGTGCTCGACGACCCGCTCGGCGCCCTCGCGGCGTAGGCTTCCCGCCATGCGGATCGCCGTCTCCTCGGACATGGACGAACCCGTCGCCCGGCTCCTCGTCGAGGAGCTGCGCGACCGGGGGCACGACGTGCTCGCGCACGGCGCGCTCAGCCCCGGCGACGACGCGCGCTGGGCCGTCTGCTCGCAGGCGGCCGCCCGTGAGGTCGCGGACGGCACGGCCGACCAGGCGGTGGTGTGCTGCTGGACCGGAACCGGCGCGTCCATCGCCGCGAACAAGGTGCCCGGCGTCCGCGCGGCCCTGTGCACCGACGCGTACACCGCGCAGGGCGCCCGCCGCTGGAACGACGCCAACGTGCTCGCCCTCAGCCTGCGTCTGACCTCGGGACCGCTGCTCAAGGAGATCCTCGACGCCTGGTTCACGACCGGGGCAGGCACCGACGCCGAGGACCGGGAGAACGTGGCGTACCTTGAAGGGCCCGGCGGGAGCTGACGGCGTACTCCCCGGGGGGTACGCGCGGTGCCGCTGGCCGTACGACGACGCGGACCCCCTCGCGGGGCGACGCTCGAGTCATCACCGCAGACCGTGCGGACCGACCCGGGAGATGACTCGAGATGCAGACCCTCGCACACTTCGCCGACGGCGGGCCCGGCCCGTGGATCCTGCTGTTCCCGCTGATCTGGGCGGCCGTCGTGATCGGCGGCGTCACACTGCTGCGCCGCACGGGGTGGCGCGGCCGCCGTGGCCCACGGCCCACCCGCCCCGACGACAGCTCGCCGATCACCGTCCTCGGCCACCGGTTCGCCTCCGGCGAGATCGACGAGGACGAGTACTGGCGCCGGCTGTCCGTCCTCAACGAGGAGTTCGGCCGCACGGGCAAGGACGGCCCCGTGTGACGCCCCGGCGTGGCGGCCCTCTGTCCCCCCTCACCGCCCGGTCAGCCGGCAACGGCCGACCGGGCGGGAGCGCGTTCCGGGCGACGAAGGTCGACCGGTGGACCGACCGCCGCGAGACGGCGCACGGGCTGCTCCACGGTGACGCGGCGCGGTGGCCGCGCGGTCGCTGACGGCGCCGCGCCGGGCGTCGGCAGCGAGAACCACACGACCTTGCCGGACTCGCCCTCCGGCCGCACGCCCCAGCTCTCGCTGAGGGCCGCGACCATCGCGAGCCCGCGCCCGCAGGTGGCGAGCGCCTCGGTGTCCCCGGGGCCGGCGGCGACCGGCAGCCGGGGGTCGTGGTCGTGCACGGACACCGTCAGGCGGTCGAGCAGCAGCTCGATCTCCACGGTGCACGTCTTGTCCGGCCGTGCGTGCTGATGGACGTTGGTCAACAGCTCGGTCACACCGAGCGCCGCGCGGTCTATCAACGGGTCCAGATGCCAGTAGCGCAACTGCGCCGATACGATTCTGCGGACCTGGCCGATCCGCGACGGCAGGGCTTGGAGCTCCACCGCGCAGTGCCTGCTTGGGTAACTGATCACGGCTGCGACTCCCCGACTGAAGAGGTCCGGAAGAACACGGAGTACGGATCCAGCAGGGTGCTTGAAGAAAACGGCCGCCTGCTGTCGTGGCCGGCGGGCTGGTTCGCAGCGTTATCGCCGGTAAACCCAGAGTGACGTGAGACCAGCGTGGCGCAGGAGGCGCGATGACGCAACTCGCGGTGACTCAGTCGTCACGCCCCGCAGCCCTCCGTACGGCCTCGATGAACCGGCGCGCGGCGGGCGGTCCGGGCTCGCCCGGAGCGGGGTCGTGATCCCCCAACGTCAGTGAGTAGCGCTTGCCGTTGAGGTCGGCGAGGGCCCGGTCGTCGGGCGCGAACCAGGGCCGGGACGCGCGGACCGCCTGCACCGGCGCGCTGTCGATCTCGCTGCCGTAGCTGGTGAGCAGCTGCACCCGGCCGTCGCTGATGCGCACCTGTCCGGCCCGGGTCAGGGAGCGCAGCCGCTTCCCGATCCGCACGCCCTTGGCCGTGAACTCGTCCTCCGCCATGCCCCGCCCCCTCGTGCGTCTCGGTGGCCGGCCCGCTCCGCGCGGGGACCGGCCCGGTCCCCGGTCGTGATCCGGTCTGCACCCCGTCGGGTGCAGTCTGCCCCCGTCCCGCGCCCCGCACCAGTGCGCGCGTGCCCCTCGCCGGGGGCGCTCGGAGCACTCGTGCGGATGCGCCCCCACCGGATGCGCCGCGAGCGCCCACCCAGGGGTGCCTTTGAGGCTCTCAAAGGTGTGTTTATGCAGGTGAGAAGCGTACGGAAGATGTTTATGCTCGAAGGGACGGCAGCGCGGTCCGCCGCTGCCGGGAGCCCGAGGAGCAGCGCCGTGAGCACCGTCCAGCAGACCCCGTCCGGCGTGACCCTCGACGTCGACCGCAGCGATCCCGCCTATCGCACCTGGCTGAAAGAAGCCGTGCGCAAGGTGCAGGCGGACGCGAACCGTTCGGCCGACACCCATCTGCTGCGCTTCCCGCTGCCCGAGCGGTGGGGCATCGACCTGTACCTCAAGGACGAGTCCACGCACCCCACCGGCAGCCTCAAGCACCGGCTGGCCCGCTCCCTGTTCCTGTACGGCCTCTGCAATGGCTGGATCCGGCCGGACCGCCCGGTGATCGAGGCGTCCAGCGGCTCGACGGCCGTCTCCGAGGCGTACTTCGCCAAGCTGATCGGCGTGCCCTTCATCGCGGTCATGCCCCGCACGACGAGCGCCGAGAAGTGCCGCCTCATCGAGTTCCACGGCGGCAGGTGCCACTTCGTGGACGACTCCCGGCGGATGTACGAGGAGTCGGCCCGTCTCGCGGTGGAGACCGGCGGCCACTACATGGACCAGTTCACCTACGCGGAACGGGCCACCGACTGGCGTGGCAACAACAACATCGCCGAGTCCATCTTCCGGCAGCTGCGCCTCGAGCGGTTCCCGGAGCCCGCGTGGATCGTCGCCACGGCCGGCACCGGCGGCACCTCCGCGACCCTCGCCCGGTACGTCCACTACATGCAGTACGACACCCGTATCTGCGTGGCCGACCCGGAGAACTCCTGTTTCTTCGAGGGCTGGACGACCGGCGACGCCCATGTCACCTGCGACTGCGGCTCCCGGATCGAGGGCATCGGCCGGCCCCGGATGGAACCGAGCTTCGTGCCCGGCGCCGTCGACCGCATGATGAAGGTGCCCGACGCCGCGAGCGTCGCCGCCGTACGCGCCCTGGAGGGGGCCATCGGCCGCAAGGCGGGCGGCTCCACGGGCACCGGCCTGTGGAGCGCGCTGAAGATCGTCGCCGAGATGGTGGCCGAGGGGCGGCGGGGCAGCGTGGTGACGCTGCTGTGCGACCCGGGGGACCGGTACCTCGACAAGTACTACTCGGACGCCTGGCTCGCCGGGCAGGGCCTCGACATCACGCCGTACGCGGCGGCCCTCGATCAGCTGCTCGCCACGGGCGTCTGGCCCGAGTGAGCCCGCGCCGGGCGCCGGTTCAGGACGCCGAGGCGGCCAGCCGCCGGTCCAGGGAGGTCACCGCGCCCCGGAACGCCCGGGCGAGACCGGGGCGCGCCAGCCGCACCGACGTCCGGAAGGGGGCCGTGCCGTCCACCGCGATCGTCCACTGGACCCGGGTGCCGGCACCGGCCGGGGCGAGCCGCCACTCCTCGACGATCGCCCGCGAGCCCGGCGCGTTCGTCAGGTCGACGCGGTAGGCGTACACCTCGGGGCGCTCGGCCGCCAGGACCGTCTCCTCGAAGCGGGTGCCGCCCATGAGCCGGATCTCGCGCCGCGCCCCGCCGTCCAGCGGCCGGGCCAGCGTCACCGCGCCGTACCACTGTGTCCACCCGGCCACGTCCTCGGCGAGCGCCGAGTACACCGCCTCCGGCGGCGCGGCCGTCTCCCGCGCGAAGACATGCCGTACGGGAGCGGCCCCGACGAAGTCGAGTCCCACTTCACGCAGCAGATGAGCCATGGACGACAACTCCCTGTGGGTGATGTTGCACCGGGCAGCGTCACCCTAGTTGGCGCTTCGTCAGATGTCTGTACCCTCATCGGGCTCGCCCGCCACCACCAGCCGCAGATGCTCCGCGATCTCCGCGCGGACGCCCGCGTCCAGCCCGGAGTCCGTGACCAGCGTGTCGACCTGCTCCAGCGTCGCGAACGAACTCAGCCCCACCACACCCCACTTGGTGTGGTCGGCGATCACCACGACCCGCCGCGCCGACTGCACCAGACGCCGGTTGGTCTCGGCCTCCGCCAGATTCGGCGTCGACAGACCCGCCTCGGCCGATATCCCGTGCACCCCGAGGAACAGCATGTCGAAGTGGAGCGCCGCGATCGCCTGGTCGGCGACCGGGCCCACCAGCGAGTCGGACGGGGTACGCACCCCGCCGGTGAGCACGACCGTGGCCGCGCCCTGCCGGGGGCCGGTCGTGCGCTGCGCGGCGTGGAAGACGTCGGCCACCCGCACCGAGTTGGTGACCACCGTCAGATCGGGGACGTCGACCAGGCGATGCGCCAGCGCGTAGGTCGTCGTGCCGCCGGACAGGGCGATCGCGCTGCCCGGCGCCACCAGCTCGGCCGCCGCCCGCGCGATGTCCTCCTTCGCCGTCAGCTCCAGCCCCGACTTGGCCTCGAAGCCCGGCTCGTGCGTGCTCGCCTCGACCACCGGGACGGCGCCGCCGTGCACCTTCTCCAGCACGCCCTGCCGGGCGAGCGCGTCGAGGTCCCGGCGCACCGTCATGTCCGACACACCGAGCTTGCGCGTCAGCTCGTTGACCCGCACCCCGCCCCGGCGCCGTACCTCGTCCAGGATCAGGGCGCGTCGCTGCTCCGCGAGGAGGTTCTGATTCTCGCTCACGTACGCTCCGGTCCTCTCGCCGCTGCCGTCCGACCTGCCCCGCCAAACCCTGTCCGACAAGGACATTCTCGCCCCTGTCCGGGCGCGGGACGACCCATCCTCGCACGGGCCGCCCCCACCCGCGCCACCGGCCGCCCCGACGCGTGCATGCCACGTTTCGGGGCGGCCGTCCACCCCGCGCCGCACACGCTCCGGGGAGATTCCGTGACGGCAGGTGTACGAGGGCCCGGGAACGGAGATCCTGTGCCCGCACGGACACACGCGAAGGCTCGTCACGGGGGAGGTGCCGGAGATGGGACGTGCACGGGAACACGCCTCCAAGCGCGACGAGGACACGGCACCGCCGGACACCTGTGCCGACGGTGAGGCCAGGATCGCCCTGGAGCTCCTCGTCCACGGCGTCGGCGGCACCACACCGCAGCAGATGCTCGACGACCCGCGGACCGAGCGGATCACCGGCGACGACACCGCCGCCGTCTTCCGCCGCGCCGACGACGTCGACGCCGAGAGCCGCCCCGGCGACTACCGGGGCCGGCCGGTCCCCGAGGCGTACGTCTGGTGCAACCTCACCTCCGGCAACAGCGCCCGCGCGTTATGGCTGCTGCTCCTGCCGTTCATGGTGGTCAACCTCGCCCACTGGATGCGCCCCGCCGCCCGCGACCGCGCCCGCACCGTCCGCCTGTACGGCCTGCTCGTCCGGCTCGCGGGCCTCATCCTGACCGTGCTGCTCGTCGCCGCCGCCTGCGAGGTCGCCCTGGACCTCACGGCCTGGCAGTGCGCCGGCACCGACGCCTGCGCCGGCCGGCACACCTGGCTGGGCTTCCTGTCGGACGGCGGCTGGTGGAGCAGACCCGGCCGCAGACTCGCCCTCGCCGCCGTCGTGCCCACGGCCCTCACCGGACTGCTCTGGTACCTCTCCCGGCGCACCTGGAGCGCCTACGAGTCCCAGCAGCCCATGTCCCAGCGGTCCGAACCCGACGAGACGGCCGGCGGCACCGCCCTGGGCCGTCCCGGCTTCTGGTACGGCCGCCGCCTCGTCGCCCGGCTGCGGGCCGCGCACACCGCCGCCGGACTGCTGACCGTGGCCGCCGCCGTCGGTTCCGCCGCGGCCCGCTTCGACCGCCGCCCGGGCGGCCCCCCGCTGCTCGACGTGCTCGGCAGGCTCCTCGACGCTGCCCTCGTCGTCGGCGTGGCCGCCGTGGTGTGGGTGGTGTGCCGCCGCGGCCGCAGCGAGAACCGGCTCGACCGCGAACTCGACGCCCACCTGGTCCGCCGCCTGCCGCTCGCCGCGCTCGCCCTGCTCGTCCTCACCCTCGTCTACGCCGGCTGGGAGCGGCCCGGCTGGCAGTCGGCGGGCCGCCTCCCCGGCGACGCCACCTTCGGTGCCCTCGCCCTGCTCCAGGGCCTGACCGCCGTCACCCTCGCCGTCGTCGCGCACCTCCTGCACCGCACGGCACCCGACCCGCGCGCCGCGATGCGCGGCCTCGGCGGACCCGCCGTCGTGATGCTGGCCTGCGCCCTCGGCGGCGTCATGTCCGGCGGCGTCTCCCAGCGCGTCGCCGACTGGCTGGACGGCACCGGCGCGTCGATCCCCGGCCCGCCCGTCGTGCTCACCTGGCAGGCGTCCGTCATCCCCCCGCTGCTGGTCCTCCTGCTGCTGCTCCTCGGCCTGCTGGCGCGGCGCGCCTGGCTGCTGCGACGCGCCGAACTCGCCGCCGTCGAGGCCGACTACGCCGACGAGCCCCACGACCTCGTGCGCACCCGCCGTATCGCGAGCACCCGCGCCATGGCCACCCTCACCGACCGCGCGCCCCTCGTCGTCGCCGTGACCGCCGTCGCGACCCTGCTGCTCGGGGCCGGAGCCCTCGTCGGCGCGCTGACCACCGGGGACACCCCGGGCGAGACCGCGGAGGGCTCGTACGCCGTCGTGCACGGCGCCGCCCAGACCGCGCAGGCCCTCGGCTCCTGGCTGATCGGCTTCGGCTTCATACTGTTCGTCACCTGGGGCCGGCGCGCCTACAAGGACGCCTCCGCCCGCCGCACCATCGGCATCCTCTGGGACGTCGGCACCTTCTGGCCGCGCGCCGCCCACCCCTTCGCGCCGCCCTGCTACGCCGAACGCGCGGTACCCGACCTGACCTGGCGGATCGCGACCTGGACCCGCGCCGAGGAGGGCCGCCGCCTGGTCCTGTCCGGGCACTCCCAGGGCAGCGTCCTCGCGGCGGCCGCGGCCTGGCAGCTCACCCCGGCCGACCGCAGACGGGTCGCGCTGCTCACCTACGGCTCCCCGCTGGAACGCCTCTACGGCCGCTGGTTCCCCGCCCACTTCGGCCCCGACGCGCTCGCCTCGCTGCACGCCGACGTGGACTGCTGGCGCAACCTGTACCGGCGCACCGACCCCATCGGCGGACCGGTCCGGCTGCCCGGCGACGAGGGCCATGCCGTGGACCGCGAGGCGCTCAGGGACCCGCTCGCCTACGGGCGCACGGCCGACCACCCGCTGCCCGCGCCGATCCACGGCCACAGCGACTACCAGGCCGACCCCGCCTTCGCGGAGGAACGGGAGCGGCTGCTCGGCCGGCTGCACCCGGAGGTGCCGGGGCAACGCCCCGAGAGCTGACCGGAGACCGGGACCCCGCCTGGATCAGGTCAGCTCGGGAAGGTCCTCGGTGTACAGCAGCGTCAGATCGTCCGTGCTGGGCTCCGGGAGCTGGGCGACCCGGCCCGCGTGCCGTTCCACCATCGCCTCGAAGGTCTGCCGGGCCGTACGGCCGTTGCCGAACGCGGGGCCCTTCGGGAGCACCGTGAAGTACTTCTGCAGCGCCTCGGCCACCCCGGGGCCCAGCCGGTACTCGTGCTCCTCGGCCTGCTGCTCCACGATCCGCAGCAGCTCCTCGGGCCCGTAGTCGCTGAAGGTGATGGTCCGTGAGAAACGGGACGCCACACCCGGGTTGACCTGGAGGAAGCGCTCCATCTCCGCGGTGTAGCCCGCGACGATCACGACGACCGCGTCCCGGTGGTCCTCCATCAGCTTCACCAGGGTGTCGATGGCCTCCTTGCCGAAGTCCCGGCCCGAGTCCTCCGGGGACAGCGCGTACGCCTCGTCGATGAACAGCACGCCGCCGCGCGCCTTCTCGAACGCCTCCTGGGTGCGGATCGCCGTGGAGCCGATGTGCTCCCCGACCAGGTCGACCCGGGACACCTCCACCAGGTGCCCCTTCTCCAGCACGCCCAGGGAGGCGAGGATCTCGCCGTAGAGACGGGCGACGGTCGTCTTGCCGGTGCCGGGGGAGCCGGTGAAGACCAGATGCCGTTTGACCGAGGCCGCCTTCAGCCCGGCCTCGCGGCGCCGCCGGCCCACCTCGATCATGTCGGTCAGCGCCCGCACCTCACGCTTGACGCTCTCCAGGCCGACCAGCGCGTCCAGTTCGCCGAGGACGTCCTGGGAGGTCCGGGACGACGGCTCGGGGTGCGGAACGGTGGCGGCCGCCTCCTCCTCGACGGCGCGTGGCACCGGGACCGAGCCGAGGAGGCCGCCGGGTGACTGGTGCGCCGTCTGCACCACGGGCTCGGCCGGGGGCTGCTGCCGCAGGCCCGCGCTCTCGTCGCTCGTGCAGTCCTCCACGTCCGGGCCCGACCCCGGCCCGTCGGCGCCACCTTCCGCGAACTCGTAACCCCCGCGCGCGCAGCGCTCGGTGCGGCACTTGCGCAGCGTCGTACGGCAGCCGTCGATCACATGGAAGCCGTAGCCGGCGCTGCCCCGGACCCGGCAGTTCAGGAAGGTGCCGCGGCCGCCCGCCGAGACGTAGAAGCCGGCCTCCGCCGGGGAGTCCACGGTGCAGCGCTCGATCGTCGGATCGGCGCCCTTGGTGACGATCACACCGGTCTGGGTGCCGTCCACCATGCAGTTGTTGAGCGTGCCGCCGCTGCCGTGGTCGCGGAACCAGGCGCCCGTCGCGGCGTCCCGGATACGGCAGTCGTCGAGCTGGGCGGTGGCGCCGTCGCTCACCGACACCGCGGTGTTGCGCACCTGGGACAGGTCGCTGTCGACGACGTCCGCGCGGGAGCCCCGGTCGAGGACGAACAGCGCGTCCGGCACGTCGTGCACCCGGCAGGAGTCCAGCACCGCGGTGGCGCCGTCGCTGACCCAGACGGCCGGGTAGTCGCCGGTGCTGTCGAAGATCTCGCACTGGTTGGCGTCGACGCGAGTGCCCGGGTCCCACACCGACAGGCCGTTGCGGCCGAACTGACGGACCGTCGTGCGGGTCAGGGTGAGCACCGAGCGCGACCGCAGGTCGACCGCGTTCTCCGGGACGTCGTGGATGCGGCAGTCCGCCAGGGTCAGCACGGCGTCCGTGTCGAGGGTGACGCCGTCGGACGTGGTGCGGTGCACGTCGCAGTCGGTGAGGTGGGCGGTGGCCCGGCCGGTGATCTGCACCCCGGAGCCCCGCACCTCGTAGATCTCGCAACCGACCGCCTCCAGCGCGGAGTTCTCCCCGGTCGCCGTCAGGCCCGAGCCGGAGGCGTGGTGCACCCGGCAGCGGTCCAGGCGGGGATGCCCGCCGCCGCGCACCGCGATGCCGGCCTGACCGGCCGCGACGACCTCGCACTCCTCGAACACCCCGCCGCCGCCGTCGAGCACGGCGATGCCGACGCCCGCCGGATTGTCGACGGTGCAGCGCCGCACCGTGGGCCGGGCGCCGCCGCGCACCTCGATCCCGGCGGCGGAGCGGGTGACGATCCGCATGCCGGACAGCTCCGGGGTGCCCTCCTCGACCAGCAGCGCGGGCGCCGCCGCGTCCTGGCCCTCCACGTGCAGGTCCAGCACCACGGCCGAGGCGCGCACCGTCAACGGCACGCCGTCCAGGGGCGCGATGCGCACCGAGCCGGGGGAGCCCTCGGGGCCGCGCAGGGTGACCGCCCGCTGCACCACGAGGTTCTCCCGGTAGGTGCCGGGGGCGACGGTGAGGACGTCTCCGTCGGCCGCGGCCTCCAGGGCGGCGGCGAGCGACGCGTACTCACCCGTGCGGCGCCGCCACCGCGAAGTGCCGGTGTGCGTCACCTGGACCGTGCCCTGTGCCATGGTGTTGACGTGCCCCCACCTCGTAGTACGCGGGTCTGCCTGCCGAAGACTTCGGCCGGTCCACCGTAGCGTGCGCGCGGACGGTGGGTTGACCAGAGCCGGAACGCGGTCAGCTGCCGGCGCCGGTCCGGCCCCAGTCAGGCCCCGCCTTGTCCCAGGCGCGGTCCCAACTCAGGTATCTGCCGCGGACCATGCGCCAGACGATCAGGCGTCTGGCGGCCTCTATCAGGGCGATCGCGAGCAGCGCGGCACCGAACCCGGCGATCACGGCGTGCGCCGACGCCGTCGCGGAGTCCAGCGGCGGGGCCACGACGCGGCCCTGCCGGTCGATCCACAGCGGGAAGCGGGTGCCCGGCTCGGGCGTGGCCAGGTCCACGGTGACCGCGCCCTGGCGCGCGGTGCCGTCCGCGGCGGTCCAGTCGGCGAGGACGCGGGCCCGCACCCCGCGTCCGGCGGTGGTCTCCGGGTCCACGTCCAGCCGGGGCCCGTCGAGTTTGCGGACGACGGTCGCCCACACCTGGTGCCGGGACGCGCGCTGCTGCCGCACGGACTCCTGGAGGGACTCCTGGGCGAGGCCGCCGACCAGGGAGCCGGCCGTGGGCGCGGCGACGACGATGAACAGCATGGCCAGGAGGGCCACCCAGCCCTCGGCCACGTCGGTCCGGCGGCGCAGCGGATTGTGCCGCCAGCGCCACAGCCCTGTGATCGCCCGCATCGTCGGTCACCCCCCTTCCGGCTCCGTCACGCCCCCGCGCGCTTCACACCCATCTCACAGCATGCCCAACGCGCGGCCCCCCGGCCCCGGTTCCCGCGATCCCGCCGGACTCGCACAGATCTTCTCAGCCGAGGATCTCGACCGGGTCACCGGCCCGGATGGTGCCCGGGCCCTGGGGGACCAGGTTCTGCCCGAAGATCAGTCCGCCGCCCGTGCGGCGGTGTCCGCCGAGGGTGTGCAGGGGTTCCTTGCCGCGGTCGCCGGTGCGCTGGTCGGTGGTGGTGACCGCGCAGCGCCCGCACATCTTGGCGACCCGGAAGGCGACCTCCCCGATGGCGACGCGGGTCCAGCCGTCCTCGGCCCAGGCGGCGGTGCCCGAGACGACGACGTTCGGCCGGAACCTGTCCATGGGCAGCGGCCCCTCGGCGGCGTGCTCCCCGCGGGCGATCAGGGAGTTGAGGGCGTCGAGGGACGCCGTGGTGGTGAGCAGCAGCGGGTAGCCGTCGGCCAGGCTCACCGTCTCGCCGGGCAGGGCGTGCTCCGGGTCGACCGGCCGGCGCGTGGCGGGGGAGTCCAGGTGCACGAGGCGCGCCTCGGTGCCGAGGTAGGCGCTGCACCAGCGGTGCGCGGCGTCGTCCTCGGCGGGGACCGTCTCCACCTTGTCGCCGAAGATCTCCATCGGCACGGTGCCCGTCGCGCGCGGCACGGGCACCGTCAGGGTGTCCATGCCGGGCGCGGACAAGCGGACGCCGCCGCCGGGCATCGGCTCGGCGGCGGCGCGCGCCAGCAGCGGGTGCCGCCGCTGTGTCACGACCTTTCCCCCAGCGTCGATCAGCGCCCAGCGCCGGTCGCCGGCCAGCCCCCAGGGCTCCACGACGGCTTCCCGGAGCTCGATGCTCCGGAACGCCTTGACCGGGTGGACGTGGATCGACTGCAGCTGTGGGTGTCCCATGGGCTCATCGTGCCAGGTGGCACCGGTGACCCGGGGGACGGATCAGTATCCGCGGTACTGCTGCTGATTGTTGTACGGATCCTGGTACTGCTGCGCGGCGGGCCGGGGAGCCGCGGGGCGCATGGCCTCGTAGCCCATGCCGCCGGGGGCCACCGGGCGAGGCTGCTGCGGAGCCTGCGGTCCGGGGTAGCCCCGCGGGGCGGCCTGCTGCGGGATGTACGCCGCGGGCGCCTGCTGCAGCGGAGCGGGCTGCGGCGTCTGCGGGTAGCCGTAGGAGGGCTGGGACGGGCCCGCCGGGAGGGCGGGGAGCGCGGACGGCAGTGCGGGCAGATGACTGGCCGGGCTGTCGTACGCGGCGGGGACCCGGATCGGGGCGATCTGCGGGGTGCCCCGCTCGGCCACGAGCGAGTCGTAGATCGGGGTGTCCGGGAAGGAGGCGGAGTAGTAGCCGCCGCCATACGTGGAGCGGGGGGAGGTCATGGCACATAAGGTAAGCCCACGATGTGCTGGTTGGGGAGACCGATAAGAGGGTTGTTTTACGGTTCCCGAGTGACGCCGGATCCCCAATGCGAGCGAACTTGGCAAAAAGGGACGGCATTCGGCGTTCGGATCAGGTAAAGGCCGAGTTCCCGGGGCGTTACCGGCGGTTGACCTCCGGTCTTGCCCTCCCCCTCTCCAGGGTTCCCGGGTGCGCGGAATAGGTTGTCCCTGAAGAACTGGACGAGCCGCCGGGAGACCCCCCGGTGCGCGAAGATCACGTGATGGGGGCGGACATGACAATGTCGAAAGGGTCCAATGTTCCGGTGCCGGCCACGGCATTGACGGTCGAATTGGGCTGGCACCCGGCGCCGGGCACCCCCGACGTGGACGCCTCGGCCCTGCTCCTCGTCGGCGGAAAGGTCCGCTCCGACGCCGACTTCGTCTTCTACAACCAACCCGCGCACGCCTCCGGAGCCGTCCGGCACGAGGGCAAGACGAACACCGGCGGGCGGATCACCGACCGCCTCGTCGTCGACCTCCCGCGCGTGGAGCCCGCGATCGAGACCGTCATCCTCGCCGCGTCCGCGGACGGCGGCGCCTTCGGCCAGGTGCCGGGCCTCTACATCGAGGTCAGGGACGCCGCGCAGGGCACCGTCGTCGCCCGCTTCGACAGCACCGGCGCCACCGTGGAGACGGCCTTCGTCCTGGGCGAGTTCTACCGTCGCCAGGGCGCCTGGAAGTTCCGCGCCGTCGGCCAGGGCTACGACACCGGCCTCGCCGGCCTCGCCACCGACTACGGCATCAGCGTCGACGAACCCCAGCAGGCCGCCGCGCCCGCCGCCCCCATGACCCCGCCCCCGCCGCCGGCCCCGCCCGTCACGATGCCCCCGCCGCCGGTGACCGTGGCCCCGCCCGCCATGCCGCCGGTCCCGCCGCCCGTCCCGCAGGCGCCCCCGGTCAGCCTGAGCAAGGTGACGCTCACCAAGTCCGCCCCGTCCGTCTCCCTCACCAAGCAGGGCGGCACCTCGGGCGCCATGCGCGTCAACCTCAACTGGCAGGTGCGCAAGCAGTTCTCCGGCTGGGCGAGCAAACTGGGCCGCCCGGTCGCCATGCACGACGACCTCGACCTCGACCTGTGCGCCCTGTACGAGCTGTCCGACGGGCGCAAGGGCGTCATCCAGGCCCTCGGCAACGCCTACGGAGCGCTGCACCAGCCGCCGTACATCCACCTCGACGGCGACGACCGCACCGGCGCCGTGGCCGGCGGCGAGAACCTCACCATCAACCTCGACCACAAGCAGGCCTTCAGCCGCATCCTGGTCTTCGTCACCATCTACCAGGGCGCCCGCTCCTTCGCCGACCTGAACGCCACCGTCACCCTCACCCCGCAGCACGGCGCCCCGATCGACTTCTCCCTCGACGAGTGCACCGTCCCCTCCACGGTGTGCGCCCTCGCCCTGATCACCCGCAACGGCGACGACCTCGTCGTCCAGCGCGAGGCCCGCTACCTGGTCCCCGAACGCGGCGTCAGCCCCCAGCGCACCGTCGACCACGCCTACGGCTGGGGCATGAACTGGACCCCCGGCCGCAAGTAGCCGACCAGGCGGATCGGGGTCAGCCCTCCTCGGGCACCGTGCCGGGACGCGTGTAGGTGCGGCCCTTCCAGGCCGCGCCGCGCCCCCGGTAGTGCTGGACAGCGGAGTCCGCCGTCATCAGCAGATAGAGGAACGCCGTCACCGGCAGCAGCGGAGCCAGCCACAACGGCTGCCGGTAATAACGGAGCATCGGCACGTACGTCCCGGTCATCACCAGCCACGCCAGGCCCCCCAGGACCGCCGTCACACCGTCCCCGGTGGCGGCGCCCCAGGCCAGACCCGCCGGCGGCACCAGATAGACCAGCGCCAGCCCGGCGATCGTCCCGAGCAGCAGCAGGGGCTGGTGCCGCAGCTGCGCGTAGGCGCTGCGCGAGACCATCCGCCACAGGTCGGCCAGCCGCGGATACGGCCGCACACTGTCGACCCGGTCCGCCAGCCCCAGCCAGATCCGGCCCCCGCCGCGCTTGACCGCGCGCGCGAGCGCCACGTCGTCGATCACGGCACCCCGGATGGCGTCCGGGATACGCGCCCGCACGGCCGTATCGGTCCGCAGCAGCACACAGCCACCCGCCGCCGCGGCCGTCCGCGCCCCCCTCCGGCCGATCCGGCGGAACGGATACAGCTGCGCGAAGAAGTACACGAACGCCGGCACCACCAGCCGCTCCCACAGGCTGTCCACCCGCAGCCGGGCCATCTGCGAGACGGCGTCGAAGCCGCCCGCGCGGGCCGCCGCCACCAGCTCCCGCAGACTGTCCGGGGCGTGCGCGATGTCCGCGTCCGTCAGGAGCAGGTACTCGGGCTCCCGCGCGCGGGCCAGCCCGATGCCATGGCGCACCGCCCAGAGCTTGCCTGTCCAGCCGGCCGGCGGTTCGCCGGGGGAGTCCACGGTCAGCGGCAGGCCGCCGTGCTCACGCGCGAGACGCCGGGCCAGCTCACCCGTGCCGTCGCCGCTGCCGTCGTCGACGAGGAAGACCTCCGCGCGCCCCGGATACTCCTGGGCGAGCAGCGACGGCAGACTCGCGGGCAGCACCGCCGCCTCGTCCCGCGCGGGCACGACCACACAGACGGACGGCCACTCCCCGGGATCCGTACGCCGCGGGAGCCTGACGTCCGTACGCCAGAAGAAGCCCTGGCACAGCAGCAGCCACAGCCAGCCGGACAGGGAGCAGACGGCGATCCACGCGAAGGCGCTCACGCGCGCAGTCTGCCCCACGACAGCCGCCCGTAAGGGCCCATCGTCTATCGTGGCCGGGTGAAGATCGCGCTGATGGACTCCGGAATCGGCCTGCTGGCGGCGACGGCCGCCGTACGGCGGCTGCGACCCGACGCGGATCTCGTCCTCTCCCTCGACCCCGACGGCATGCCCTGGGGACCGAGGACCCCCGAGGACCTCACCGGGCGTGCCCTGGCCGTCGCCGAGGCCGCCGCCGCGCACCGCCCCGACGCCCTGATCATCGGCTGCAACACCGCCACCGTGCACGCCCTGCCCACCCTGCGCGCCCGCCTCGAACCCGGCATACCGGTCGTCGGCACGGTCCCGGCGATCAAGCCGGCCGCCGCCGGCGGCGGCCCCGTCGCCATCTGGGCCACCCCCGCCACCACCGGCAGCCCCTACCAGCGCGGACTGATCAAGGACTTCGCGGACGGTGTCCCGGTCGCCGAGGTCCCCTGCTACGGACTGGCCGAGGCCGTCGAGCACGCGGACGAGACGGCCATCGACGCCGCCGTCGCCGCGGCCGCCGCGCTCACCCCCGACGACGTCACCACCGTCGTCCTGGGCTGCACCCACTACGAGCTGGTCGCCGAGCGCATCCGTGCCGCCGTGCAGCGCCCCGGCTTCCCGCCGCTCGTCCTGCACGGCTCCGCCGGGGCGGTCGCCGCGCAGGCGCTGCGCCGGCTCGGCGAGCAGCCCACCCCGGGGGCCGCTGCCACCGGCACCCTGACCGTGCTGCTCAGCGGCCGCGAGGGCACCCTGCCGGAGGCCGCCCTCACCTACGCGGAAGGCCGGCTGCTCAAGGCGACCAGCCCCGCCGGCTGACCACCCGCCGCCACCTGGAACGGTCCGGTCCGCTCTGGGCCGGTCGGAGCAGTCACGCTGTGCAGCGCGGTACCACCGCAGCGGAATCTGAGTAACCTCATAGCCATGAGGGACCACCCCCACGGCAGGAAGCCGCATCCCGATGTCTGGACCGGGCGGGCGACCAACAGGGTCCAGTGGCTGCTCGCGCTCGTCGGCGCCGCCTGTATGGCGCTCGGTATCGAGCTGGCGGTCGACTCCGCGTGGACGGGTGGCCTCGCCCCCCTCGTCATGGCCGTCGTCGGCTGCATCGCCGCCGGACTGCTCGTCCTGTTCGGCACCCTCGCCTTCGTACACGTCGCGCTGAAGGTCGACCAGGAGTGTCTGGAGGTGCGCTGCGGTCACATCGGCGTGCCCCGGCGCCGCATCCCTCTCTCCCAGGTCGTCGGCGCCGACTTCGTGCCCATGGTCACCCCGCGCCACTGGGGCGGCTGGGGCTACCGGTGGCGACCGGAGAAGGGCACCGCCGTCGTCGTACGCCGGGGTGAGGGGCTGGTCCTGCGGCTGGGGGACGGGCACTCCTTCACCGTGACCGTGGACGACGCCGAGGACGCCGTCCGGGTCATCGAGGACCGGCTGCGCGCCCGGACGGCGGGCACCGCGCTCTGACCCCGGCGGCTCACGGCACGGGATGATCGTCCCGCGCGCGTGCCGGCGCCTCACGGCTCCGGGACGACTCCAGCGTCAGGGGCCGTGCCGTCGCCAGCCCCGCCAGCAGCCCCGCGCCCACCGACACCGCCGTGAAGCTCAGCGCGTTGCCGACGGCGGCGACCGCGGCCACGGCCGTCAGCGTCGCGCCCGCCGTGAGGGCGACGGGCGTCGGCCGCCGGGTGCGCCACAGGGCGAACAGCATCCAGGAGAAGGCCGCCGCGAGCAGCAGCAGACCGACGATCCCCTGCTCCGCGGCCTGCTGCAACGGCGCCGAGTGCGGCCGTGCGTCCGCGAGCACCAGGCCGCCGGCCGTCCCGCCGGCCTCTCCGAAGCGGCCGGGACCCACACCGAGGGCCGGATGGTGGCCGGCCAGCCGCAGGGCGTCGTGCCACAGCCCGACCCGCTGCCGGGTCAGCTGCCCCTCCAGCCAGCCGCCGAGCCCGCCGGGCACCGCCCCCTCCGCGACCGCCCAGGTCAGGCCGGTCACCGCGAGCGCCGCCACGGCCAGCCCCGCGATGCCCACGCCCCGCCGCACCTGGGCGGCGGCGAGCGAGCACAGCAGGACGGCCGTACAGAGGACGAAGCCGCTGGTGGAGCCCAGCACGGCCGCCGTCACCGCGATCCCGGCGGCCAGCACGCGCAGGCCGAGGCGGGGCAGCGGTGACCGCGCCGACCAGGCCGCGCAGCAGGCGGCGCCGGCCGAGAGGGTCAGCACGGCGGCCGTCGCCCCGGCGTGGCCCAGCGGGGCGACCAGCTGAGGGCCGGGCGCCAGCCGCGGCACGGCCAGGGTGAGGGCCACCCCGGCCAGCGCGCCGGCGCAGGGTGCGGCGACCGGCAGCAGCGCGCCGCCGATCCGCCCCACCGCGTAGCCGGCCGCGACCGCGAGCACCGCCAGCAGGACGCCCTCGGGACGCCCGCCGTGGACGCCCGCCGAGATCAGCGACCAGGCGGCGCAGGCGCCCAGCACCACGACGCCCGTCGCGTCAGAAACGTTTCGTCTGTCGCTGTCCTCGTCCGGACCCGTCCCGGACGTCATCCCCGTGGAACCCACCCCGCCCCCTGAACCCGGTCCCCCGACCTGTGACGGACCCCGTCCCACCGGACCTGAACCGGATGCGACCGGGGCTGCGGCATACCGTAACGGCACACGGCCGGTTTGTGGACGTCCCGTGCACAGGCCATCCGACGCGGGGGCGGCGGAGCGGGCCGTGCGGGCGGGGGAGCGAGCCGCCCGCCGCCCTGGCCGCGCTGTCGGCCGCGCGCCCGGCCGCCGTACACTCCGGGAGTGACCGTCACCGCAACCTTCGTGGACGAGTCGGACCAGCTCAAGCCGCCGATCGCGCCCTCGCCGCGCGCGGCACGGCTCCTGCGGCTGGTTCCGGCCCTCACCGCCGCGCTCTCCGGAGTGCTGCTCTACGTCAGCTTCCCGCCCCGCACCCTCTGGTGGCTGGCCCTGCCCGCCTTCGCCGGCCTCGGCTGGGTGCTGCGCGGCCGTACCTGGAAGGCGGGACTCGGCCTCGGCTACCTGTTCGGCCTCGGCTTCCTGCTGCCGCTGCTGGTGTGGACCGGTGTGGAGGTGGGGCCGGGCCCCTGGCTCGCGCTCGTGGCCATCGAGGCGGTCTTCGTGGCACTGGTGGGCGCCGGGATCGCCGCGGTCTCGAAGCTCCCCGGCGCACCGCTCTGGGCGGCGGCCCTGTGGATCGCCGGGGAGGCGGCCCGCGCGCGGGCGCCGTTCAACGGCTTCCCCTGGGGCAAGATCGCGTTCGGCCAGGCCGACGGCGTCTTCCTGCCGCTGGCCGCCGTGGGAGGCACCCCGGTCCTCGGGTTCGCCGTCGTCCTGTGCGGCTTCGGCCTGTACGAGGTCGTACGGCTCGCCGTCGAGCACCGGCGCACCCGCGCGGTACGGCGCTCCGCCGCGGCCGTCGCCCTGCTCAGCGTGGCCGTGCCCGTCGTGGGCGCCGTGGCCGCGCGGCCCCTGGTCAGCGACGCGGCCGAGGACGGCACCGCGACCGTCGCCGTCATCCAGGGCAACGTGCCCCGCGCCGGACTCGACTTCAACGCCCAGCGCCGGGCCGTCCTCGACCACCACGCACGGGAGACCGAGCGCCTGGCGGCCGAGGTGAAGGCCGGCAAGGTCCCCCGGCCCGACTTCGTGCTGTGGCCCGAGAACTCCTCCGACATCGACCCCTTCGCCCACGCCGACGCCCGCGCCGTCATCGACACGGCCGCCAAGGCGATCGGCGTGCCCGTCTCGGTCGGCGGCGTCGTCGAGCGCGACGGCAAGCTGCTCAACGAGCAGATCCTGTGGGACCCGGAGAAGGGGCCCGTGGACACCTACGACAAGCGGCAGATCCAGCCCTTCGGCGAGTACCTGCCGCTGCGCTCCCTCGTCGGCGCCATCAACGAGGACTGGACCTCGATGGTCCGCAAGGACTTCAGCCGGGGCAGCGAACCGGGCGTCTTCACCATGGCCGGCACCAGGGTCGGCCTCGTCACCTGCTACGAGGCCGCGTTCGACTGGGCGGTGCGCTCCGAGGTCGAGGACGGCGCCCAGCTCATCTCCGTGCCCAGCAACAACGCCACCTTCGACCGCAGCGAGATGACCTACCAGCAGCTCGCCATGTCCCGGGTGCGCGCCGTCGAGCACAGCCGGACCGTCACCGTCCCGGTGACCAGCGGCGTCAGCGCGATCATCATGCCGGACGGGACCATCACCCAGCGGACCGGCATGTTCGTCGCCGACTCCCTCGTCCAGAAGGTGCCGCTGCGCTCCACCGAGACCCCCGCCACCCGGCTCGGTGTCCTGCCCGAGATCGCCCTGGTGCTGGTCGCCGCCGGCGGCCTGGGCTGGGCGATCGGCTCCGGCCTCCGCGCCCGGCGCACCCGCACCGCCTGACCGTTCGCTCTTCCACTTCGCCCCCGCTCCCGGCACCCCGGGGGCGGGGGCGGCGCCATGAGGGGCCATTAGGGTCGGGGCATGGCTACTCCTGACTTCATCCGGACGATCCGCGCCGCCGCGGGACACCAGTTGCTGTGGCTCCCCGGCGTCAGCGCCGTCGTGTTCGACGACGAGGGGCGGGTCCTGCTCGGGCAGCGGGCCGACAACCAGCAGTGGACGGTGGTCAACGGCATCCCCGACCCGGGCGAGCAGCCCGCGGCCGCCGCCGTGCGCGAGGTGTACGAGGAGACCGGCGTCCGGTGCGTCGCCGAACGGGTCGTCCTCGTCCGGTCCAGCCAGGAGGTCACCTACCCCAACGGCGACAGGTGCCAGTTCATGGACATCACCTTCCGCTGCCGGGCGCTCGGCGGTGAGGCACGGGTGAACGACGACGAGTCCCTGGAAGTCGGCTGGTTCGAGGTGGACGCCCTGCCCCGGATGAAGGAGAGCCAGCTGTTCCGGATCAAGCAGGCGCTGGCCGACGAGCCCACGTGGTTCGAACCCATGGCGGCCGTACCCATGGCAGCCGCACCCATGGCGGCCGCACCTATGGCGGCCGCACCTATGGCAGCCGAACCTATGGAATCCGACTGAAGTATGGGCCGTGGCCATATGTGGCCGGGGGAGGGCGCTGCCTAGGGTCGAGCCCATGACCCCGCCCAGCATCCCTCCCGCCCACGGCTCGACCCCGCCCTCGCCGCCCTCCCCGCTCGACCTCGGCGGGCGCACCGCCCTGGTCACCGGTGCCGCAGGCGGCATCGGGCGCGCCTGCGCGCTCCGGCTCGCGGCCGCGGGGGCCAAGGTCAGAGCGGTCGACCGGGACGCGGCCGGCCTGGACTCGCTCGCCGAACACGCCCAGGACCTCGGCGGCGCCGTCGAGCCCCAGGTCCTCGACCTCACCGACCTCGACGCCGCCGAGCAGGCCGCCGCCGGCACCGACGTCCTGGTGAACAACGCCGGGCTCCAGCTCGTGCGCCCCCTCGAGGAGTTCCCGCCGGACACCTTCCACACCGTGCTCACCGTCATGCTGGAGGCACCGTTCCGGCTCATCCGCGGAGCCCTGCCCCATATGTACGGGCAGGGGTGGGGCCGGATCGTCAACGTGTCCTCCGTCCATGGGCTGCGCGCGTCCGCGTTCAAGTCGGCCTATGTGGCCGCCAAACACGGGCTGGAGGGTCTGTCCAAGGTCGCGGCTCTGGAAGGCGCCTCCCACGGGGTCACCTCGAACTGTGTGAACCCCGGCTATGTGCGCACCCCCCTGGTCGAGAAGCAGCTCGCCGACCAGGCCAGGGCGCACGGCATCCCCGAGGAACGGGTGCTGGCCGAGGTGATGCTCCAGGACAGCGCGGTCAAGCGGCTCATCGAGCCCGAGGAGGTCGCCGAGGCGGTCGCGTACCTGTGCACCCCGCAGGCGTCCTTCGTCACCGGGACCTCGCTCGTGCTCGACGGCGGCTGGACCGCGCACTGAGCCATGGCACGGCGACGCCCGGACCGGCGGAATCCGGAGTTGTCCACAGGGCTGACGAGGTGACGGTGCGATGAGCAATCCTGTCGGCATGTCCCGCGATCACGTGCAGCCCACCGAGCGTTCCGCGGCCGGAGCGCCCCCGACCGGCGCCGAGACCCCGTATCTCGAACTGCTGGCCAGGGGCGCGTCCGCCGACGCCTACGAGCAGCCGGTGCTGCTCGCCCGTGCCGAGGGCCGGCCCACCGAGCAGATCGTCGCCCTCGAACAGGCCAAGCTGCTCGCGCTGCGCGTGCGCTCGGAGCTGGAGGGCCGGCGCAGACGCGAGGCCGAGCTGTCGGCCCTCTTCGAGACCGCCCACGACCTCGCGGGCCTGCGGGACCTCGACGCCGTCCTCCAGGCCATCGTGCAGCGCGCCCGGTCCCTGCTCGGTACGGACGTCGCCTACCTCAGCCTCAACGACCCGGCCAGGGGCGACACCTACATGCGGGTGACCGAGGGCTCGGTCGCCGCCCGCTTCCAGCAGTTGCGGCTCGGCATGGGGGAGGGCCTCGGCGGGCTCGTCGCCCAGACCGCCCGCCCCTACGTCACCGACGACTACTTCAAGGACGACCGGTTCCAGCACACCCTGGCCATCGACGCCGGGGTCCGCGACGAGGGACTGGTCGCCATCCTCGGCGTCCCGCTGACCCTGGGGCACCACGTCATCGGCGTCCTCTTCGCCGCCGACCGGCGCGCCCGGGTCTTCGAACGGGAGCAGATCGCGCTGCTCGGCTCCTTCGCCGCGCTCGCCGCGGCCGCCATCGACACGGCCAACCTGCTCTCCGAGACCCGCTCGGCCCTCGCCGATCTGGAACGGGCCAACGAGATCATCCGTGACCGCAGTGGAGTCATCGAGCGGGCGTCCGACGTCCACGACCGGCTCGCGCAGCTCGTGCTGCACGGCGGCGGGGTGCACGACGTGGCGGCCGCCGTCTCCGAAGTCCTCGACGGCACCGTCGAGTTCACCGAGGCCACCGCGGTCCCGGCCACGGCCCTGGAGGCGTCCCGCGCCGAGGGCCACGCCGTCCGGTACGGCGACGACTGGATCGCGGCCGTCGTGGCCGGCGGTGAACTGCTCGGCGCCCTCGTGCTGCGCGGCCGGCCCGGCCTCGACCGGGTCGACCAGAGCACCCTGGAACGGGCGGCGACCGTCACCTCGCTGCTGCTCCTCGCCCGGCGCTCCGCCGCCGAGGCCGAGCAGCGCGTCCGGGGCGAACTGCTCGACGACCTGCTCGACGCCCGCGACCGCGACCCGCGCCTGCTGCGCGAGCGCGCCGCCCGGCTGCGCGCCGACCTCGACGCCCGGCATGTCGTCCTCGCCGCCCGCCTCGACGCCGTCGCCGCCGACGCCGAACAGGAGGCGGACGCCCGCCGGCGCCTGTGGTCCGCGGCCTCCCATCTCGCCGCGACCCGGCACGGCCTGGCCGCCGCCCGTGACGGTGGCACCGTGCTGCTGCTGCCCCTCACCGGCGACGACACCGCGACCGCGCTGGCCCGCCGCACCGCCCGCCATCTGGGCACGGCCGTCCACGAGGCGGTCACCGTCGGCGCCTCCGCCCCGGTCGAGGACCTGGCCGCCCACCCGGACGCCGTGGCCGCCGGCTACGAGGAGGGCCGGCGCTGCCTGGAGGCCCTGCGGCTGCTCGGCCGCCCCGGGGACGGCGCCGCCGCCGAGGACTTCGGGTTCCTGGGCCTGCTCCTGGCCGGCGACCGGGACGTCACGGGCTTCGTCGGCCGGACGATCGGCCCGGTCGTCGCCTACGACGAACGCCGCGGCACCGATCTGCTGCGCACCCTCGACGCCTACTTCTCCTGCGGGATGAGCCCGGCCCGTACCAAGGACCACCTGCACGTCCATGTGAACACCGTCGCCCAGCGCCTCGAGCGCGTCGGCCGCCTCCTCGGCGACGACTGGCAGAGCCCGGCCCGCGCCCTGGAGATCCAGCTGGCGCTGCGGCTGCACCGCCTGTCCGGACCCGCACGGCGCTGACCCCCGTGCCCCTGGCGTCCGGGGTACGGGGGTCGGGCCGAGAGGGCGTCGCCCGGGTCAGCCGAGGGGCGCGCCGGCCGCCGGGGCCTTGGCGCGCACCTCACCGTCTTCGGGCTGGACGTCGGTGAGGTCCCGGTCGCGGGTCTCCTTGGCCACGACGATGGCGACCACCGTCAGCAGCGCCGCAGCGATGACGTACAGGGAGATCGGCGTGGAGCTGTCGTACTCCTTCAGCAGCGCGGTGGCGATCAGCGGAGCGGGCGCGCCCGCCGCCACCGAGGCGAACTGGGCGCCGATGGAGGCGCCGGAATAGCGCATCCGGGTCGCGAACATCTCCGAGAAGAACGCGGCCTGCGGCGCGTACATGGCGCCGTGCAGCACGAGGCCCACGGTCACCGCGAGGAGCAGGTTGCCGAAGCCGCCGGTGTCGATGAGGGAGAAGAACGGGAACATCCACAGGCCCACTCCGACCGCGCCGATCAGATAGACGGGACGGCGTCCGAGCCGGTCGGACAGCGCGCCCCAGGCCGGGATGACGGCGAAGTGGATCGCGGAGGCGATCAGCACCGCGTTCAGCGCGGTCTGCTTGGACACGCCGGCCGACGTGGTGGCGTAGACGAGGATGAACGCGGTGATGACGTAGTAGCTGATGTTCTCCGCCATGCGCGCCCCCATCGCCACAAGCACGTCCCGCCAGTGATGGCGCATCACGGCGACCAGCGGCATCTTCTCGGCGGTGGCGGTCGCGGAGCTCTTGCGGGCCTCGGCCTGCGCCAGTGCCTGCTTGAACACCGGGGATTCGTCGACAGAGAGACGAATCCACAAACCGACGATCACCAGCACGCCGGAGAGCAGGAAGGGCACGCGCCAGCCCCAGCTGCCGAAGGCGCTCTCCGACAGCACCGCCGTCAGCAGCGACAGCACACCGGTCGCCAGCAACTGCCCGGCGGGCGCCCCGGTCTGGGGCCACGACGCCCAGAAGCCGCGCCGGCGCGCGTCCCCGTGCTCGGACACCAGCAGCACGGCACCGCCCCACTCACCGCCCAGCGCGAAACCCTGCACCAGGCGCAGCACCGTCAGCAGCACCGGCGCCGCGCTGCCGACACTGGCGTGCGTCGGCAGCAGACCGATCGCGAAGGTCGCCCCGCCCATCATCAGCAGGCTGAGCACCAGCAGCTTCTTGCGGCCCAGCCGGTCGCCGTAGTGCCCGAAGACCAGCGCGCCCAGCGGCCGGGCGGCGAAGCCCACCGCGTAGGTGAGGAAGGACAGGAGGGTGCCCACCAAGGGGTCCTCCTCCGGGAAGAACAGCTTGTTGAAGACGAGGGCGGCGGCCGAACCGTACAGGAAGAAGTCGTACCACTCGATGGTGGTGCCGATGAGGGACGCGGCGACGATGCGCTTGAGGTTGTTCGGGGCGGGCGGAGCAGTCGCGGGCGACGACATCGGCACCACTTCCTGACGTTCGACGGGATGATTGCGTGTCGCCACACCGTAGGAACGGCCAGGTCAGAGGCGTATGTGGTTGGACCCCATAGTTTCGGGTCGAGCTATGCGCGCAGCCGCCATATTCATGGCTGCCGCCCGCGACCGGTGGTCGCGGGCGGCAGTCGATGACGTGTCCGGGGTGCCGCCGTGTCTACCGCCGCACGACGAACTCTCCGGCGAGCGTGCCGATTCCGACGGAGTACGTGCCCACGGTGTCCCGGCGGACGGTGAACCGCACCGTCACCTCCTCACCGGGCCGGACCGTGACGGCCTGCCGCTGCTCCGGCTCACCCGCCACCGTCAGGACCGCGGTGTACGTCCCCTTCGCCTCGCCCACGTTCTTCACGCGTGCGGACACCCGCACCGGCGCGCCGGGACGGGCCCGGGACGGCGTCACGGACAGGTCGTTCGGCGCGAAGCGGGCCTCGGGGCCGGCGACCAGGTCGTGGACGAAGATGTCGGAATGGCGGTTGGTGTCGTCGCCGACGAGGTTGGCCGACGTGCTCTCGAAGGCGACGTACCGCCCGTTCCCGCTGAGGGCGGGAAGCGCGGAGGAGCCGTCCCCGCCCGCCTTCTCGGGACCGTCCGACACCCGGATCGTGGTGCCGGCCTTCCGGTCGCGGACGAACACGTCGACCTGCCCGTTGCTGTCGCCCGGGGCGAGGTTGGAGGCGTAGCTGTAGAAGGCCACCTTCGTGCCGTCCGCGCTCAGGGAGGGCGCGAAGCCCCACTGGTCACCCGGGGTGCCGTCGCCGGCGACGTCGACCCGTTCGTTCTTCCCCGTGCGCAGGTCGTGCACGAAGAGCCGCCAGTCGTTGTCGAAGGCGACCGTGCCGCCGTCGCCGCTGATGCGCGGCGCGGTGTTCGCGCCGTCGGGTCCGTCGACCAGGGTCGTCGTGCCCGTCACACGGTCGAAGACGAAGACGTCGGCGGTGCCGTCGGTGTCGCCCGTGACGAGGTTGTCCGCGGTGCTCTGGTAGGCGATGTACCGGCCGTCGGCGCTGATGGTCTGCTCACGGGAGGGGCCGTTGCCCGGTGTGCCGTCGGCCGCCCCGGAGACCCGGACGGTGGTGCCGGTCTTCCGGTCGTGGAGGAACACGTCGGTGGTGTCGTTCGTGTCCCCGGCCACCAGGTTGTCGGCCTCACTGTTGAAGACGGCGTAGCGCCCGTCGGAGCTGAGCGACGGGGCCGAGCTCAGGCCGTTCGCCTGCGTGCCGTCGGAGGACACCGAGACCCGCTCCGTGACACCGGTCGTCCGGTCGTGCACGAAGGCGTCCGTCTCCCGGTTGGTGTCGCCCGGCACCAGGTTGCCGGCGCCGCTGCTGAACCCGACGTACCGGCCGTCCGCACTGAGGGTAGGCGTCAGGGAGAAGTCGTCGCCCTCAGTGCCGTCCGACGCCACCGACACACGTTCGGTGGTCTGCTTGTCCCGGTCGGCGACGAAGATGTCGAGCGTGCCGTTGGTGTCCCCGGACACCAGGTTGGAGGCGGGGCTGGCGAACGCGACGACCCGGCCGTCGTCGCTGAGGTCGGCCCACCAGGCGTCACTGTTCGGCTGCTTGCCCTGACTCGACAGGGACACGCGCTCGGTGGCGGACGGGCGGGGCAGCGCCAGATCGGCGTGCCGGGCGCCGGAGTGGCCGTCCACGGTCACGGACAGCGGCCGGGACCGGGAGATGCCGGGGGCGGTCGCCGCCACGCTGCGCTCACCGGCGGGCACGTCGTGGATGGTGTAGCGGCCCTTCCGGTCGGTCACCGCCGACAGCGTGTCCGGCACGTCCTGGATCGTCACGGTGGCGCCCGGCACGGTCGTCCCGGTCGGGCCGTACGTCACCGTCCCGCTGACCGTGGCCCACCGGGTGCGGGGCAGCTTCAGAGCGACCTCCGTGTAGCGGTCGGCGCGCACCCGCTGCCGGGTCGTGGTGTCCACGTATCCGAAGCGGGACAGCGCCAGTTCGTGGGTGCCGGGCGCGAGGCGGAGCGAGAAGCGGCCCGCGTCGTCCGTGGTGACCGTGCGGCCGGTGTCGGTGCGTGCGACGGTGACACCCGCCAGGGGCTTCCCGCTGCGTTCGTCGGTGACCGTGCCGCGGACCCCGCTGTGCTGGGCGGCCTCGTTCACCGCCGCGAAGGCGTCGATACGGCCGTGCCCGTACCGGGGGTTGGGCAGCGTGCCGTAGCGGTCGTCGGCGTGGGAGGTGCCGGTGAGGATGGCGAGGGCCTCGTCGACGGTCAGGTCCGGCTCGGCCTGGAGCATCAGGGCGACGGTGCCGGAGACGTGCGGGGTCGCCATCGAGGTGCCGTCGAGCGTGCCGTAACCGCCGTCGGGGAGCGCCGACAGGACGTCGACACCGGGCGCGGAGACGTCGGGGACCACATAGGTGTCGGGCCACTCCGCGGGCGGCGCACTCCAGTTGCTCTTGTGGACGACCTCGCCGCACGAGAAGTCGGCAACGTTGTCGTCGGCGTCGGTCGCGCCGACCGACACGGACTCGTAGACGTTGCCGGGGCTGGCCGAGCCCTGGAGGCACTCGTTGCCGATGGCGAAGGCCGGGAAGATGCCGGCGCGCGCGATGTTGCGGGCCGGTTCGACGAGTTCGTCCGCGTAGCCGTCGGAGCCGAGGGACATGCTGACCACGTCGGCGGGCTTCCCGGCGGGGGTGCCGTCGGCGGCGTACGGGGCGATCGCCCACTGCATGCCGGCGATGACCTGGGCGAGGCTGCCGCGGCCACCGGGGATGACGAGCCCGCCCATGAGATCGGCGCCGGGTGCCACGCCGATCCGGGTGCCGGAGGCGTCGCCGCCGGCGACGGTGCCGGCCACATGGGTGCCGTGGTACGCGCTGTCGTGCGGCACGGAACCGGGAACGGGCCGGCCGTCGGCGTCGAACTCGATCCAGCCGCCCGGGTGGGTGGGGTCGGCGGGGTCGGCGCTGGTCAGCCTGCCCGCGAGGTCGGGGTGGCCGGCGTCGATGCCGGTGTCGAGGACGGCGACGCGGACACCGGTGCCGGTGATCTTCCGGTCGGACTGCACCTTGTCGGCGCCTATCTTGGCCAGGCCCCAGGTGGTCGCCCCGGCCGTGGCACGGGCGACGGCCTTGGCGCCCTTGTCCACGGTCTCGCCGGGCGGGGTCTCCAGGGTGAAGTTGGGGATGACCCGCTCGACGGGGGAGAGCGCCGCGAGTTCGCGCAGCGTGTCCGGCGTAACCTTCACCAGCACCATGTTCTTGAGCCAGAACGTGTTGAGCACCCGGTCGCCCCGGGCCTCCACCAGGTCGGCGACCGGAGCCTGGACGGTCTCCGTGTCCCGGGCGAGCGCGCGGCGCACCTCCGCGCCGGAGGCGTCCGAGGCGAGCTTCGGGCTGCTCCCCCGCAGGACGACGGCCGCCTCGACGCGTCCGTCGCCGCGTGCTTCGGCGGCGTTCATCCGCTTGAGCAGCGTGGGGTCGATCTTCGATCGTGCGGCCGTCGTGGCGGACGCGGGAGAAGGTGAGTCCTGCGCCATCGCAGGAGCGGCGGTCAGAGCGGTGGCGCATATGCCGAGCACGGACAACAGCGATCTGTACCGGTGTTGCCCGCGGGGCGGACGGGCCGGGAACGGCATGGGGGCACTCCTTCTGCGACGCGTGTCCGCGCCGTGGGGTCGAGCCGATCACGTGGCTCGAGAACGCTGACATCCGGCCGGAACTCCTGACAAGATCGTCCGGCGGCGACTTTCCGTCAGCCGGCGGGAAGACGACAGGTGTTGAGGACAGGAAGCGAGGGCACACGCCGTGCTCGAGTCGATCGGCCTGGACGAGCGGGACGAAGCCGTGTACGACGCCCTGATCCGAAGGACCCGCGCCACCGCCGCCGACCTCGCGGCGGACTGCAACCTCCCTTTGCGCGTCACCAGCCGCGCCCTGCGGTCACTGGTCGACCTCGGTCTCGCCTCGACCGCGCAGGGACGCCCCGTCGTCTATGCCGCGCTGCCGCCCGACAGCGCCCTGGAGGCCGTACTGCGGGAGCGGGAACGGGCGTTGAACGGCGTGCGCTCCCATCTCTCGGGCCTGATGTCCCTGTACCGCGCGGGCAGCCGGTTCGCGCATCCCGGTGAACTCGTGGAGGTCATCTCGGGCCGCGACGAGGTCAACCGGAACTGGGCGCAGGTGCAGCGCGCGTCCCGCACGCAGGTACGGGGCTTCGACTGCCCGCCGTACGCCGCGGCGGCCGGCCACTCCGAACCCAACCCGGTCGAACTCGAACTGCTCGCCAGAGGCATCAAATACCGCGTGCTGTACGACAGTTCGGTCCTTGAGCTGCCGGGGTGGCTGGAGGACGTGTCGGCGGGGATACGGCTGGGGGAGCAGGCCCGTATCGCCACGGGACTGCCGACCAAGCTCGCGATATCCGACGAGCGGATCGCCATGCTTCCGCTCCTGCGCCCCGGTGACAACGCGGTGACCGCCTCGTACGTCATCCACCCGTCGCCCCTGCTCGACGCGCTGGTCGCCCTGTTCGAGGCGATGTGGGAACGGAGCGTGCAGATCAGGCCGTCGGCACCGCCCACGGCCGAGGACGTGGCCGACCGGTTGACGCCGGAGGAGGAGAAGCTGCTGACCCTGCTGGCGTCGGGAGCCACCGACAAGTCGGCGGGCCGCGCCCTGGGCTGGAGCGAACGCACGGTACAACGCCACATCACCAGGCTCCTGCGCCGCTTCGGCGCCCAGACCCGCTTCCAACTGGCGATGGAGGCGACGCGCCGGGGCTGGATCTGACGAGGCCGTCCCGGCGGACCGGCGGACCGGCGTGACGGCACCCGGGGCGCCCCGGACGCTGCCCGTACCCCCGGGCGCCGCCTGCGACCTCCCGACAACTCACCCCCACACACGCCCCGTTGACCAGCGGAAAAACCTCGGCGGGCCGCTGTCGTTGGGAACTGCGTGTCCTTCACCTTCTCAGGCCGGCGGCGGCATGCCCCGCGAACGGCTCACCGCTCGACCAGGTCCGTAGCGGCGGTGATCGGTGACGACCCGGCGCTGCGGTCGGCGTACCGGCTGTGCCGTGACCGGACCCGGCGCGAGGATCCGGCGGAGTACGCGCTGATCCAGCTCGTGCCCGCCGCGCTGCGCCCCGCCTGCTGGGCCCTGTGGGCCGCCGCCAACGCCATCGACGACCTCGCCGACGACCGCACGGCCACCGCGGGCGAGCGGGCCGCACGGACGCGGCGGTGGATCGACGCGCTCGAGCGGGAACTCACCGCCGGGACCAGTCCCGACCCCGTGCGGCGTGCCCTGGTGGACACCGCGGTGCGCTGGCGGCTGGACCTGAGCGGTCTGCGCGACGCCATGGCCGAGGTGGCGGTCGACGCGCACGGCCGCCGCTTCGCCGACTGGAGCGGCTGGCGCGCCTGGGGCCGGGGCAATCTGCTGCCCTGGTTCGAGCAGGTCCGCGACCTCTTCGACCGGGCCGGCGTGCCCGTCGCCCTGCGCCTGGACCGGCAGGAGTCCTACGAGCGGCTCCTCGACGGCATGCGTCTCACCGACATCCTCACCGACCTGTCCGCCGACCTCCCCCAGGGCGACCTCCTGCTGCCCGCCGAAGCCCTCGACCGATGCCCGGGAGCCGAGGAGGACCTGATCGGCCTGCGCTGGAGCCCGGCCGTCGCCGATCTGGTCGCCCACCTCACCGAGCTCGGCCGCGAGTGGGTGACCCAGCCCGCGCTCACCCGAGGGATGCACCCCGGCCCCGCGACGGTCGTCGCCGCCCTGGCCGACCTGCTGCTCGCCCAGCTCGACGCCGTGGACGCCGCCGGCCCCACCCTGCTGCGCGTCCGGCCCCGGCCCCCGTTCCTCACCACCGCCCGGCTGCTGGCCCCCGCCCGGGCGCGCGCCGCCCTCGCCTGGTCCCTGACCCCCGTGCAGGCACCGCCCGCACGCCGCGTCGAACCACACCTCCCGCCGGCCCCGCCCCGCCCCCTGCGCCGCCCGGTGTTCCGCGACCCGCCGCCCCACCCCAGCGGGGAGCGGCCGCCGCGCATCCCGGCCGACCGCATGCCGGAACACGTGGCCGTGATCATGGACGGCAACGGCCGCTGGGCGCAGCGCCACGGCCTGCCCCGGCACGAGGGCCACCGCGCCGGCGCCGCCGCCGTCCGCGACGTCGTGCACGGCGCGCTGGAGATCGGCCTGCGGCATCTGACGCTGTACGCCTTCTCCACCGAGAACTGGAAACGCGACCCCGAGGAGACCGGCGCCATCCTCGACCTGCTGCGCCAGGAGACGCGTACGTACCCCTTCCAGGACCTCGACGTCCGGATGCGCTGGCACGGCCGCGCCGACAGCCTCCCGCAGGACCTCGTCGACCTGCTCGACATGCGCGAGCGCGGCACCCGCGACCGCACCGGGCTGACGGTGACGACCTGCGTCAACTACGGCGGCCGGGACGAGATCGCCCGGACCGCCGCCGCCCTCGCGCGGCAGGCGCGCAGCGGCCGGCTCGACCCGGACCTGATCGGTGAGAGGGACTTCGCCGAGCACCTGCCCCGGCCGGACATGCCGGACGTCGACCTGCTGTGGCGCACCGGCGACGAGCAGCGCACGTCGAACTTCCTGCCCTGGCAGACGGCCTACGCCGAACTCCACTTCACGCCCGACTACTGGCCCGACGTCGACCGGCGCGACCTGTGGCGGGCCATCACCGAGTACACGCGCCGCCAGCGCCGGCACGGCGCCGCCGAACCCGCCCCGCCCGCACCCGCCGCACCGGCCACCGCTCCCGGCGACGGCGCCTGACGCCCGAGGCGCCTCACGCCCCGGGCTGGGGGCGGACCGTGAGGATCTGCTGCGCGGTGCCGACGGGGCCGTCGACGTCGTGCAGGACGGTGCTGGTCAGCCCCTGCCCGGAGGGGCCGAAGGAGACCGTGGTGTCGAGGCCGGTCCAGCGGCCGCGCGGCTGCCGGTGCAGATGGACGGTCAGATCGACGTTCGGGAACATCCACTCGGCGGGCGGCCGCAGGACGGCGATGCCGTTGGCGGTGTCGACCAGCGCGAGATACGAGGCGAGCGGGCTGACGGGCACCCCGGCCACCAGGTCCAGCGGTGTGGACACCCAGGCCGTCGTCCGGCCCGCCCGGGGCGGTGCGACGGGACGGACGTCCAGGGAGGCGATGTAGCCGCCGGACCACAGCTCGGACATCGGCCACCGCTCCAGCGACTCGGGCGGGGTGAGCGGTTCGGCGGTGCCGCCCGCGGCCTCGGAGGTGTCCAGGGCCAGCAGGTACCAGGCGCGGGCCCGCAGCACCGGGCGGCCGGCGATCCGTACGACGGCTTCCAGGAGCTCGATGGTGCGCCCGGGACGGACCGTCTCCACCTCGATCTCGCACTCGTCGACGGCGAGCCGGCCCAGGATGTCGTAGCTGATGCGGGACAGCACGAGACCGTCGTCCGGTGACGCCGCGCGATGCCGGTCGAGGGCGTGCACGACGAGCCCGCCGAGCGGGCTGAAGTGCTGCTCGTCGCGGTGCCAGGCGCCGCCCACGTGCGGCGTCGGCTTGTAGCGGCGGTCGTCGATGGCTTCGAAGTAGCTGTCGGGCGTCACAGCGGGTCCACTCCCCAGGGTGCGAGGCGCTGCCGGGGCGGGGCCCGGCAAGCCGGTGTGCGGTCAGGGTAGTTCGCGCCCGCCGGGGACCGCCCCGCCCGGTGCGCATATCGGAAACCGCGCTCCGCACCGCCTCATTCAGGAGATTCGACGACGTTCCCGTGCACTCCGTACCCGGTGTGATGTTCCCCATTGCGCGTCCGGGCGGCGCTCGTGAGTCTCTCGGACAGCGCGCGGCCCGAACCGTCCGACATCTTCCAGTTCCACCGAGCCCCGTGAGGAGAAACGGTCCGGCGAATTCTTCGAAGAACCGTTATCCGAGGCCCGCCGAGCGATCTCCCAGGTATCGGACACCACCGTCCGGCGTCGAGGACAGGGAAGCATTGATGAGTACAGAGCGCACGAGGGAACTGACGGCCCTGGTCACCGCCGCCCGTGACGGCGACGCGGCGGCCCAGGACGCCCTGGTCGGCGCGTACCTCCCGCTGGTCTACAACGTCGTGGGCCGGGCCCTGAACGGGTCCGTCGACGTCGACGACGTCGTGCAGGAGACCATGCTGCGCGCCCTCGACGCGCTCGACGGGCTGCGTACGCCCGAGAGCTTCCGCTCCTGGCTGGTGGCGATCGCGATGAACCAGGTGCGCGCCCACTGGCACGCCCGCCAGGCCGCGCCCGGCGGGGTGGAGGAGGCGCGCGAACTCGCCGACCCGGGCGCCGACTTCGTGGATCTGACCATGGTGCGGCTCCAGCTGTCCGGGCAGCGCCGCGAGACCGCGCGCGCCACGCGCTGGCTGGAGCCCGACGACCGGGGCCTGCTGTCGCTGTGGTGGCTGGAGTGCGCCGGTGAGCTGACCCGCGCCGAGGTGGCCCAGGCGCTGGAGCTGTCGCCGCAGCACACGGCGGTACGGGTGCAGCGGATGAAGGCGCAGCTCGAGGCCGCCCGCGTGGTGGTGCGCGCGCTGGACTCACGCCCCCGGTGCCAGGAGCTGCACGGCCTGCTCGGGTCCTGGGACGGCCGGCCCTCGGCGCTGTGGCGCAAGCGAATAGCCCGGCATGCCCGGGGATGTGCCCGTTGCTCCGGGCTGTGGAGCGGACTGATGCCTGCCGAAGGGCTCCTCGCCGGACTGGCGTTGGTGGCCGCGGCCCCCGCCCTGCTGGACCGCGTCCGCTCGGCCGCGGACCTGGTCCCGGCCGGCTCGGCCGCCGCGCTCGCCTCCGCCGGCCACGGCGGGCACCGGGCCGCGGGCAGCCGGACCGCCGCGCGCGGCGCGGCCCGCAGGCGCCGCCGCAACCGGCGCCGCGCCGTCGGAGGCGCCGTCGTCGCGGCGTGCGTGGCGGGCGGCGGACTCTGGTACTTCGATTCCGTTCCCGGCACCGGCCGCGAGGAACCGTCCGCCGCGCGCGGAGCCGGCGCCGCCGTACCGGACGAACTCGTCGAGCCCAGCCCGGTCAGCACCTCGGCGTCCCCGTCGGCGTCGGCCTCGACGTCCCCGTCGGCGTCCGCCAAGCCCTCGAAGAAGGCCACCCCCTCCCCGTCCGCGAAGAAGACGGAGAAGGCGACACCGACCACCCAGGCCCCCACCCGGGCGTCCCGCCAGGCGGCCGCCGCCTCTCAGGCGCAGGAGACCCCGTCGGGCGCCGTCGCCCAGGTCGTCGCCCTGGTGAACAAGGAGCGGGCCACCGCCGGATGCGGCCCTCTCGCCGAGGACTCCCTGCTCGACACGTCGGCGCGGAAGCACTCCGAGGACATGGCCGCCCGCGGCTTCTTCGACCACACCAACCCCGACGGCGCCGACCCCGGGCAGCGCATCACGGCCGCCGGCTACCGCTGGTCCACGTACGGCGAGAACATCGCGATGGGGCAGCAGACCCCGGAGGCCGTGATGGAGTCCTGGATGAACAGCCCCGGCCACCGCGCCAACATCCTCAACTGCTCGTTCAAGGACATCGGCGTCGGCGTCCACGAGGGCCCCGGCGGCCCGTGGTGGACCCAGAACTTCGGCGCCAAACTCTGACGGCGCGCCCGGCGACGTACGAAGACGGTTCGGCGCCGGTCACAGGCTCAGCGCGCCCCCGTTGCCGGCGAGGGGCTGTTCGGTCCAGATCGTCTTGCGGTTGGGGCCGTAGCGGGTGCCCCACCGCTCCGCCAGCTGGGCCACCAGGAACAGGCCGCGCCCGCCCTCGTCGGTGCTGCTGGCCTGGCGCAGATGCGGCGAGGTGCTGCTGGAGTCGGAGACCTCGCAGATCAGATGCCCGTCCCGGATGAGCCTCAGCTGCACGGGGCCGCCGGCGTACCGGTAGGCGTTGGTGACCAGTTCGCTCACGATGAGTTCGGTGGTGAAGGCCAGCTCCTCGTCGAGACCCCACTCGGACAGCTGGTCCCGCACCAGCGCCCGGGCGTCCCCGGCGGCCGTCGGCTCGGCCGGCAGCTCCCAGGTGGCCACGTTCCCGTCCGGCAGGACGCGGGTGCGGCCCAGCAGCAGGGTGACGTCGTCGTCGGGCCGGCCGGGCAGCATGGCGTCCTCCACCGCCTTGCAGGTGTGCTCGAGCGACGGGGACGCGCCGGCCAGCGTGCTCCGCAGCAGGGCCAGGCCCTCGTCGATGTCGCGGCCGCCGGCCGTCAGCAGGCCGTCGCTGCACAGGGCGATCAGACTGCCCTCCGCCAGTTCGCACTCGGCGCTCTCGAACGGCAGCCCGCCCAGCCCCAGCGGCGGTCCGGCGGGCACGTCGACGTCCAGCACCTCCCCGTCCGGGTCCAGCACCGTCGGCGGCGGATGCCCGGCGCGGGCCATCGCGCAGTGCCGGGAGACCGGGTCGTAGATGGCGTACAGGCAGGTGGCGCCCACGAGCTGCGGCGCGTTGGCGTCGGCCTGCCGCTGCTCGGTGGCGAGATGGTCCACCAGGTCGTCCAGCCGGGACAGCACCTCGTCGGGTGCCAGATCGAGATGGGCCAGGGTGTGCACGGCGGCCCGCAGCCGCCCCATGGTCGCGGACGCGTGCATGCCGTGCCCGACCACGTCACCGACCACCAGGGCGACGCGCAGCCCCGACAGCGGGATCACGTCGAACCAGTCGCCGCCCACCCCGGTGGAGGCCCGTGCCGGCAGATAGCGGTGCGCGGTCTCGACGGCCGGCTGCTCCGGCATCTCACCGGGCAGCAGACTGCGCTGCAGCGCCTCGGCGGCCTGGTGCTGCTGGGTGTAGCGGCGTGCGTTGTCGATGCAGACGGCGGCCCGGGCGGCGAACTCCTCCGCGAGGGTCAGATCGTCCGCCTCGAACGGCTCGGGTCGCTGCGAGCGCCACAGGCAGACCACGCCGAGCACCACACCGCGGGCGGCGAGCGGGACCACGATCAGCGAGTGGACACCGGCCTCCAGCGCCTGCCGGGCCCGTTCCGGCTCGGCGGTGATCCAGCCCGAGCCCGACTCCAGGGCGGGCAGCAGCACGGGCCGCCGCTCGGCCAGGCAGCGGTGCGGAGCGGTGTCCGGCGGGAAGAAGAACTGGTGGCCCTCGGGGTACATCAGCCGGACCCCCTCGGGCCGGACCGCGCGGGCCGCCATCCGGCGCAGCGGGCCCATGCTGTCCGCCTCCGGCTCCTCGCCGCGCGTCACCGGCTCCAGCAGATCCACCGAGAGGGCGTCGGCGAGCTCCGGCACGGCCGCCTCCGCGAGCTCGCGGGCGGTGCGGGCCACGTCCAGGGTGCTGCCGATGCGGGTCCCGGCCTGGTTCAGCAGGGCGAGCCGGCGGCGGGCCCGGTGGCGGTCGGTGACGTCCTCGACGATCTCGGTGACGCCCAGCACCCGGCCGGACGGGTCCTCCATCCGGAAGGCGGAGACGGAGATCACGGTCTCCTTGTGGGGGTCCGCGAGCAGCCGGCACCGGTGCTCCGCGAAGATCAGCGGCCGCCCGGTGTCCAGGACGGTCCGGAGTTTGCCCTCCACCCAGTCCGCGACCGGACCGAGCAGGAACTCGCCGGCGCGCCGCCCCCGGTAGGCGTCGGCCGGCAGCCCGCCGAACCGGGCGATCGCCTGGTTCACCCGCAGCACCCGCAGATCCGGTCCGAGCACCACCACCCCGATCGGCGAGCGCAGGAAGAAGCCGTCCAGCACCGCGCGGTCGATCTCCCACTGGGTGATCTCCTGGGCGAGCGAGCCGACCAGCAGCCACTCGTCCCCGCCGCCCAGCCGCTGCACCCGCCGGGCCCGGAACCCCACGTGCAGCCGGCGTCCGGAGCGGTGCAGCACCGGCAGCAGCCCGAACCAGCCGTGCTCCCGCAGACAGGAACGGGCGGCCTGAGCGACGACCCCCTCGTCACCGGTGTCGACCAGGAACTCGTGCACGGGCCGGCCCAGCGCCTCGTCCGCCCGGTACCCGAGCAGCTCGGTGGCCTTGTCGCTCCAGGCGACGACCCGCCCACGCCGGTCCAGCACGGCCGCCGCGGACCGGAGCACCGAGAACGGGTCCTCCGGACTCTCATTGAGCGACGTAGGGGATGTGTCGTGCATCGCCCACCCATCTCGCGCCGTACGCGGGACCCGGGGGCCCGGCGCACGGGCGCTGCTGCCGTTCCGTATGCCTGGCCTTGCAGCGTTCCCTCTCAGTATCAGCCGAGTGTCCACCCCGTGCTTGATCACGACCGCCGGGGTGCCTCGGTCGGGTGACGGCCGGGTCCGCGCCGTCTCACCTGGGCAGGGCCCGTGCGAGGAGCACGGCCACGTCGTCGTCGGCCGTGCCGGGCACGAGGTCCGCGAGGAGGTCGTCGCAGATCCGCTCCAGCGGCCGGCCGGGATCGCGCACCGAACGCGCCAGCCGGCCCATGCCCTGCTCCAGGTCGGTGCCCCGGCTCTCGATCAGCCCGTCGGTGTACGCCAGCAGCAGGCTCCGCGGCTCCAGACGCAGATGCTGCACCCGCCAGTCCTGCCGGCCCACACCCAGCGGCGGGCCCGCCGGTCCGTCCAGGAAGGCGACCGTGCCCCGGTCGGCGACCAGGGGCGGCGGATGCCCCGCGCTGGCGACCAGGCAGTGTCCGGAGACCGGATCGTGCACGGCGTACAGACAGGTGGCCATCTCGTTCTCCCCGAGGTCGGCCACCACGGCGTCCAGGTACCGCAGCACCTGGTCGGGGGTGGTGTCGCGGCGCGCCAGGGTCCGTACGGCGGTCCGCAGCTGGCCCATGACGGCCGCCGCGTGGATGCCGTGCCCCATCACGTCCCCGATCACCAGCGCGGTCCGCCCGCCCGGCAGCGCGATCGCGTCGAACCAGTCCCCGCCGACCTCGTGCTCGCCGGCCGGCAGATAGCGCCCGGTCAGCTCCAGCCCCCGTACGTCCGGCAGACAGGGGTCCATGAGGCTGCGCTGCAGGGTGAGCGCGGCGTCCCGCTCCCGGCTGTACATCCGGGCGTTGTCGATGTTCAGCGCCGCCCGCGCGACCAGCTCGTCGATCAGCAGCGTGTCCTGGTCGTCGAACGGCTCGCGGTCCCTCGTCCGTGACACCACCACCGCGCCGAGCACCGTCCCCCGGGCCACCAGCGGCACCAGCCGTGCCGAGCCGACCCGCGCGTACAGGTAGGCGCGCAGCGGCTCGGCCTCGGGGGCGGGGATCAGCTGCCCGATGTCGGCGAGGTACAGGTTCATGGCCCGGCCGTCCTCGATGACCCGCTCGTACACCGATCCGCGCGGGACCTGCTGGGTCATGCCGACCGCGAGCTGGTCCGCCGGCGCCAGCGGGTCGGTGAAGGACGCCGCCGCCCGGCGGACCACGCCGTGCGCGGACGCGGCGGTCTCGTCCGGCGCCACCGCCTCCTCCAGCAGCTGGACGTCCGCCGAGTCGGCCAGCCGCGGCACCAGCACCCGGACGACCTCCTCGGCCGTCTGCCGCAGATCCAGGGTCGAGCCCATCTGCGCGCCCGCCTCCGCGAGCAGCGCCAGGCGCCGCCGGGCCCGCTCGGCCTCCAGGTGGGCGCGCTGCTCGCGGGTCACGTCGATCAGCGAGGCGATCACCCCGACCCGCCGGCCGGCCGGGCCGAGCAGGGGCGCGTAGGAGCACGACCAGGTGCGCCGCCGTGCCGGGTCCGCGCCGGACGAGGTGTGCCGGTGGTCCACCACGGCCTCGCCCCGTTCCAGGACGCCCCGCATCACCGACTCCAGGGGGGCGGCGCCGGGCGCGACGTCCGTGAGGCTCCGGCCGACGTGGTCGGGGACCGGGACGCCGTCCATCCGGGCCATCGCCTCGTTGACCCGCAGGAACCGCAGGTCGGGGCCGAGCATGGCGAGCCCGACGGGGGACTGCTCGAACAGCCCCTCCAGCGCCGCCAGCGCGTCCCGCATCCCCTCCACGGCGGAGGTGTCCGCCGCGATGGCCAGGACACCGGTGCGGCCCCGGGCGTCCGGGATCGGGCAGTGCCACATCTCCATGTCGAGGAGGCGGCCGTCGCGGTGGCGGACGGGCAGCCGCGCGACCACCGCCGCGCCGGTCCGCACCGAGCCCGCCAGCCGGTCCGCGAGCCGGTGGTTCTCCTCGGGGACGAGCGCCAGCTTGGCGTCCCGCCCCAGCATCTGCTCCGGGGTGTGCCCCAGCAGGTCCTGCGCGGCCAGCGACCACTGCACGAGCAGCCCGTCGCCGTCGGCGACCCACAGCGCCAGCGGCAGCAGGTCCTCGAAGACACCCGCGTGGCCCGCCGCGGACGTGAGCGGGCCCGTCGGGTCGCCGATCGCGCCGTGCGTCGGCACACCGTGGTCAATCGCGCCGGCCATAGGGCACCTCGCTCACACCTCCCGCGACGACAGAAGGCTCAGAAACAGGGTAGGCCCGTACGGACCCGCACGTACGGGCGTGCGCACCGCCCAGCGCCCGGCGGACCCGTCAGTGGCCCGGCTCACATAGCGTGGAAACGATCGCCCCGACACCATGGGTGCTCAGTCTCCGGCCGAAGGGATCAAGAATGTTCCGCAAGGTGCTGGTCGCCAACCGCGGGGAGATCGCGATTCGCGCGTTCCGCGCAGGCTACGAGCTGGGCGCGCGCACCGTCGCCGTCTTCCCGTACGAGGACCGCAACTCCCTGCACCGGCTGAAGGCCGACGAGGCGTACGAGATAGGGCAGCCCGGGCACCCGGTGCGCGCCTACCTCTCCGTCGAGGAGATCGTCCGCGCCGCCCGCCGCGCCGGAGCGGACGCCGTCTACCCCGGCTACGGCTTCCTGTCCGAGAACCCCGACCTGGCGCGGGCCTGCGAGGAGGCCGGCATCACCTTCGTCGGCCCCAGCGCGGACATCCTGGAGCTGACCGGCAACAAGGCCCGCGCGGTCGCCGCCGCCCGCGAGGCCGGCGTCCCCGTGCTCGGCTCGTCGGCACCCTCCACCGACGTCGACGAACTCGTCCGGGCCGCCGACGGCATCGGCTTCCCGATCTTCGTCAAGGCCGTCGCCGGCGGCGGCGGGCGCGGGATGCGCCGGGTCGAGGAGCCCGGCCAGCTGCGCGAGGCCATCGAGGCGGCGTCCCGCGAGGCGGCGTCGGCGTTCGGCGACTCCACCGTCTTCCTGGAGAAGGCCGTCGTCGAGCCCCGCCACATCGAGGTGCAGATCCTCGCCGACGGCCAGGGCGAAGTGATCCACCTGTACGAGCGGGACTGCTCCGTGCAGCGCCGCCACCAGAAGGTCATCGAGCTGGCCCCCGCGCCCAACCTCGACCCGGAGCTGCGCGACCGCATCTGCGCCGACGCCGTCCGCTTCGCCCGGCAGATCGGCTACCGCAACGCGGGCACCGTGGAGTTCCTGCTCGACCGGGACGGCAACCACGTCTTCATCGAGATGAACCCGCGCATCCAGGTCGAGCACACCGTGACCGAGGAGGTCACCGACGTCGACCTGGTGCAGTCGCAGCTGCGGATCGCCGCCGGCGAGACCCTGGCCGACCTCGGCCTCGCCCAGGAGACGATCACCCTGCGCGGCGCCGCCCTCCAGTGCCGGATCACCACCGAGGACCCCGCCAACGGCTTCCGCCCGGACACCGGCCGCATCAGCGCCTACCGCTCGCCGGGCGGCTCCGGCATCCGGCTCGACGGCGGAACCACCCACGCCGGTACGGAGATCAGCGCCCACTTCGACTCCATGCTGGTCAAACTGACCTGCCGGGGCCGGGACTTCCCCACCGCCGTGGGCCGCGCCCGGCGTGCCGTGGCCGAGTTCCGCATCCGCGGCGTCGCCACCAACATCCCCTTCCTGCAGGCGGTCCTCGACGACCCCGACTTCCAGGCCGGCCGGGTCACCACGTCGTTCATCGAACAGCGCCCCCACCTGCTGACGGCCCGTCACTCGGCGGACCGCGGCACCAAGTTGCTCACCTACCTCGCCGACGTCACCGTCAACAAGCCGCACGGCGAACGCCCCGACCTGCTCGACCCGCTGACCAAGGTGCCCCCGCTCCCGGCCGCCGACCCCGCCCCGGGCTCACGGCAGAGGCTCGCCGAACTCGGCCCCGAGGGCTTCGCGCACTGGCTGCGGTCCTCGCCGACCATCGGCATCACCGACACCACGTTCCGCGACGCCCACCAGTCGCTGCTCGCCACCCGCGTGCGCACCAAGGACATGCTCGCCGTAGCCCCTGTGGTGGCCCGCACCCTGCCGCAGCTGCTGTCCCTGGAGTGCTGGGGCGGCGCGACGTACGACGTGGCGCTGCGCTTCCTCGCCGAGGACCCCTGGGAGCGGCTGGCGGCCCTGCGGGAGGCCGTGCCGAACATCTGCCTGCAGATGCTGCTGCGCGGCCGCAACACCGTCGGCTACACGCCGTACCCCACCGAGGTGACCGACGCGTTCGTGCAGGAGGCCGCGGCCACCGGCATCGACATCTTCCGCATCTTCGACGCCCTGAACGACGTCTCCCAGATGCGCCCGGCCATCGAGGCCGTACGGGAGACCGGGACCGCCGTCGCCGAGGTGGCGCTCTGCTACACCTCCGACCTGTCCGACCCGTCGGAACGCCTGTACACCCTGGACTACTACCTGCGCCTCGCCGAGCAGATCGTCGAGGCGGGCGCGCACGTCCTGGCCGTCAAGGACATGGCGGGGCTGCTGCGGGCGCCGGCCGCGGCGAAGCTGGTGTCGGCGCTGCGCCGGGAGTTCGAGCTGCCGGTGCACCTGCACACCCACGACACCGCGGGCGGCCAGCTCGCCACCTACCTCGCCGCGATCCAGGCGGGCGCCGACGCGGTCGACGGGGCCGTGGCGTCCATGGCGGGCACCACCTCCCAGCCGTCGCTGTCGGCGATCGTCGCCGCCACCGACCACTCGGAGCGGCCCACCGGCCTCGACCTCCAGGCGGTCGGCGACCTGGAGCCGTACTGGGAGAGCGTCCGCAAGGTCTACGCCCCGTTCGAGGCGGGCCTCGCCTCGCCGACCGGCCGGGTCTACCACCACGAGATCCCCGGCGGTCAGCTCTCCAACCTGCGTACCCAGGCCGTCGCCCTCGGCCTCGGCGACCGCTTCGAGGAGATCGAGGCGATGTACGCCGCCGCCGACCGCATGCTGGGCCGGCTGGTCAAGGTCACGCCCTCCTCGAAGGTCGTCGGTGACCTCGCACTCCACCTGGTGGGCGCGGGGGTCTCCCCGGCCGACTTCGAGGCGTCGCCCGACCGCTTCGACATCCCCGACTCCGTCATCGGCTTCCTGCGCGGCGAGCTGGGCACCCCGCCCGGCGGCTGGCCCGAGCCGTTCCGCACCAAGGCGCTCCAGGGCCGCGGCGAGGCCAAGCCGGTCCCGGAGCTGAGCGCCGACGACCGCGAGGGCCTGGCCAAGGACCGGCGCGCCACGCTGAACCGGCTGCTGTTCCCCGGCCCGACGCGCGAGTTCGAGACGCACCGCGACTCCTACGGCGACACCAGCGTCCTGGACAGCAAGGACTTCTTCTACGGGCTGCGCCCGGGCAAGGAGTACGCCGTCGACCTGGAGCGCGGGGTGCGGCTGCTCATCGAGCTGCAGGCGATCGGCGACGCCGACGAGCGCGGGATGCGCACCGTGATGTCCACCCTCAACGGGCAGCTGCGGCCCATCCAGGTCCGTGACCGGGCCGCCGCATCGGACGTCCCGGTGACGGAGAAGGCCGACCGGTCGAACCCCGGCCATGTCGCGGCACCGTTCGCGGGCGTCGTCACCCTCACGGTCGGCGAGGGCGACGAGGTGGAGGCCGGCGCCACGGTCGCCACCATCGAGGCCATGAAGATGGAGGCGTCCATCACCGCCGGGAAGTCCGGCCGGGTGGCGCGGCTCGCCATCGGGAGGATCCAGCAGGTGGAGGGCGGCGACCTGCTCGTCGAGATCGCCTGAGCCGACCGGCCGGCCCGCCGTTCCGACATACGGCCGTACGACCGAGCGCCCCGCGTGGAGATGACTCCGCGCGGGGCGCCGCCGTCACTGGTCCCGCCAGCCGAACCGGCGGTCGACCACCGTCGCGAACTCCTCCAGCGTCACCACCTCGTCGCCGTTCAGGTCGGCGGCGTCGAACAGCGCGGACGAGTCGTTCTCGTCCCCCAGACCCCAGGGCGGCAGATCCCCCGAGGCGGCCAGCGAAGGGCCCTTGGACCGCAGCGCGACGATGACCTCCGCGCGGGTCAGCGTCCCGCTCTCGTCGAGGTCCAGGGCCTCGAACAGCCGCCGTGCCTTGTCGCTCATGGTGCGCGTCCTCCTGTCGCGGGGCGCCGGACGGTCCCTCGCCCGTACGAAGACGTGTTCCCCCGCACGCCGGTTGCTCCCGTCGTCCGCAGGCCGTGCCCGGGCCGCAGGGCGCCTGCCGTCACCCGAATGCCACTCCCGGAGTGGGCCGGAGGGGCGAGGTCGGGTGCCCGGTGCTTCCGTGGTGGAAGGCATCCGCGTGCACCCGCACCCGAGGAGGCAGGATGGCGGACGGACCGGCCGCGAGCGCCACCACGGCGACAGCGCCGCACGAGGACTTCGAGCGGATCGGCGCCGTCGCCGACGCCGTCCTCTACGAGGGCTACCTGCTCTACCCGTACCGCCGCTCCTCCGCGAAGAACCGGGTCCGCTGGCAGTTCGGCGTGCTCTTCCCCCGCGACTGGGTCGAGGCCGACGGCCCCGTCACCCCGACCGTGTCCGGCTCCGCCGACTCCTGGTACCAGCGCACCGAGTGCCTGCTGCGGGCCCCGCGCCCCGACGCCTCGGTGCACGTGCGGCTGCGCTTCCTGCAACTGCAGCGCAAACAGGTCCAGGAGACCGGCCCCGACGGCCGGCACCGGGACGTGCCGTCCCTGCGCACCGGCGACGGCACCGTGCACCTGACGTTCGACGAGGCCGTACCCCGCGAGGCCACGCTCACCCTGCGCCTCGACGAACGGGCCGTCCAGGGCACCACGGTCCCCGTGGGCGCCCCCGGCGGCACGGACACCGAACCGCTGCCGGGGGCGCCGGGCGCGTGGTCCGCGTCCGTGAGGAGCTGCGCGGCAGCGTCACCGTCACCGCCGAGCGGATCGCCCCCGACCTGCTCCGGCTCCAGGTGCGCACCACCCACACCGGTCTCGCCCCCGGCCCGCGGACCGCGCGGGACGAGGCCCTGCGCGGCGCGTTCATCGCCACCCACACGCTGATCGGCGGCGACGGCGCCGAGTTCGTCTCCCTGATCGACCCGCCCGCCGCCCTGCGGGACGAGGCCCGCGCGTGCCGCAACGCGTTCACGTTCCCCGTCCTCGGCGACGACCCGCCCGCGGCCCGCGCCGTGCTGTCGGCGCCGATCATCCTCCCCGACCACCCGCGGGTGGCGCCGGAGAGCCCGGGCGACCTGCACGACGCGGCCGAGATCGACGAGATCCTCACCCTGCGCACCATGCTGCTGACGGACGAGGAGAAGCGCGAGGCACGCGCCACCGACCCCCGCGCCGCCGCCATCCTCGACCGGGTCGACACCATGCCGCCGGAGGTCTTCGCCCGGCTGCACGGGGCCGTCCGCTCCCTCGCCCCAGCCACCCCGGCCGCCCCGCCCGGCGACCGTCCGGCGTGGTGGCAGGAGGGCGGCGACGACGGCCTGTCCCCGGCCACCGACACCGTGCTCGTCGACGGCGTGCCCCTCGGCGGCGGCAGCCGGGTGCGGCTGCGCCCCCGGGGACGCGGCGCCGACGCGCAGGACATGTTCCTGGCCGGGCGGACGGCCGAGGTGGCCGCCGTCCTCCACGACGTGGACGGCAGCGTGCACCTCGCCGTCACCCTCGACGACGATCCCGCATCCGAACTGCACACCTGGTACGGCCGCTTCCACTACTTCCGGCCCGACGAACTCGAGCCGCTGGAGCCCGCACCGTCCGACACCCCCGCGGCGGAGGCATGACATGACGACGCACAGCAGCACCACCGAGGTCGCGGGCGAACCCGCGCGCGGCGAGGACCGGCAGGGCTTCGACGAGATCACCATCCTGTGGATCTCCGAGGGCATGAGCTGCGACGGCGACACGGTCTCCCTGACCGCCGCCGACCAGCCGTCCATCGAGGACCTGGTGCTCGGCCTGATCCCCGGGCTGCCGAAGGTCAACCTGGTCAACAAGGTGCTCTCGCCGAGCCTGGGCGGCGAGGACTTCCTCGCCCCCTACCGGGCGGCGGCGCGCGGCGACCTGGCCCCGTTCATCCTCGTCATCGAGGGGTCGGTCCCCAACCAGAACATCATCGAGGGCGACGGCTACTGGACGTCGTTCGGCAACGACCCGGAGACCGGTGAGCCGCAGACCCTGAACTCGTGGATCGACCAGCTCGCGCCGAAGGCGTGGGCGGTGGTCGCCGCCGGGACCTGCGCCACCTTCGGCGGCATCCACGCCATGGCCGGCAACCCGACCGGCTCCATGGGCCTCGCCGACTACCTGGGCTGGGACTACCGCTCGCAGGGCGGCCTCCCTGTGGTGAACGTGCCCGGCTGCCCCATCCAGCCGGAGAACTTCATGGAGACCCTGATCTGGGTCCTCTACCACGCGGCCGGTTCGGCGCCCCCGCCGCCGCTGGACCACATGCTGCGCCCGCAGTGGCTGTTCGGGAAGACCGTCCACGAGGGCTGCGACCGCGGCTCGTACTACGAGCAGGCGAGCTTCGCGAAGGACTACAACTCGCCCAAGTGCCTGGTGAAGACGGGCTGCTGGGGCCCGGTCGTCAACTGCAACGTGCCCAAGCGGGGCTGGATGGCCGGCATCGGCGGCTGCCCGAACGTCGGCGGCATCTGCATCGGCTGCACGATGCCCGGCTTCCCCGACGCCTTCATGCCGTTCATGGACGAGCCGCCCGGCGGCACCCTGTCGTCGCTCGCCATCAAGCCGTACGGCGCCGTCATCCGCCGCCTGCGCGGGGTGACCAACGAACTCGTCAACCACGAGCCCAGGTGGCGGCACAACAAGCGCAAGCTCACCAGCGGCTACGACCCGCACTGGCGGCCCTGACACCACGTCACCCCGCCCACCCCACTCACCACCACACACAGCGAGGGGCAGTACCGCAGATGACGACCACCGAGGCCCGCGCGACGGAGCGCAAGCCGCCACAGATCGTGGACATGTCCTGGGACCCGATCACCCGCATCATCGGGAACCTGGGCATCTACACGAAGATCGACTTCGCCAACCGGGAAGTCGTCGAATGCCACAGCACCTCGTCGCTGTTCCGCGGCTACTCGGTGTTCATGAAGGGCAAGGACCCCCGGGACGCCGGCTTCATCACCTCCCGCATCTGCGGGATCTGCGGCGACAACCACACCACCTGCTCCGACTACGCCCAGCAGATGGCCTACGGCGTCAAACCGCCGATGCTCGCCGAGCACATCGTCAACCTCGGCGAAGCGGCCGAGTACATGTTCGACCACACGATCTTCCAGGACAACCTGGTCTTCGTGGACTTCTGCGAGGCCATGGTCAAGGCCACCAACCCCGGGGTCCTGGCCCGCGCCGAACGCACCGCGGCGCCCCGCGGCGACATCCACGGCTACCGGACGATCGCCGACATCATGCGGGCCTTCAACCCCTTCGAGGGCGAGATCTACAAGGAGGCCCTGAAGGTCAGCCGGGTCACCCGCGAGATGTTCTGCCTGATGGAGGGCCGGCACGTCCACCCCTCCACGCTGTACCCGGGCGGCGTCGGCACGATGCCGCAGCCCACCGCGTTCACCGACTACCTCAGCCGGCTCATGCGGATCATCGACTTCATCAAGAAGGCCGTCGCCCTCAACGACGACGTCTTCGACTTCTTCTACGAGGCGCTGCCCGGCTACGAGGAGGTCGGCCGCCGCCGCGTCCTGCTCGGCTGCTGGGGCGCCTTCCAGGACCCCAAGGTCGTCGACTACCGCTACGAGACGATGAACACGTGGGGCAAGGCCATGTACGTCACCCCCGGCATCGTCGTCGACGGCGAACTCGTCACCAACAACCTCGTCGACATCAACCTCGGCCTGCGCATCATGCTCGGCAGCTCCTTCTACGAGGACTGGGTCAACGAGGACCCCTTCGTCACCCGTGACCCGCTCGGCAACCCCGTCGACATGCGCCACCCCTGGAACCAGACGACCGTCCCGGTCCCGCAGAAGCGCGACTTCGACGGCAACTACAGCTGGGTGATGAGCCCCCGCTGGCTCGACCCGCGCACCGGCGACCACCTCGCCCTGGACACCGGCGGCGGCCCGCTGGCCCGCCTGTGGTCCACCGCGCTCAGCGGCATCGTCGACACCCCGTACGTCAAGGCCACCGGCGACAGCGTCCGTATCTCCCTGCCCAAGGGCGAGAGCCTGCCGGAGACCACCCTGGAATGGCGCATCCCGAAGTGGAGCAACACCATCGAACGGGACCGCGCCCGGCCCTACTTCGTCGCCTACGCGGCCGCCATGTCGCTGCAGTTCCTCGAGGAGGCCATGGGCCTCGTCCGCTCCGGCGACACCAAGGTGTTCGAGAACTACGAGGTGCCCGACGAGGCGATCGGCTGCGGCTTCCACGAGGCGGTGCGCGGCGTCCTCTCCCACCACCTGGTGATCAAGGACAAGAAGATCGCCAACTACCACCCGTACCCGCCCACCCCGTGGAACGCCAGCCCCCGCGACATGTACGGCACACCCGGCCCGTACGAGGACGCCGTGCAGGGACAGCCGATCTTCGAGGAGAACGGCCCCGACGACTTCAAGGGCGTCGACATCATGCGCACCGTCCGCAGCTTCGACCCCTGTCTGCCGTGCGGCGTCCACATGTACGTCGGCAAGGGCAAGACGCTGACCACGATGCACTCCCCGACGTACGGGGCGAGCCATGGATGAGCCCGGCGCGGCCCGCCTGGCCGACCCGGACGTCGAGGCCCGGCTCGCCCGGCTCGACGAACTCCTGGAGGGCCTGGAGTCCACACCCGGCCCCGTCACCCGCCCCGCCACCGAGGCGGTGGGCCTGCTCACCGAGGTCTACGGCGAGGCGCTGGCCCGCGTCCTGGACCTCGCCGACACCGCCCTCGCCGCACGCCTCGCCGACGACGAGCTCCTCGGGCATCTGCTGGTGCTGCACGACATCCACCCCGAACCCGCCGAACGCCGGGCGGCCCGCGCCGTCGAGCGGCTGCGCCCCGCCGTCCGCGAACGCGGCGGGGACGTCGAGTGGGCCGGTGTGGAGGGCGGCGTCGCCCGGGTGCGGCTGACGGCGGGCGGCGGCTGTGGCTCCGGCTGCGGAGGCGGTAGCGGCGGCGGGGTCGACGTCACCGACGCCGTACGGGCCGCTGTACTCGCCGCCGCCCCGGAGCTGACGGGCGTGGAACCGGTGCCGGACCCCGCGGAGCGGCGGCCCGCCCCGGCGTTCGTACCGCTGGCCACCCTGACGCACCGGGGTGCGCCGTGACCACCGGCGGCGCCCTGGCCCGGCTCATCCGTTCCACGGCCGCCCGCGCGGCGGACGCGGAGGTGTGCGACCTGTGCGCGGCGCCGGTCGCCGAGGAGCACCCTCATCTGCACGACGCCGAGGAGGAGCGGGTGCGCTGCGTCTGCGGCCCCTGCTCGGTGCTGTTCGACCGGGGCGGCGCCGGCGAGGGCCGGTACCGGCTGGTCCCGCGCCGCCGGGTCCGGCTGCCCGAGGTCGCCACGGACGTCCTCGGCGTCCCCGTAGGGCTGGTCTTCTTCGTGCCCCGCGCCGACGGCACGGTCACCGCCGAGGGACCGAGCCCGGCCGGGGCCATGCGGTGGGAGGTGGACGCGGCGGCCTGGCGGCGCCTCGCCGGGACGTGTCCGCCGCTCGCCGGCGTGGAACCCGAGGTGGAGGCACTGCTGGTCAACACCGTGCACGGCGCCGACCACCACTGGATCGTGCCGGTCGACGACTGCTACCGCATGGTGGCCGTCGTCCGCCGCCACTGGCGCGGGCTGTCCGGCGGCGGCGCGGTCTGGCCGGCCGTCGAGCAGTTCTTCGCCGGGCTCACCGAGAGGCCGTGAGCGCGCCCCGCGGCGCGCCGACGAGGAAGGAGAACACCATGGGCAGCATCCGGGTCGGCAGGGCCCAGGCCAAGCCCGACACCCCCGGTCATGTGTCCGGCATGCACCAGGGCAACCAGGGCCGCTACCAGGACCAGACGGGTCACCACCAGGACGGCACCTCCGACGCGCGCCGCTCCACCGGGATCCACTGGAAGCGGCACGACGCCCTCGTGGACGCCATGCCGAACATCTCACCGGGATGACGGACGGCGGGGAGTGACCGCGATGAACGACCGACGGGCGCGCCGGTGCGGCGCCGGGAGCGAAGGAGCCGAAATGAGCGGAGTGCGGGTGCTGAAGGCCGAGGCCGTCCTGCTGGGCGCCCTCGCGGTGGCCCTGCTGGTGTGGGAACTGCCCAGCCTGCGGCGCGAGGCACGGATCTGGCGGATGGCGGGCGGCCTGCGCGCGGGCCGCCGCTACCCCTGAGCCGGCCGTGCACGAACTGTCGATCGCGACCGCGATCATCGAGCGGGCCGGCGAACTGGCCCGGGCCGACGGGACGGACACCGTGTCGGCGGTGACCGTCCGCGTCGGCGAACTGGCCGGTGTCGTCCCGGACGCCTTGGACTTCGCCTTCGAGGTGGCCCGCGACGGCACCGCCCTCGCCTCGGCACGGCTGGTGGTGGAGCAGGTCCCCGCGCAGGCCTGGTGCGGGCCGTGCGCCGAGGAGTTCGCCGTCGGCATGCCGCCGTTCTTCTGGTGCCCGCGCTGCGACCAGCCCTCCTCGGACCTGCGCAGCGGCCGGGACTGGAGATCACCGGGATCGAACCGGCGGTCCCCTGACACACGAGGGCCCCGGCGGTGCCGTCACGCACCGCCGGGGCCCTCGCACGCTGTCAGCAGATCCGCGGCAACTGCTCGCCCAGCGGCAGGTCCACCACCCGGGTGCCGCCGAGACCCGTCGCGACCACGACCATGCCGGGGTGCTCGGCGACGCACTCACCGATCACGACGGCCCCGGCCCCGTGCGGATGGGCCCGCATCGCCGCGAGGACCTCCTCCGCCGCCGACGGGGGCACGAACGCGACCAGCCGCCCCTCGTTCGCCACGTACAGCGGTCCAGGCCGAGGAACCCGCAGGCGTTGGCGACCGCGTCCGGCACCGGGACGGCCCGCTCACTGAGCCGCACCCCCGTCCCGGAGGCCCGGGCGATCTCGTTGAGCGACGCGGCGAGACCGCCCCGCGTGGGGTCGCGCAGCACATGGACGTCCGGGGTGACGGCCAGCATGGCCGCGACCAGGTCCGCGAGCGGCGCGCTGTCGCTGGTGACCTCGACACCGAACTCGAGGCCCTCCCGGACACTCATGATCGCCACGCCGTGCAGCCCGATCGGCCCGCTCACGATGACGACGTCACCGGGGCGAGCCCGTTGCGGCCGGATGTCCACCCCGGCGGGCACCAGACCCACCCCGGCGGTGGTGACGTACACCCCGTCGCCGTGGCCCGACTCCACCACCTTGGTGTCCCCGGTGGCGATGGTGACCCCGGCCGCCTCGGACGCGGCGCCCATGGCCCGCGCGATCCGCTCCACGACCGCCAGCTCCACGCCCTCCTCCAGGACGAACGCGGCGGACAGATAGGCCGGCCGGGCCCCGCTCATCGCCAGGTCGTTGACGGTCCCGTTCACCGCGAGGTCCCCGAGGCAGCCACCGGGGAAGAACAGCGGCCTGACCACGTACGAGTCGGTGGAGAACGCCAGCCGGGCGCCCCCGAGTTCGAGGACGGCGGAGTCGGTGAGCGCGGCCAGCGTGCTGTTGCCGTACGCGGGGGTGAAGACCTGCTCCATCAGCTCCGCCGACAGCGCGCCGCCGCCCCCGTGCCCCATCACGACGACCGGCTGGTCGCGCAGGGGAGCGGGGCAGGTCCAGGCGGCCGGGTCGACCACGTCCGTCAGAGGCTCAGGCAACGGGGTTCATCTCCTCGGCCGCGGGCCGGACCCCCTGCGGGGCGGGCGTGTTCATCCGGCGGTACAGGTAGTAGGCGGCGCAGGCGCCCTCGCTGGAGACCATCGTGGCGCCCAGCGGTGTGCGCGGCGTGCACGTGGTGCCGAAGGCCTCGCACTCGGTCGGCTTGATCAGGCCCTGCAGCACCTCGCCGCTGCGGCACTCGGCGGGCTCCTCGGTCCGGATGCCGGCCACGTCGAAGCGGTGCTCGGCGTCGTACGCCCGGAAGGCCTCGCTCAGCCGCCAGCCGCTGGACGGGATGGGCCCGATGCCCCGCCAGTTGCGGTCCGTGACCTCGAAGACCTCCTCGATCATCCGGACGGCCGCCGGGTTGCCGTCGTCGCGGACCGCGCGCGGGTAGGCGTTCTCCACCCGGTGCTCGCCCAGCTCCAGCTGCCGCACCGTGCGCCGGATGCCCTCCAGGATGTCCAGCGGCTCGAACCCGGTGACCACGATCGGCACGCCGAACCGGTCGGCGAGCCCGGGGTACTCGGCCGTCCCCATCACGCTGCACACGTGCCCGGCGGCGAGGAAGCCCTGCACCCGGCAGGACGGCGCCGTCATGATGGCCTCGATCGCCGGGGGGACCCGTACGTGCGAGACGAGCAGGCTGAAGTTGCCCAGCCCCTCACGGCGGGCCCGGTGCACGGCCATGGCGTTCGCGGGGGCGGTCGTCTCGAAGCCGATCGCGAAGAACACCACCTGCCGGTCCGGGTTGCGGCGGGCCAGCTCCAGCGCGTCGAGCGGCGAGTACACCACCCGTACGTCGCCGCCCTCGCCCTTCACCCGGAACAGGTCCCGGTCGGAGCCCGGCACCCGCAGCATGTCCCCGAACGAACAGAAGATCACCTCCGGGCGGGCGGCGATCTCCAGGGCCTTGTCGATCACGTCCAGCGGCGTCACGCACACCGGGCAGCCGGGGCCGTGGATCAACTCGACCTGTTCCGGCAGCAGTTGGTCGATGCCGTGCCGGATGATCGAGTGCGTCTGACCGCCGCACACCTCCATCAGCGCCCAGGGGCGGGTGGCGGTCGCGCGGATCTCGTCCAGCAGCCGGCGGGCCAGCTCCGGGTCGTTGAACTCGTCGATGTACTTCACCGGGCCTCACTCCCGCCGTCCTGGTGCCCCGCGGGCGCCGGTTCGCCCGCCTCGCGGGCCGCCTGCTGCCAGGCGTCCCCGAACTCCTCCTCCAGCAGCCCCAGTTCCTCGAACAGCTTCAGGGAGGCCAGGGCGGACTCCTCGTCGAGGCGCTGCAGCGCGAAGCCGACGTGCACGATGACGTACTCACCCACCCGCACGTCGGGCACGTACTCCAGGCACGCCTGCTTGCGCACCCCACCGAAGTCGATCAGCCCGGTGAGCGGGTCGGCGCCGTCCTCGATGGCCACCACCTTGCCGGGCACTGCCAGACACATGCGTCACTCCTTCGTTCGTCGGTGCGCCGCGACCACTAGCTGGCCGAGGGCCAACCCGCCGTCGTTCGGCGGGACTTCGCCGTGCCGCAGCACCGTGGAGCCGTCCGCGGCGAGCAGCCGCGCGCACTCCTCCTCCAGCAGCGCGTTGGCGAACACCCCGCCGCTCAGCGCGACCGTGCGCGCACCCGTGTCCGCACGGGCACCCCGGCACAGCTCCGCCACGGCTCGCGCGACACCCCGGTGGAAACGCGCGGCCAGCACGGGGACGGGCACCCCCGCCCGCAGGTCGGCGACGAGCGCGCGCAGCACGGGCGCGGGATCGCAGCGGCCGCCGGCCGTCCCGAAGGCGTAGGCCCCGTCGTCGGCGTCCCAGGCCGTGGTGGCCGCCGCCTCCAGCTCCAGGGCGGCCTGCGCCTCGTACTCGGCGCGATGGCAGACCCCCACCAGGGACGACACCGCGTCGAAGAGCCGGCCCATGCTGGAAGTCGCCGCGCACGCCACGTCACGCGTCAACTGACGCTCCAGCAGCGCGAGTTCGTCCGGCTCGCAGGCGGCGACACACGGCAGGTCGGGCTCCCACCGCACCCCGGCCGCCCACAGCCGGGCCAGCGCAAGCCGGCAGGGGTTGGCCACCCCGGCGTCCCCGCCGGGCAGCGGTGCCGGCGTGAGGTGGGCGAGACGCCGGTAGCCGCCGTACCCGGCGAGCAGGAACTCGCCGCCCCAGACGGTCCCGTCGTCGCCGTACCCCGTGCCGTCGAACGCGACGCCGAGCACCGGCTCGCTGCCGTCGAGCCCGTGCTCGGCCATGGCGGAGGCGACGTGCGCGTGGTGGTGCTGAACGAAGACCGGGGACCGCAAACCCAGTTGAGCGGCCTGCAACCGGGCCCACCGTGCCGAGTGGTACCCCGGGTGCCGGTCGGCGGCGACCACCTCGGGGGCCACGCCGGTCAGATGCCGCATGTGCGCCTCGGCCCGGCCCGCCGCCTCCAGGGTGGTGAGCTCGCCCATGTCCCCGATGTGCGGGCCGAACCACGCCAGGTCGCCCTCGCCCACACACAGCGCGTTCTTCAGGTCGCCGCCCACCGCGAGCGCCGGACGCAGCGTCACGGGCAGCCGCAGCGGACGCGGGACGTACCCGCGGGAGCGGCGCAGCACCTGCTCGGTGCCGTCGCTGCGCACCCGCAGCAGGGAGTCGTCGCACGGCGAGGCGATGGGCCGGTCGTGCGCGAGCCAGGCGTCCGCGAGACCCGCGAGCCGGTCAGCGCCTCGTCGTCGTCCGTGACGATCGGCTCCCCGGACCGGTTGCCACTGGTCATCACCAGCACCCGCGGCCCCGGCGGGTCGCCCGGCAGCCCGAACAGCAGGGTGTGCAGCGGGGTGTACGGCAGCATCACGCCGAGGTGCGGGCTGCCGGGGCAGACGCCGGGCGCGAGCGGCTCGTCCGCCCCGCGCCGGCGCATCAGCACGATGGGCCGGCGCGGGCCGGTCACGGCGGCCAGCTCGGCCGCCGACGGCAGCGCGACCCGCCGTACCGCGTCGGTGTCGGCGCACATCACCGCGAACGGCTTGCCGCCGCGCTCCTTGCGGGCCCGCAGCGTGTCCACGGCCCGCGCGTCGGTCGCGTCGCACGCCAGGTGGTAGCCGCCGAGGCCCTTCACCGCGACGATCCGGCCCCCCGCCAGCAGCGCCCGGGCCAGCGCCGGCGCGTCCCCGTCCCGGGCGGCCCGCACCCCGCTGCCCGGGGCCGGCTCCAGGTACAGCCGGGGCCCGCAGTCCGGGCAGGCCACCGGCTGGGCGTGGAAGCGGCGGTCGGCGGGATCGCCGTACTCCCGGGCGCACGCGGCGCACATCGGGAAGCCGTCCATGGTGGTGACGGCCCGGTCGTAGGGCAGGCCCGTGGCGATGGTGAAGCGGGGGCCGCAGTGGGTGCAGGTGACGAACGGGTGCCGGTGCCGGCGGTCCTCCGGGTCGGCCAGCTCCCGCAGACAGGCGTCGCAGGTCGCCGTGTCGGGCGGCAGATGCGTACGGCCCGGGGAGCGGTCGGTGGAGCGGATGGTGAAGGTGTCGTCGGCGCCGGTGACGGGCAGGTCCTCGACCTCGACGCCGGTGACCGCCGCCAGCGGGGGCGGCTCGGCGGCCAGCCGGTCGCACAGCCGGTCCACGCCGTCCGGCCGGCCCTCCACCTCGATGAGGACCCCGTTCGCCGTGTTGCTGACGAAGCCGGCCAGCGCCAGATCGGTGGCGAGGCGGTGCACGAACGGCCGGAACCCCACCCCCTGCACGGTGCCGCGCACGACGACCCGGCGGCGCACCGCCCCCTTGCCCACGGGCGCGGTCACGAGACGGGGCCGGCCGCGTGCGCGTGGCTGTGCGGCCGCGGCGCCAGGGGAGGCGTGTGCGCCGCGGCGCCGTCCCGGACGGCCAGCACCCGCTCCAGCACGGTGTCGACGCCCTCCCCGGTGCGGGCACAGGACCGGACCACCTCGACGCCCGGGTTGACCCGCCGTACATGCTCCTCGAACGCGGCCGCGTCGAAACCGGCCGGTTCCGCCAGGTCGGACTTGGTCAGCACCACCAGGTGGGCCGAGCCGAACGCGGTCGGGTACTTCAGCGGCTTGTCCTCGCCCTCCGTGACCGCCATGAGGACGATCCGCAGGCTCTCCCCGAGGTCGTAGGAGGCCGGGCAGACCAGGTTGCCGACGTTCTCCACGAACAGCACCGACGTGCCCTCCGGCAGCCAGGACTCGACGTGCCCGCGCAGCTGACGCGCCTCCAGATGGCACAGCCCGTCGGTGAGGAGCTGTTTCACCGGGGCGCCGGACCGCGCGAGGCGCCGGGCGTCGTTCTCGGTGGCCAGGTCGGCGGTGAGCGCGGCCACCGGGACGCCCCGCTCGACCGCCCGGGCGAGGACACGGCCCAGCAGTTCCGTCTTGCCGCTGCCGGGGCTGGACAGCAGGTTGACCACGCTCACCCCGCGCGCGGCCAGTTCCTCGCGCAGGTGCGCGGCCAGACCGTCGTTCCTCGCCAGGACGGCCTGGCCGACCTCGTCACCGGACTCACACATCGGCGCTGCTCCTCGCGGTCGGTGGGGGAGGGACCGGGGTGCCGGTCCGCTGCCGATCCTCCGCGCCGCCCGCCCCCGCGGGCCGGACCCCGGCCGGGGCGGGGGCGGTGGATTCGTCCGGGCGGCGCAACGCGGGCGTCGCCGCGGGGTCGGCGAGCAGCGCCGGGACCAGGGTGTGCAGGGCCGCCACCGCCTCCGGTACCGCCGCCCGCACGGTCGCGCTCATGCCGGGGGTGATGTCCTCGTCGCCGCGCGGCACCCGTTCGGGCTCGCAGGCCAGGACGAGGACGCGGGGGAGCGGTTCGTCGCCGAGGTGGGCGGCGAGGGCCAGGACCTTCGCCGGGTCCATGCCGTGCGCCTCCGGGGGCGGCCCCCGGCCGAGGCGTCGGGGAGCTCCGGCTCGATCAGCGACAGGGTGCCCGGGGTGTGGCCCCGGACCGCCGCGTCGACGAGGACGGCCGTGTCGTAGCCGTCGAGCAGGGTGTAGGCGAGGTCGAGCCCGCGGATCCCGAAGTCCCGCACGGTCGCCCCCGGCGGCAGGGGCCGCTCGTCCAGGGCCCGGATCACCTCCGGGCCGAACGCGTCGTCCGCGAGGAAGATGTTGCCGACGCCCGCCACCAGCAGCCGCGCGCTCACCGCGCGCCCGCCGGCAGCTTCCGCACGAAGGCCGACCGCAGGGCGTGGTAGGGGGCACGCGGGTCGAAGAAGACGGCCCGCATCCGGGCGAGTTCGTCCCGCCGGTACTCGGCGAGCGGCTGACGCTTCTCGTCGGCCTGGCGGGCCGCGGCCTTGGCCTCGATGCGCCGCTCCAGGTCCGGGGCGGCGGCGAGCGCGCCGGCCAGCCGGTCCACCTCGGCGCCGAACTCCCCCGGCGCAACGGGCACCAGACGGTCCACCAGGCCGATCCGCGCGGCGCTCGCGGCGCTCACCGGGAACGCCTCCGTGGTCAGCCGGTGCGCCGTCTCGACCCCGACCCGGCGCGGCAGCGAGTACGTCCAGAACTCGGAGCCGTACAGGCCCATCCGGCGGTAGTGCGGGTTGAGGACGGCACCGGAGCGGCACCACACCTCGTCGGCGGCGAGGGCGAGCATGACCCCGCCGGCCGCCGCGTTGCCGCCGAGGGCCGCCACCACCAGCCGGTCGGTGGTCCGCAGCACCGCCTCGACCAGGTCGTCCATGGCGTTGAGGTTCGACCAGGACTCGCCCGCGCTGTCCGGCGCCGCCTCGATGACGTTCAGGTGGATGCCGTTGGAGAAGAAGTCCCGGGCGCCGCCCAGCACCAGCAGCCGGGTCGGGCGGGTGAGGGCGTACCGGTAGGCGGCGTGCAGCCGGCGGCAGTGCTCGGTGCTCATCGCACCGCCCGGGAACGAGAACCGCAGGAAGCCGACGTCGCCGCGCTGCCGGTAGCGGATGTCGGTCCAGGTGGTGCGGTCGGCGGGCAGTTCGAGGGGCGCGGCGATCTCCGGGAGGCGCGGCTCGGCCGGCCGCTGGTAGGAGTCCAGGACGGAGGCCGCCGGGCGGCGGAACGGCGCCGGGTCGCCGGACGCCTTGCGGGGGCGCAGCTCGGGGATCCACACCGCGCCGTCCACGGTGGCCCGGCAGACCGCCCCGGCGCGGGTCGCGAGCAGTTCGCCGGGGCGTCCGCGCAGCCGGTCCTCGGGGTGCCCGCCGTGCAGGAACAGCTCATGGCCGAGGAGTTCGTCGAGGACCCCTGGCTGGGAGTCGGCGCCGCGCAGCTTGCGGACCACCGTCCGGGTGTCGTCCCGCTCCCAGTCGATACGGCGCTGGTCCTGGCGGAAGGCGTCGCGCCACAGCACCCGGATCGCGGGGTCGGTCTGGGGCTTCGGCTTGAACGATCCTTCGGCGTAGCGGCGCACGGCCTGCAGCACGGCGGCCGAGGCGGCGTCGGAGACCTCGCCACGGTACAGGTCGCTCTTGCCGGTGTCGGGCACCGGGAAGGCCTCGGCGGCCCACATGGCTCCCGCGTCCATGCCCGCCTCGGCCTGGAGCACGGTCACGCCCCAGTGGGTCACCCCGTCGGCGATCGCCCAGTCCAGGGCGGACGGTCCGCGGTCCCCCGGCGGGCCGGGGTGCACGACCAGACAGGTGTGCTCCCGCCACACGTCCTCCGGCAGGGCGGTCTTCAGCATGGGGGCGACGATCAGTTCCGGGCGGGCCGCGCGGACCGCGGTCCGGACCGCCTCGTCGCCCTGCGAGGCGAGGACGACGTCCACCCGGTGCCCTTGGTCGGACAGTTCCGCGTACACGCGCTGGGACAGGCTGTTGAACGCGCTGGCGACGAGCAAGATCTCCATGACCGGGCATGTTCGTCCCTTTGGCGAGGGGCGAGAAGGACCACGGCGGCGTTTCGCCGCCCCCCGGCCGGTCGCTTGCTCCATACGGCTCGCTTTCGTCACCGTGCCCCGCACGGGGGAGGGGCCCGTGCGGGGCACGACGGTCGCGGGCGCTAGGCGCAGAGCACCCGGGTCTCCGGGGTGAAGACCGGGCCGCCGCTGACGTTGGTCGCGTCGCTGAACTCGGCGTAGTAGTACGAGTAGAAGCCGATGTTGCCGTTGCAGCCGGAGTCGGCGGCGATCTGGAGCGTCAGCGTGACGGTCCGGCTCTGCCCGGGCGGGACGGTCGCCCCGTAGTTCGCGCCGAGGTCGGCGGGCCCGGTGCCGGCGCACGGGACACTGCCCGCGGCGGAGGCGACCGCGCAGCCGGTGAAGCCGAACTTCAGGTCGGGGCGCTGCGTGGTCAGCCAGGTGGGCTGGATCGTCTGGTACACGAACAGGACGTCGTACGACTTGTTGTTGGTGAGCGTCATCGAGAGCTGCACCGTGCCGCCGGGCGTGGTCGTCGCGGCGTCGGTGGCGAAGGTCAGGTCCGCCGGCGCGGGGTCCGCCGCGCTCGCACCGGGGGCGAGCCCGAACACGGCCAGCAGGAGGGCGAGGACGGTGGTGAGACCCAGGCGTCTCATACGTGGTGATCGCATGGCCCGGGAGGCTAGGCAGGCGGCGCGCGCACCGTCTGCCCCGCGCCGGGCACCCCGGCTGGATGTGTCCGGTATGTGGAGGAGGCGTGACGGCTGTGTGAAGCGGCGAGCGGGGCGGTGTCCGCGCAGGACAGATCGAGGACGCTGACCAGGGGCCGGGTGCGGGGGCCTGGCGCGCGCCGCCCGTCGCGCCGTACGCCGATATTGGCCGGAACGGGGACACCCGCGCGACCCGGACGCGCGGACCGGACCGGCCGTTATCGGGCAATCGCCTATTTCCGGCCGTGCGGAACACTGGGCGCATGACCCGGACACTCGTGGACCCGCACGCCGTCCCCGCCGAACTGCGGCCCTACCTCACCGAACTGGTCCGCCGCACGCACGACCTGTGCGGCACGCGCCTGGTGAGCGTCGTCGCGGTCGGCTCCGTCGCGCTCGGCGACTACCGGCACGGCCGCAGCGACACCGACGTCACCGTGGTGCTGGACGGGACACCGCCCGCCTCGCTGCTCACCGAACTCGCCGCCGCTCTCACGCACCCCGCGCTGCCCTGCCCGGCGGCCGGACTGGAACTGGTCGTGTACGACGCCGGGTTCACCGCCCGGCCGTCCGGCGACGCCGGATACCTGCTCGACCTCAACACCGGGCCGCTGCTGCCCGACCGGCTCAGCCTCGACCCGGCCGGGTCCCCGGCGTTCTGGTACGTCATCGACCGCTCCGTCGCCCACCAGGCCGGGCGGACGCTGTACGGGGCCCCGGCGCGCGAGGCGATCGCCGAGCCCGCCCGCGCCGACCTGCTCACCGCCGTCCGCGCCTCCGTCCGGGAACACAGCGCCGGCGACGGGCATCTCGCGGACAACCGCGTCCTCAACGGCTGCCGCTCGGTGCGCTACTGCCGCACCGGCCGCTGGCAGCCAAAGCGCCGGGCGGCCCGAGAGGTCGCCGCCGCCGAGGAACGCTTCCGCCCGCTCGTCGAGGCCGCCCTGCGCAGCTACGAGCGGCCCTCCCGCACGGACGCGGCCGCGCTGCCCGCCGAGGAGGTGCGGGACTTCCTGGCCTGGGTCGCCGCGCAGGTCGACGAAACGGCCGGGGCGGACACCCAGCGGAGGGCGTCCGCCCCGGCCGCGGGGCACGGGGGACCGGATCAGACGGCCGGCGCCGGGTAGGTCGGGTACTCCACCCCGGAGACGTGCTGGACCACCCGGATGACCTGGCACGAGTAGCCGAACTCGTTGTCGTACCAGAGGTACAGGATGGCGTTGTCGCCCTCCACCTTCAGCGCGCCCGCGTCCACGATCGACGCGTGCCGGGAGCCGATGAAGTCGCTGGAGACCGCGTCGGGCGCCGTGATGAAGTCGATCTGGCGGCGCAGCGGCGAGGTCAGCGACACCTCGCGCAGGTGGTCGTGCACCTCCTCGCGGGTCGTCTCCCGCTCCAGCTGCAGGTTCAGGATGGCGATGGAGACGTCCGGCACCGGCACCCGGATGGAGCTGCCGGTGATGCGGGCCTTCAGGTCGGGCAGCGCCTTGGCGACGGCGGAGGCCGCGCCGGTCTCCGTGATGACCATGTTGAGCGGCGCGGAACGGCCCCGGCGCTCGGACTTGTGGTAGTTGTCCAGCAGGTTCTGGTCGTTCGTGAACGAGTGGACGGTCTCCACGTGCCCGCGCCGCACGCCGTACTCGTCGTCCATCGCCTTCAGCGGCGGGACGATGGCGTTGGTGGTGCAGGAGGCGCAGGACAGGATCCGCTCGTCCGGCTTGATCGTGTCGTGGTTGACGCCGTGCACGATGTTCGGGACGTCGCCCTTGCCGGGCGCGGTCAGCACGACCTTGTCGACACCGGGGCGCAGGTGCTTCGACAGGCCCTCGCGGTCGCGCCACTTCCCGGTGTTGTCGATCAGGATGGCGTTCTTGATGCCGTACGCCGTGTAGTCGACCTCGGAGGGGTCGTTCGCGTAGATCACCTTGATCGCGTTGCCGTTGGCGAAGATCGTGCTGCTCGCCTCGTCCACGGTGATCGTGCCCTGGAACTGCCCGTGGATCGAGTCGCGGCGCAGCAGCGAGGCGCGCTTGACGATGTCCCGCTCACCGCCGCCGCGCACGACGATGGCCCGCAGCCGCAGGCCGTTGCCCGAGCCGGACTTCTCGATGAGCAGACGGGCGACGAGCCGGCCGATCCGGCCGAAGCCGTACAGGACGACGTCGCGTCCCTCGCCCCGCTCGATCTTGTTGGCGCCGGTGGCACCCGCGACGGCCTCGGCGGTGAACGCCTCCACCGTCAGACCCCGGTCGTCGGCCTTGTAGGCGGACGCCAGGATGCCCAGGTCGATCTGGGAGGGGCCGAGGTCGAGGGCGGCGAGGGCCTGCAGGAACGGCAGCGTCTCGGTGACCGAGAGCTCCTCGCCCGCGATCTGCCGGGCGAAGCGGTGCGTCTTCAGGATGCTGACCACCGACTTGTTCACCAAGGAGCGGCTGTGGAGGAGGACGGTGACGTCCCTCTCGCGGTGCAGCTTCCCGATGATCGGGATCATCGATTCCGCGATCTCCTCGCGGTTCTTCCAGCTGGTGAACGAGTCGTCGTTGACAGTCACGGGAGCGGGCCTATCTTTCGAGCTAGGTGGCGCTCATATGCTAACCGCAGGCTCCGATGCGTGTTCGAAGGGGGGTCCGGGCGTGATGAGATGGCCCCGTATCGCACTGTTTCGCCGGGCTACGGCGGAGCGGCGGCCCGGACGAGGAGGGTGTGACGGGTGGAGCTGGAGCTACGGCATCTGCGTGTGCTGTGCGCCATCGCGGACGCGGGCAGCGTCGGCCGGGCCGCCGCCGAGCTGGGCTACTCGCAGCCCGCGGTGAGCACCCAGCTCCGCCGGATCGAGAAGTACTTCGGCGAGCCCGTCTTCGAGCGCGGCCCGGCCGGGGTGCAGCTGACCCCGTACGGCTTCGAGGTGGTCGCGTCCGCCCGGGACGTGCTGGCCCGCGCCGACGCCATCGGCCGGCGCCCCGCCGGCGGGGCCGCCGCGGCCCGCCGGACGCTGCGGGTCGCCGCCACCAACTCGCCCATGCTGGCGGGCATGGTGTCCGGGCTGCGCGCCCGGATGCCGGACGTCTCCCTCGCGGTGAACAGCGTGTACGCGTCCTCACGGATCGTCGAGCTCCTGGAGGAGGGCGCGGCCGACGCCGGCCTCGCCGCCGACTATCCGGGGCGGGAGCTCGGGCACTCCGACGCGGTCGCGCACCGGGGGATCGTCACCGAGCCGACGTTCGTGGCGCTGCCGTCCCGGCATCCGCTCGCCCAGCGCTCCCAGGTCGCCCTCGCCGACCTGGCGGGGGAGGAGTGGTTCCTGACGCCGGACGACGGGGCCGGCTGGCCCGAGGTGTTCCACGCGGCCTGCGCGGCCGCCGGGTTCACCCCGGCGGTCGCCCACGAGTTCCTCGGCGACCACCGGCAGCTCCAGGGCATGATCGCCGACGGCCTGGGCGTGGCCGTCGTCCAGCCCACCATGCGGCCCCTCCCGCAGGTGGTCGTCAAGCCGCTGCAGGGCACACCGCTGTGGTGCCGGTACGTACTGGCCTGGCGTCCCGCGGCCGTCCCGGCGGAACTCGTCGACGCGCTGCTCCAGTCCGCCGCCGAGGCGCACCGCCAACTCGTCGCCCAGTCCCCGCACTTGAGGGCCTGGGCCGCCCGGACCTGGGGAGTCCCGGGAGCGTAGCCCCGACGGCCGTACGAGCCGCCGGACGTTATGCCCGCGCGGCCCCGACTGCTATGCCGTACGGCGTTGTTGACGCGCGGAGGCGTTGAGACAGTCCTGACACGCCTCAGCACCCCACCCCGAGGCGCATCCGTCCCTGGAGGATCCCCGATGCGCTACCGCTTCGTGCTGCCCGGACGCCTGGCGTCCGCGCTGATCGCCGCTGCCGCCCTCACGGCGGTGACCGCGACCCCCGCACCGGCCGCGCGGCCCGCCCCCCACCCCGCCGCGGCGTCCCCCGGGACCCCGGCACCGCCCCCGTCCGGGCCGTCCCCCCACGCCTCCTCCGCCCCCGCCGTCCAGGACCGGCCGGTCAGCCCCGCCCTGGTGCCGCCCCTGACACCGGCCCGCCTCCCCGCCGCCAGGACCGCCGCGCCCACCGCCTGCAGCCCGGCCGACTTCGGCAGCCGTACCGGGGAGGAACTCGCCGCCTTCGTCCGGGCGTCGACCACCGACTGCGTGAACAGCCTCTTCTCCGTCGGCGCCCCGGACGCCCGCGCCGTCTTCCGGGAGGCCCAGATGGTCACGGTCGCCGACTCCTTCACCCGCGTCGCGCGGACGTACGGCGGCGACAACACCTCCCGCATCAGCCAGCTCGTCCTCTTCCTGCGGGCCGGCTACTACGTGCAGTACAACCACCCCGACGCCACCGGCCCCTACGGCACCGCGCTCACCACCGCCACCACCCGCGGCCTGGACGCCTTCTTCGCCCGCCCCCGCTCCCGCGACGTCACCGAGGCCAACGGCGACGTGCTGCGCGAGGCCGTCGTCCTCACCGACAGCGCCGACCGGCAGGACCGCTACCTCGACGTCTACCAGCGGATCCTCGACGACTACGACCGCTCCTACGACGGTCTGCCGAGCATGCTCGCGGCCGTGAACGCCGTCCACACCCCGCTCTGGCGCGGCAACTGGAACCCCGCCTACGTCCGGGCGGTCACCGCCGACCGCTCCGTCCTGCGGACCCTGCACACGTTCGCCCTCGCCCATCTGGACCTGCTCGGCACCGACCGCGCGTATCTCACCTCCAACGCCGGGATGACCCTGGCCCGGCACGTCGAGCACCCCGAGCTGCGGACCACCGTCCGGCCGCGCGTCCGGCACCTGCTGGACACCGCCCGGATCACCGGCCCCACGGCCGCGCTCTGGGTGGGCGTCGCCACCCAGGCCGACGCCTACGACGCCGCCGACTGCGCCTACTACGGCATCTGCGACCTCGAGGGCCGGCTGATGCGCGCGGCCCTGCCGATCACCCATCGCTGCGACGCCGCCCGCACGATCCGCGCCCAGTCCCTCACCCGGGCCGACCTCGACGCGGCGTGTACCAGCCTGCTCGGCCAGGACGCCTACGTCCACGCCCTCGTCCGGGACCCGGGACCCATCCCGGGCCAGCACCTGTCCACCCTCGACCTCTACGTCTTCGCCGGGCGCGACGACTACCGCACCTACGCCGGCGCGATCTTCGGCATCAGCACCGACAACGGCGGCATGACGCTCATCGGCGACCCCGACGATCCGGCGAACGCGCCCTTCGCCGTCATGTACCGCAAGAGCGAGGACACTGGGCACGCGGCCCGCATCTGGAACCTCAACCACGAGTACACGCACTACCTGGACGCCCGGGACAACCTGAAGGGCGACTTCGCCCGGCAGACCTCGGTGCCGGACGTCTGGTGGATCGAGGGCTTCGCCGAGTACGCCTCCTACGGCTACCGGGGCCGTACGTACACGGACGCGGTCGCCGCGGCCGGCCGGCACACCTACCGGCTGAGCACCCTGTTCCAGAACACGTACGCCAACAGCGACGTCACCCGCACCTACGCCTGGGGATACCTGGCCGTGCGCTACATGGTCGAACGGCACCCGGCCGACGTGCACCGCATGCTGGAGCGGTTCCGGGCCGGTGACTACGCGGGCGGGTACGCCGTGTACGCCACCGGGATCGGCACCCGCTACGACGCCGACTTCGACGCCTGGCTGACGGAGTGCGCGGCCGGAGCGTGCGCGGCGGCCTGAGTCCCGGTCCGTGGCCGCACGGGGCGCCCCCCCCCGTGCGGCCACGGAACTCACCACGCCCCGGCGATCTCCAGCAGATGGTCGCGGACCACGGCCACATGGGGGTTCCCGGAGGACCCCGGACGCTGGACGAGGAAACCGGTGTTGATCGGCGGGTCGTCCGGGTCGTGCAGCAGCGTCAGCGCGCCGGAGGCCAGCTCGGCGGCGCACAGATAGCGGGGGAGCACGCTGAACCCCGCCCCGCCCGCGACCGCCGCCGTGACCGCGTTCAGATCCGGCATCGTCACGGCCGGCTGCCGGGTGAGCCGGCGGCCGAAGACATGACGCCAGTAACGGCGGACGATTGGCACGTCCTCGGCGTAGGCGACCAGCGGAACCCCGTTCAGGGCGGCCGGGCCGTCCGCCGCGAGCCGGGCGGGACCGCCCGTCCGCTCGGCCCAGCCGGGCGAGGCGACCAGCACGAACTCCTCGTCCATGAGGGGCACCGACGCCAGGGCGCGCCCGCGCGGCCGGTACGTCGCGATCACCAGGTCGTAGCGCCCCGCCCGCAGGTCCGTGAGGAGCGGCTCGGTCAGCCCCGGCGTCACCCGCAGCCGCACCCCCCAGTCGACCAGGGGCGCGAGGGCCGGCATCACCCGGCGGGTCAGCAGCTCGGCCGGACCGGCCAGGTGCACCGGCTCCGCCGGGTGACCGTCGTCCGCGCCGCCCGGCCCGACGACCCCGGCCAGCGCGTCCAGCGGTTCCACGATCCGGGCGGCCAGCTCGTCCGCGTACGGCACCGGGGCCACCCCGCGCGCCAGACGCTGGAACAGCTCCCGGCCCAGTTGCCGCTCCAGGGTGCGGATCTGCGCGGTGACCGTCGGCTGGGACAGGGCCAGCAGCCGGGCGGCGGCCGTGAAGGACCCGGTGCGGTACACCGCGAGAAAGGTTCTCAGCAGGTTCAGGTCCACCGGCGCCGAGGAACCCGGCGGGACCCGTACCGCCTCCTCCCCACCGGCCGGACTGGCATCGGAATCCCTATGGCTCATATGGACAAGCCTATTGGATTCGAATGGGTGGGCGCGCGTACGGTCGACGACGCCGGACAGGGACGGCCCGTCGCCCCGCCGCCCGGTGACCAGCAACTCCGTCTCCCGAGAGAGCTCCCATGTCGAAGATCCTTTTCGTGATGACCGGCGCCGACCACCTGACGCTCGCCGACGGCACCGAGCACCCCACCGGCTTCTGGGCCGAGGAGGCCGTCGCCCCCTACGAGGCGTTCAGGGCCGCGGGCCACGAGATCACCGTCGCCACGCCGGGCGGTGTCGTGCCGCCCGTCGACAAGGCGAGCCTCGCGCCCGAGTACAACGGCGGCCAGGAGGGCGCGGACCGCGTCGCCGCCGTACTCGCCTCCATGACCGAACTCGACGCGCCGCTGCGCCTCGAGGACGTGCGCCTCGACGACTACGCCGCCGTGTTCTACCCCGGCGGCCACGGTCCCATGGAGGACCTGGCCACCGACGCCGCCTCCGGCGACCTGCTCATCCGCGCGCTGCGCTCCGGCAAGCCGCTCGGCGTCGTCTGCCACGGCCCGGCCGCGCTGCTCGCCGCCACCGGTGACGGCGGCAACGCCTTCGCCGGCTACCGGGTGGCCGGGTTCACCAACGAGGAGGAGACCCAGGGCGGCCTCGCCGCCCGGCTCACCTGGCTCCTCCACGACCGGCTCACCGAGGCGGGCATCGAGGTCGACGCGGGCGAGCCGTGGGCCCCGCACGTCGTCACCGACCGCAACCTGGTCACCGGCCAGAACCCGGCGTCCTCGGCGCCCCTCGCCGCAGAGCTGGTCGAGCGCCTCGGCTGACGGCCGTCCGGCGCGGCGGCGCCCCTCAGGGCTCCGGCGTCTCGGACTCCAGCGCGGCGCGTGTCGGGGGCCCGTAGACGCCGGACTCGTCGTCGAGGACGACCCGGGTCAACTGGTAGGCGCGCACCGCGCTCTCGACGGACCCGCCGTACAGGCCGTCGGCCTCGCCCGCGTAGAGGCCGGTCCGGCGCAGGCGGAGCTGGAGTTCGACGACCTCGGGGCCCCGGTCGCCCGGGCGGAGGACCGGCGGGTCCCCCGACTGTCCGGTCGGGGAAGGGGCCTGGCCGCCTGACGGGGCCGTGCCGGACGGGCCCGCCGGCGGGGTGCCGGACCCTTCCGTCGGCGTGGGGGAGACGCCGGTGGACCGGGTGGCCGAGGGCGCGCCCCCGGACGGCCCGGACGATGCCGGGGAGGCGGTGGCGGAGGGCGCTCCTGCGGTGGCGCTGCTCCCGGACCCGGACCCGGACCCCGCCCCGGCCCCGGACGACGTGGCGTCGGGGAGGGGGGCCCGCAGGCCGCCGTCGGCGGCGCCGCCGCGCTCCGGGCCGTCGTAGCCGAACAGACCGCCGAACGACGCGCCCGTCACCGCCACCGCCAGCAGGGCACCGGCCCCGGCGATCAGCGGGGCGCGCCGGCGGCGCGGCCGCTCCGGGGCGGCCGGTGACTCCTCGTCGGCGGTGGGGGAGGGGAGAGCCGGACTCCCGGTCGGCAGCTCCCCGGCCAGGGGCGGCGTGTCCGCACCGCCGTCGTCCGCCTCGTCCAGACCCACGAACGGACGGATCCGCACCGGATCGAAGTCCTCCGCGGCCGCCACCTCCGCCGTGCGCACCTCGCGCCGGGCCTCGGCCGCCCGGTCCGCGCAGTCGCAGGCGGGGGTGCCGTCGGGCGCCCGTGCGGCACCGCAGGCCGGGCAGACGAGACGGTCGGGTTCGCTCACGTGGGGGTCCTTCTCCATACGAGCCCCAGAGTGTAGGCGTAAGTTCAACACTCAATCTCCACGCCGGGGGAGGATGGCGAAGGCCCGTCCCCGGGCGGCCGAAAGCAGCCGCACCCCTCAGGCCGGGCGGCGCGGCGAGGCCCCCGTGGCCGGCCGGCCCATGTGCCCGGCGAACCAGTCGCGGGCCAGCTCGGCCACCGTGCGCAGGGCGCCGGGCTCCTCGAAGAGATGGGTGGCGCCCGGGACGACGGCGATCCGGTGCTCGCAGTGCATCCGGTCCGCCGCCAGCCGGTTCAGGCTGAGCACCCGGCGGTCCCGGCCGCCGACGATGAGCAGCGTCGGCGCGCGCAGCCGGGTCAGCGCCGCCGGAGTCGCGAGGTCGGGCCGGCCGCCCCGCGAGACGACCGAGCGGATACCGGAACCGGACAGCGCGGCGGCCTCCAGCGCGGCCGCCGCCCCGGTGCTGGCGCCGAAGTAGGCGACGGGCAGACCGGTCTCCGCGCGCAGCCACACGGACGCGGCGTGCAGCCGCCGCGCCAGCAGCAGGATGTCGAACACGTTGTGCCGGTCGTGCGCCTCGGCGTCGGTGAGCAGGTCGAGCAGCAGGGTGGCCAGGCCCGCCCGGTGCAGCGCCGCCGCCACGTACCGGTTGCGCGGGCTGTGCCGCCCGCTGCCGCTGCCGTGCGCGAAGGCCACCGCCACCGTGGCCCCGTCCGGCACCACGAGCTGTGCGCCGAGGTGCGCCCCTGCCGCCGGCACCCGTACCTCGCGGTCCACCGTGGCGGCGGTCGCGGGTGAGTCGTCTTCGGCGGGTGGGTCGGACGCCCCGGTTCCCGTGGCCGGCGCCTGTCCCTCGGGGTCTGCCGTGGTTCCCGTGGCCGACGCCTGTACCTCCCGGTCCACCGCGGTGGCCGTCCCAGGTGTGCCGTCCCCGGCGGGCGGGTCCGGCCCCCCGGTCCGCGCGAGCAGAAAGACGACCTCCGCGTCCGGGACCTGGGCGAAGTCCCGGTACCAGGCGCCCACCGAGCCGAAGTCCCAGGGCGTGCTCGGGCACACGACCGCGTCGGCCACCTGCCGCAGCCGGGCCACCGAACGCTCGGGCGCCACGGGCACCGCGAGGACGACCCGGGCCGCGCCCTGACCGCGTACCACCCGGCAGGCGGCCTCGGCGGTGGCGCCGGTGGCGAGTCCGTCGTCCACCACCACGGCCGTACGGCCCGCCACCGGTACCGGCTTCCGCTCCCGCCGGTAGGCGCGCACCCGCCGCTCCAGCTCCGCGCGTTCGGCCGCCTCGACCGACTTCAGGGCGGACGACGTGATCCCGGCCGCGGCCATCACGTCCTGGTTGAGGACCCGGACGCCGTGCTCGCCGATCGCCCCGAACGCCCACTCCGGCCGGCCGGGCACCCCCAGCTTGCGCACCACCAGCACGTCGAGGGGCGCGCCCAGGCTCCGGGCGACCTCCGCCGCCACCGGCACCCCGCCGCGCGGCAGGCCCAGGACCACGGTGTCGCGGCCCCGCAGCTCCGGAAGCTCCGCCAGCTCCCCGGCGAGGAGCCGTCCGGCCGTCCGGCGGTCGTCGTACCGCATAGCCGCCTCCCGCACCCGCGAGGACCGGACCTCCGCCGTGCCCGTGCCTTCAGGCTACGACCGTTCCGCGCCGCCCTCAGCGCCGCGCCGCCCGCGTAGGAATGCGGCACTCCGGATCGGGTAGGCGGGCAGGACCGCGCCGAGGCCGAACCATGCCCTTGGCGGGTTGTACGACCGCCGCTACCAGGGGATTCGCCATGAACACACCCGCGCACGACAACTCCGCCACACCGGCCAGGCGCGCGCTGGACGCGCTGGCCGACAACACCGAGGACCGGGCGGCGATGGACACGCTGGCGAGCAGCGACGTCCTCGTGCCCGTGCCCGACGACGCCGGTGACGGCGACGCCATGGACCCCGGTGTCGTGGCGCTCCCGGTGATCGAACGCTCGGGCGCCGAGCCCGTGGTCCCCGTGTTCACCTCGGAGCCCGCGATGGCCGAGCTGCTGCCCACCGTCTCCCGCTACCGTCTGGTGCCGCTCGGCGCGCTGGCCTCGCAGTGGCCCGCGGACGAACTGGCCCTGTCGATAGACGCCGGGTCCGAGCACCCGCTGACCCTCACGTCCGAAGGGGTGCGCACGCTGCTGGCCCGCCCCTGAACACGCCGGAGGCCCGGCGCCGGCCCGCTCGCCGGGTCAGGCGCCGAGCATCCGGGCCAGTGCGGCACGCTGCAGGGGCAGCACCTCGGCGTGCAGGTCACGCCCCTTACGGGTCAGGGTGACGTACACGCCGCGCCGGTCCTCCGCGCAGACGGAACGCTCGACGAGGCCGTCCTTCTCCAGGCGCCCGATGAGCCGGGACAGCGCGCTCTGGCTCAGATGGACCCGCCCCACGAGGTTCTGGACCCGGCAGGCCGAGCCCGTGTCGGGGACGGAGGACACGAGGATGTCCAGCACCTCGAAGTCGCTGGCGCCCAGTCCGTGCGGATGCAGGACGCGGTCGATCTCGCACATCGTCCGGGCGTGCACCGACAGGATGTCCCGCCACCGTTCCTCGAGCCCCGCCTCGGCCGTGTTCGCTGCCATACCCGCACGGTAGCACCGTTCGGAGCATTTGTTGACCGTGCAACTAGTGCGTGCGCACGGGACGCCCGAACGCCTCCGGACGGGTGCCGATCAGGCGGTCGGATCCTGGAGCAGTCCGACGGGATTGCCGTCGGCGTCGCGCAGCGAGGCGATCAGCCGGCCGCCGCCGACGTCGTGGACGTCCTCCACCGTCTCGGCGCCCGCCTCCACCAGCGCGGCACTGGCCGCCCGGATGTCGCTCACATGCCAGTAGGGGACCGGGCCGGTCATGCCCTTCGCGTGCCCGTTGGGGTCCAGGCCGACGTCCTGCCCGGCGTCCTTGAAACCGACGTAGTACGGCTCGTCCACATACGGCTCCACGCCCAGCAGCGCGCCGAAGACGGCCTTCGCCGAGGCGAGGTCCTTGACGGGGTAGATGATCGTGCGGGCTCCGGCGGTCATGGCGTCCTCCTGCGGTGAGCTGTGCCGACGTCCCTCGTCGGTGCTCCCACGCTAGGACGCGCCGCACCGGACGGCTTCTCGATTCCTGACCGGCTGCCGGCACCACACCCCGCCTCCCTTTTCCGGCCGCCCGCCGGACCCCACCACCCCCAGCCGCCGCGTCCGGAACTCCCGTGGTGTGCGGACACGAACTCCCGTGCTGTACAAGGACGTTCGGTACCGGACAACGACTCCTGAGTCCCGGACACGGCGGTGCGCCCTGCGGGACAGTGGAAGCACGCGCCACGCCGCGGCCGGCCGGACGGAGGGGAACGACATGCTGAGGACTCCCGTCGACGAGACGCGCCTCGCCATCCTGGAGTGGCTGAGAGATCCGGTCGCGCACTTCCCCGCGCGGCGGCACGGCGACCCCGCCGAGGACGGCGTCACCGCCGCCGCCGTGGGCGCGCGGCTCGGCGTCCCCCGCGAGGTCGCCGAGACCCACCTCGCCCTCCTCGCCGGCCTCGGCCTGCTGCGCGCCCGGCGCGTCCGGCGCCGCACCCACTACCGGCGCGACGAGGTACGCATCGCCGAGGTGGCCCGCATGTTCGAAAAGGGCTGGTGAGCGGCGGGGCCCGTACGCCGTGAGCGGTGCGCGAGACGGGTGACCGGCGGGGCCGATACCCTGGTGTCCGGCCGCGATCACCTCGCGGCGCGGCGGTGGGGCCCGCCGTACCCGAACCGCGGCAGTGCGCCGCCAACGGTCCCTACTTGCAACCGCGCGGCCCGCTGCCGGGGCCCAGGCGAGTAGGAGACGACCCGTATGACCACCCAGGACACCGACCCCCTGCGCGCCCCCGCGCGGGCCGCCCGGCCGCCGGCCTGGCGGGCCCAGGTGCCGGTCGTCGCCGTCGTCGCGCTCGGCGGGGCCCTCGGCGCCACCGCCCGCTACGCGATCTCCCTGGCGTTGCCCGCCGAGCCGGGCGCGTTCCCCTGGGCGACCTTCTGGGCCAACGTCACCGGCTGTGCCGTGATCGGCGTCTTCATGGTCCTCATCCACGAGAGATGGCCGGGTCACCGTCTGCTGCGCCCCTTCTTCGGCACCGGCGTGCTCGGCGGCTTCACCACCTTCTCCACCTACGCCGTCGACATCCGCACCCTCGTCGACGACGGGCACCCGCGCACCGCGCTCGCCTACCTCGCCGCGACCCTGGCCGCGGCGCTCACCGCCGTCTGGCTCGCCTCGACGGCCACCCGCCACGCCCTGAGGAGGCCGTCATGACCGGACCGGCCGGCCGAGCCCTGCGCCTGACCGTCCTCGTCGGTGAACACGACACCTGCCACCACCGCCCGCTGTACTCGGAGATCGTGCACCGGGCCCACCGGGCCGGTCTCGCCGGCGCCAGCGTCTTCCGCGGGATCGAGGGGTTCGGCTCCTCCTCGATGATCCACACCTCGCGGCTGCTGTCGCTCAGCGAGGACCTGCCGGTGGCCGTCGTGATCGTCGACACCGAGGAACGCGTCCGCGCCTTCCTGCCGCAGCTCGACGACATCGTCACCGAGGGGCTCGTCACCCTCGACGCGTGCGAGGCCATCAGGTACACCGCCCGCACCACGTCCGGGGAACCGGGGGAAGGGGAGGCACCGGCGTGAACTGGCTCCTGGTCATCGCGGGAGCCGCCGTCGGCGCGCCCCTGCGCTACCTCACCGACCGCGCGGTGCACGCCCGCCACGACTCGGTGTTCCCGTGGGGCACCTTCACCGTCAACATCGCCGGCTGTCTCCTCCTCGGCCTGCTCACCGGCGCCGTCGCCGCCGGCGCCGCGGGCTCCTCCGTCCGGCTCCTCGTTGGCACCGGCCTGTGCGGCGCCCTCACCACGTACTCGACGTTCTCCTACGAGACCCTGCGGCTCGCCGAGACGGGTGCGGGGCGCTACGCCGTCGCGAACGTGGCGGGCAGCCTGGTCGCGGGACTCGGCGCCGTCTTCCTGGGCGTGACGATCGCCGAGGCGGTGTGGGCGTAGGAGGCCCCGGGGACCCCGCTTGACAGGGGCCACCACTCGAACGGACCATCGGTTCCGTGAACCTGTCAGACAGCCGGACAGCCGGACAGCCGCCGCGCCGGGTCAGCGCCATGGAAGCCGTGCTGGCGCACCTGCGCGACGCCATCGAACGCGGCGACTACGCCGTGGGCGACAAGCTGCCCTCCGAGGCGGAGCTGTGCCGCACCCTGGAGATCAGCCGGCCCGTACTGCGGGAGGCCCTGCGGGCCCTGCAGACCATGGGTCTGACCGTCTCCAAGACCGGCAAGGGCACCTTCGTGGTCGCCCGCAACGTCGAGGAGCCCGTGTTCGGCGACTACACCGCCGGCGACCTCATGGAGGTGCGCCGGCACGTGGAGATCCCGGTCGCCGGGTACGCGGCGCGGCGCCGCACCCCGGAGAACCTCGACCACCTCGCGCACCTGCTGGACCGCATGGAGCGGGAGACGGACACCACCGCGTGGGTCGCGATGGACACCCTCTTCCACCTCGGCGTCGCCGAGGCCGCCCAGAACCCGGTCTTCCGCCGGGTCATCGAGGAGATCCGCGACGCGCTCGCCCGCCAGTCGGCCTTCCTCAACGAGCTCGGCGGCCGCCGCGAGCAGTCCGACCGCGAGCACCGCGCGATCCTCCGCGCCCTGACCGACGGCAGCGAAGCCGGCGCCACCGAGGCCATGACCCACCACCTCGACCGCGTCGGGACCACCCTCACCGACATCGTGCGCCGCGGGCGCCCCGACGGCGCCACCCCTGCCGCCGGGCACCGGGCCCCGAACCCCAGGCCCGCCACGTGACCCCCGTGACGGCCGGACACCCCTCACCGACCCACGACCCCCAGGCAGTGATGTACACCAGCACCATGGCGGACGCACCCCTTGTCCGCGCCCCCCTGCACGCCCCCGTCGCCCACCTCATACGCAGCGGTGTCATCGAGGGCACCCACCACGGCTCCGTCGTCGTCCTCGGCCCCGACGGCGCCGTACGCTTCCAGCTCGGCGACATCGAGGCCGCCTTCTACCCGCGCTCGGCGATCAAGCCCGTCCAGGCGGTCGCCATGGTGCGCGCCGGGCTCCCGCTCGACGGAGCGCTGCTCTCCCTCGCCGCGGCCAGCCACTCCGGCGAGGAACAGCACCTCGCCGGCACCCGGCGCATCCTCGAACTCGCCGGACTCACCGAGGACGACCTGCGCAACGTCCCGGACCTGCCGTACGACCCGGTCGTACGGGACACCTGGGTGCGCGAGGGCCGTCCGCCGTCCCGGCTCGCCCAGAACTGCTCCGGCAAGCACGCGGCCATGCTGTACACCTGCCGGCTCAACGGCTGGTCCCTGGACGACTACCTCGACCCCGCCCACCCGCTCCAGCAGGCCATCGCCGAGATCGTCGAGGACCTCACCGGGCAGCGCGTCGCGCGGGTGAGCGTCGACGGCTGCGGGGCGCCCCTGTTCTCCGTGTCGCTGCACGGCCTGGCGCGCGCCGCCGCCCGCATCACCACGGCCGCGCCCGGCACCCCCGAGGCGCGCGTCGCGGACGCCATGCGCACCCACGCCGAGATGGCCTCCGGCTCGGGCCGGGACGTCGCGGCGCTCATGCGGGCGGTGCCCGGACTGCTCGCCAAGGACGGGTTCGAGGGCGTGCAGGTCGCCGCCCTCCCGGACGGGCGGGCCGTCGCCGTGAAGATCGCCGACGGGGCCGACCGGGCGCGTGTCCCGGTCGCCGCGGCGGCGCTCGCGTGGGCCGGTGTCGACCCGGCGTCGCTCACCGAGTTCCGGGGCGAGGCCCTGCTGGGCGGAGGCCGCGAGGTCGGCCGGGTGCGGCCCGTCCCCGCGCTGGAGCCCACACCGGCCCCGGCCCCGGCCTGACAGCCGGACCGGCCGCGGGACACGCGGGCGATCCCCCGGAAGGGCATGATGTGATCATGGCAGCGTCGACGTCGTCCCTGACCTTCCAGCCCGTCCTGGAGCGCATCGCCGAGGAGATCGAGCGGACCCCCGGCCGGGGCCGGCCCGCCGACTACATCCCGGCGCTCGCGGCCCGCGACCCGCGCAGCTTCGGCATGGCGGTCGCCGAGCTCGACGGCACGGTGTACGGCGTGGGGGACTGGCGCGAGCCGTTCTCCACGCAGTCCATCACCAAGGTGTTCACCCTCGCCCTGGACCTGGCCCGTGAGGACGACGCGCTGTGGGAGCACGTGGGCCGCGAGCCGTCCGGCACCCCCTTCAACTCGCTGGTGCAGCTGGAGTACGAGAACGGCATCCCGCGCAACCCGTTCATCAACGCCGGCGCCCTCGTCGTCACCGACCGCCTCCACACCCGGACCGGCGACGCGGCGGGCGAACTGCTGTCCTTCCTGCGCGCCGAGAGCGGCGACGCGAGCCTGGACTTCGACCTCGACGTGGCCGCCTCCGAGACCGGGCACGGCGACCGCAACGCCGCCCTGGCCCACCTGATGGCGTCCTACGGCAACATCGACAACCCGGTGCCGGTCCTCCTGGACGCCTACTTCCGGCAGTGCTCGATCACGGCGTCCTGCGCGGACCTCGCGCTGGCCACCCTGTTCCTGGCCCGGCACGGTGTCCGCGCCGACGGCTCCCGGCTGCTCAGCCTGAGCCAGGCCAAGCAGATCAACGCGATCATGCTGACCTGCGGCACGTACGACGCCGCGGGGGACTTCGCCTACCGGGTGGGGCTGCCCGGCAAGAGCGGGGTGGGCGGCGGCATCATCGCCGTCGTCCCCGGCCGCTGCACGCTGTGCGTGTGGAGCCCCGGGCTGGACGAGCACGGCAACTCGGTGGCCGGCGTGGCGGCCCTCGACCGGTTCACCACGCTCACCGGCGTGTCGGTCTTCTGACGCCGCCCGGTCACTCGGTCCGCCCGCGCGTCACGAGCGACACGGCACCCGCTCCCACCCCGGCCGCGCCGGCGATCGCGCACGCCTCCGCCCAGCCCGGCGTCTCCTTCCCGGGAGCCCGCGCGGCCACCACCGGCACCGCCCTGGGGCCCGGCCCGGGGCGGGACCGGCGGCCGTCGAGCGATCCGACCGGTTCGACGTGCCCGGCCGCGCCGAACCCCCAGTCGAGCAGGGCGGCCGCCTCCTCGTACACGGGGTGCCCGCCGCCCGCCCGGGGGTTGAGCACCGTCACCACGAGGGTCCGCCCGCCCCGGCCGGCGGCGGCGATCAGCGTGTTGCCCGCCTCCGTGGTGTAGCCGTTCTTGACGCCGATCGCGCCGGGGTAGCGGGCCACCCCGTCCGCCCCGGTCAGCAGCCGGTTGGTGTTGCGGATCCCGTACGGCCGGCCGCCGTCACCGGGGAACAGGGCCTCCGCCGTGCCGCAGTACCGCGCGAAGTCGGCGTTGCGCAGCCCCGCCCGGCCGAACACCGCCAGGTCGTACGCCGACGACACCTGGCCGGGCGTGTCATAGCCGTCGGGCGACAGCACCCGGGTGTCCAGGGCGCCCAGGGCCCGCGCCTTCTCCTGCATCCGCGCCGCCGTCTCCCGCCAGCCCCCGTTGAGCGCGGCCAGCACGTGGACGGCGTCGTTCCCCGAGCTGAGGAACACCCCGCGCCACAGGTCGGCGATGCGGTACGTACGGCCCTCCGCGACGCCGACCAGGCTGCTTCCGGCGCCGATGCCCGCGAGCTCCTCGGGGCGCACGGTGTGCGGGACACCGGCGGGCAGCGTGGGCAGCACCGTGAGGGCGAACAGGGTCTTGAGGGTGCTGGCCGGGGGCAGCGGACGGTGCGCCTCGTGGGCGGCGAGGACCTCGCCGGAACCGGCGTCGGCGACCAGCCAGGAGCGCGCGGAGAGCCGGGGCAGCCTCGGCGCGTCCGCGTGCGGCCGCACCTGGGTGCCGGACCGGTACAGCAGCGCGGGCGGCGGGGTCGCGCGGGGCCCGCGCGGCGGGTCGGGGTCGTGCCCGGTGAGCGCGGACGCGGAGACGGGCGCCAGCGCCAGCAGACCGGCCGCGCCGAGGGCGCAGGCGGACACGAGGATCCGGGCGGTAAATCCGATCTTCATACTGACAACGTAGGAAGGGAAGTCCGTTCCGGGCCGCTGCCCGGGCCGGGCGGGCCGCTCCGGCACCCGGACGGGCGATGCCCGCCGGTGTGTCAGCCGCCCGGCAGCGTCGGCTGGACGCGCCGCAGGAAGGTGGCGTTGTCCGGGGTCTCCCGCATCCGCTCCAGCAGCGTCTCGGTGCCGCTGTGGCCGTCGCGGCCGCGCAGGGCCCGGCGCAGGCCGCGTACCGCGGTCAACTCGGCGGGGGTGAGCAGCAGTTCCTCGCGGCGGGTGCCGGACGGGTCGATCTCGACGGCCGGGAAGACCCGGCGGGAGGCGAGCTCCCGGCTGAGCCGCAGCTCCATGTTGCCGGTGCTCTTGAGTTCCTCGAAGAAGAAGTCGTCGGCCCGGGACCCGGTCTCCACGAGGGCCGTGGCGAGGATGGTGAGCGAGCCGCCCTCCTCGGCGAGCCGCGCGGCGCCGAAGAACCGCTTCGGCCCCTGCAGAGCGGCCGCGTCGACGCCGCCGCTCAGGGTGCGGCCACCGGACGCGGCCGCGTTGTTGTGCGCCCGGCACAGCCGGGTCAGCGAGTCGAACAGCACGACGACGTCCTCACCGGCCTCCACGAGCCGCTTGGCCCGCTCGATGACCAGCTCGGCCAGCGCGATGTGCTGCCTGGGCGCCCGGTCGAACGTCGAGGCGTACACCTCGCCGCGCACGGAGCGCCGCATGTCGGTGACCTCCTCGGGGCGTTCGTCGAGGAGGACGACCATCAGCCGGCACTCCGGGTGGTTGCCGGCGACGGCCGCCGCGATCTGCTGGAGCAGCACGGTCTTGCCCGTCTTGGGCGGGGCCACGATCAGCCCGCGCTGCCCCTTGCCGACGGGGGCCATCAGATCGGCGACCCGCCCGGCCGGGCCGGACGCCGGGTGCTCCAGACGGATGCGCTCGCGGGGGTGCAGCGGGGTGAGGTCGGCGAAGCGGGGCCGCTCGCCTCCGGGGACGCGTCCGTTGACGCGGACGACGTCGGTGAGGGTGCGGCGCTCGCCGCGTTCGCCGTCGACGAGGTCGCCCTTGCGCAGGCCGTACCGGCGGATCAGCGCGGGGGAGACCTGCGGGTCGGCGGGCGAGGGGAGCAGGCTCGCGGCCCGCAGGTACCCCTTCCCGCTCGCGTCGACGTCGAGCACGCCGGTCACGGCGTGGACGGTGGTCCGCTGGGGTGCGGCCACGGGGTGTTCGAGTGTGGTGGTCATGGTGGGGTCCTTTCGGAAGGACGGCAGAAGTCATACGCGGGGGGAGGGGATGCCGCGGAGACGGGAAGGCGCGAGACGGGCCTTCGGGTGCGGCGGGGAACAGCACCTCGCCGAACGGTGCGAACCGCTGGTCACTGAGGTGGAAGAAGAAGCCGCCGGTACGCCGACCGGCGAACTCGGGAGAAAGACAGGCACCGGAGCCCACGACGGGGCGTGCACAGATGCTGACTCGACGGTAGCACGCGGATGCGCCGCGTGGCGAGAGTCCCGTGAAACGGGTGGACGGCGGCCCGCGAAAAGCCGCCGTCCTCGCGGCCCTGGGGCCGGCCGGTGAACGCCTACGCGGACCGCGCCTCGGCGTCCGCGAGGATCTGGTCGAACTGGGCCCCCATGGCCTCCGCCAGCGCCTGGGCCCCGGACAGCGGGCGGACCATGACCATGAAGTCGTCGATCAGCCCGTCCTCGTCGACGGACAGGAAGTCGCACCCGGTGATCTGCTTGTCGCCGACCCGCGCGGTGAAGACCAGCGCATGGTCGCGGCCGCCCTCGTCATGGATCTCGCGGACGTACCGGAAGTCCTCGAAGACCCGGACCACACCGCGCAGGATCGCCGCCGTGATCGCCTTGCCGGTGTACGGCTTGAACACCACCGGGCTGGTGAAGACCACGTCCTTGGCCAGCAGGGCCTCCATGGCGTCGGTGTCGCCCGCCTCGACCGCCGCACGGAACGCGTGCATCCGGATCACCTCATAGTCAATTAGTTGAGTAGGTGCGGACGACAATAATCACCCGCTGTTACGGTGTCCACATGTCCCTCAAGTACGCCGTGCTCGCCGCCCTGCTGGAGGGCGAGGCCTCCGGCTACGAGCTCTCCAAGCTCTTCGACATCTCGTTCGCGAACTTCTGGCCCGCGACCCCGCAGCAGCTCTACCGGGAACTGGAACGCCTCGCCCAGGACGGCCTCGTCGAGGCCCGGTTCGTACAGCAGGAACGACGGCCCAACAAAAGGATGTTCACCCTCACCGCGGCCGGCCGCGACGAGCTGAGCGCCTTCGCCGCACAGCCGCCCCGGAGGCCCACCGCCATCCGTGACGAGCTCCTGATCAAGGTGCAGGCCATGGACGATCCCGGAACCGCCCGCGCCCTGGTCGAGGAGCGGCGGAGCTGGGCGCGCGGCAAGCTCGACCGCTACGAACGCGTCCGTGAACGGCTCCTGGACGGGCGCACCGAGGAGGAGTACCTGGCGGAGGCGGAGCGCGTCGGGCCGTATCTCACGCTGCTGGCCGGCATCTCCTTCGAGGAGGAGAACCTGCGCTGGTGCGAGCGGGTCCTCGCGGTCCTCGGACGACGCGTCGCGGCCGGGTGACGCCGATGTTCGCTCCCGAGGGACCCAGCCTGCGCGAACTCACCGTCCAGGCCCTGTCGTCGGTCGAGCACGGCTACGACCTGCTCGCCCCCAAGTTCGACCACACGCCCTTCCGGACCCCGGACTCCGTGCTGACCGCCGTCACCACGGCCCTCGCGCGCGGCGGCCCCTACGACGACGGCCTCGACCTGTGCTGCGGCACGGGCGCGGGCCTGGGCGTCCTCGGCGAGCTGTGCCGGAGCAGCGTCACCGGCGTCGACTTCAGCGCGGGCATGCTCGGGATCGCCCGGGAGCGGGGCGAGGCGGTCCGGAACGCGGGTGCCGGGCCACGGGTGCGCTGGGTGCGCGCGGACGCCCGCGCCCTGCCGTTCACGTCCGCCTTCGACCTGGTGGTGAGCTTCGGGGCGTTCGGGCACTTCCTGCCGGGCGAACTGCCCGGTCTCTTCGGCCAGGTCCACTCCGTCCTGCGGCCGGGCGGCCGCTTCGCCTTCCCGGTGGTGGCGCCGCCGCGCCCCACGTCCCCCGCCTACTGGGCGCTGCTCGGGTTCGACGCGGTGATGCGGGTGCGGAACGCCGTGCGGCGGCCGCCGTTCGTCATGTACTACCGGACCTTCCGGCTGGCGGAGGTGCGCAGGGGCCTCGAAGACGCCGGGTTCGAGGTGACCTGGCAGCCGCTGCCCGGGTTCGGGGCGCGGGGGGACGGCAGCCCGCGGGTGCGGATGGTGGTGGCGCGACGGCCCTCCGGGTGAGCGGGTGGCGCCCGACCGGGTGAGTTGGATTTCCGAACCCTTCGCCAGCTGAGGGTTTGTTTTTCAAACTCACTTGGCTATCGTGGCCGCGTGAGCACCTCGACCGACACCGAGACCCGCGTCGACCCCGCCTGGTATTCCTGGGAGGGGGCGCACGGCGGCCATGTCGCCGCCCTCGCGCTGACCGCCGTCCGCGACCGCTTCGCCGGCGGAGCGCATCCGGTCCGCACGCTGACCACCCACTACCTCGCGCCCGTGGACGGCGCTCCGCTGCACTTCTCCGGCACCGCCCCGGCCGCCCCGGGCCGGCGCACGGCGACGTGTGTGTTCACCGGCCACCAGAACGGCCTCCCGGTCGTCCTCGGGTCCGCGCTCTTCGGCGCCCGGCGTCAGGGCGGTGTACCGCACGAGGCGCGTCCGGCGCCCCGCGTGCCCGGCCCCGCGGACTGCCCGCTGCTGCGTCTCCCGGCCGACCTCTCCCCGTTCTCGCGGCAGTTGGAGATACGTCCCGCGACCCCGGACCGCCCCCTCGCCGGCGGTGAACGGGCCGAACTCACCGCGTGGATCCGCTTCCTGGACGGCCGGCCGCTCGACGCCGCAGCGGTCGTCACCCTCACCGACGTCCTGCCGCCCGCGCTGTACGCCGTCTGGGACACCCCGCGTCCCGTTCCCACCGCCGAACTCACCGTCCACCTCACCGACGCCCTCGACGAGGGCGCCCCCGGCGGCTGGGCGCTGGTGAGGATCCGCACCGAACACGCGGGCGGCGGCTGGGCCGTCGACGACAGCGTTGTCTGGGCCGCCGACGGCCGGCTGCTCGCCCTGGGCCGCCAGTCGAGGGTCGTGCGCCCTCAGCCCGCCGCCGGGACCGTGAACTCGTAGACCAGGGCGTCCTGGTGGGCCTCCACCACCAGGTCCGTGATCTCCAGCGGGCGCCCGTACTGGTCGTGCGAGCGCCGGGTGACCCGGACCGAGGAGCCGCCCGGAAGCCGCGTGATGGCGTCGCGGTGATGCAGTGTCAGGCCCGCCCGGCGCATCCAGTCGTAGGCGCGGCGCAACTGGGCCGCACCGGAACCGTCCGCACGGTCCCGGTAGCGGGCCAGCTCCATCACCTCCGCCAGCGCCACCGCCGAGAACGTTGTCACCGCCGTGCGCCGGGCCCGTCCGTCGGCGCCGGTGGACTCGTACCGGTGCACCAGCGTCGGCCGGTGCCGGTCGATCCCCAGCGCCTCGGCGTGCTCCGGCGACGGCGGCTCCCAGACCGCCATGGTCCGGTCCACGGCGGCGGGACCCGCGGCCCGGGCGCCGATCGGGAACGCCACCGACGTCGGCGCCTCGACCGGCAGCCCCGGCAGACTGGCGTGGCTGCCGCGCCGGTCGGTGGCGACCAGGCCGCTGCGGCGCAGCACCTCCAGCGCCTGCCGTACGGTTTCCCTGCTGACTCCGAAGTGCCCTGCCAACTGGCGTTCCCCCGGCAGCCGTTCGCCGGGCGGGATGGTGCCGTCGCGCAGCTCGCCCAGCAGCTGGGTGGCGATCCGCCAGTACAGCGGCTGCGTGGTGGTGAGGGGGCGTTCGTGCGGGGTGGTGCGGACCATGCCGCGCCTCCTGATCCGGTGACGTGTGGTAGCCGTGCGGGCTCCTTGCGTCACCAGATCCAAGCATTGGTCTAAACCAGGAGGGAAGGGTGGGCCTCCATTTCGGCTGAAACCGCGTGGTCGCGCACTGACTCAGAGTGAGGCGTACACGGCGTCGACCAGGGCCGTCTTGCGGGGATCGTCGGCGATATGCGGCCCCATCCGGTTCATCACATACCCCAGCGACACCCCCGCCTCCGGGTCGGCCAGACCGCAGGATCCACCGAAGCCGTCGTGTCCGAAAGCCCGCGGGTTCGGCCCGTACGAGCCGTTCGGGCCGCTGAGCCACAACCCGAGCCCGATCTCCGTCTCATGGCCCAGCCCGGCGCCCAGGACCAGATCGAGGCACCTGCCCTGTCCCTCCCGCACCCGCTCGGCCGCCCCGGGGGAGAGGATCCGCCGGCCGCCGTACGAACCGGCACCCGCGAAGATCCCGTACAGGTCCGCGACCGCCCGCGCGGTGCCGTGCCCGTTCGCGGCGGGGATCTCGGCCGCCCGCCAGCCGGGGGTGTTCGCCTGGTCCGCGCCGATCGGCGGATTGGCCAGCGCCGCCAGTGCCAGGGGCGGCAACGCGGCGGGCGCGGCGGCGCCCTCGCCCGCCGGGCCGGCCGGGGGCTGGACCAGCTCGGCCACCCGGCCGGACTCCTTCTCCGGCAGCCCGATCGTGAAGTCGACACCGAGCGGCCCGGTCACCTCGCGCTCCAGGAACGCCGCCGGCCGCAGCCCCGACACCCGCCGTACGACCTCCCCGACCAGGAAGCCGTACGTGAGCGCGTGGTACCCGGACCGGGTGCCCGGCGCCCACCAGGGTTCCGTCGCCGCGAGCCGACGGGTCGTCAGTTCCCAGTCGTACAGCGCCTGGAGCGTGTGCGGCTCGCGCAGGCCCGACAGGCCGGCCCGGTGCGCCAGCAGATGCCGGACGAGGACCTCCTCCTTGCCCGCCGCCGCGAACTCCGGCCAGTAGGCGGCCACCGGCGCGTCCAGGTCGAGCAGTCCCCGGTCGGCCAGGATGTGCGCGCACAGCGCCGTCGGGCCCTTGGTCGTCGACCAGACGTTGACCAGTGTGTCGCGCTCCCAGGGCCGGCTCCGCGCGCCGTCCGCCCAGCCGCCCCACAGGTCCACCACCGTCTCACCGCCGACCGTGACGGCGACGGCGGCCCCCAGCTCGCCCCGCTCCCGGAAGTTCGCCTCGAACGCCGTGCGCACCGCCTCGAACCGCGGATCGCAGTGCCCGTGCACCCGCGCCGGAAGGTCCGTCATGAGCCGCCCACCCCTCGTCGGAAACCGGAGAGCCGGGGCCACGCCGGTGTGGCCCCGACCCGATCTGAACATACCGACTGGTCGGACTGTACGGAAGGGTCCCGGTACGGTGTGCCGTGAACGGAGTCCGTCAGACGCGGGAGCGCAGCCAGTCCAGCTTGACCGCCTCGTGGTACGGGCCGCCGCCCTCGTGGTCGTTGAACTCGTAGACCTCGATGGCCTTCTCCGCGTGCGCCCACGCGTTGAACGCGGCGAAGACCGTGGAGGGCGGGCAGGTCTGGTCCTCCAGCGCCGCCGAGAACAGGGCGGGTGCCCGGCCGCGCGCCGCGAAGTGGACACCGTCGAAGTACGACAGGGTGCGCAGGACGTCGGCGGTGCGTCCCCGGTGCGTCTTGAGGTAGAGCCCGATCTCCCGGTAGGGGTGACGGTCCGTCAGCGTCGTCGCGCGCGGGAAGTCGCACAGGAACGGCACGTCCGGTGCCACCGCCGTCAGGTCGGGCACCAGGCCGCCGACCGCGATCGCGATACCGCCGCCCTGGCTCTCACCCGTCACGACCGTCCGGGCGGCGTCCGTGAGCGGGTGCGCGCGGGCCGCCTCGACGGCACGGACCGCGTCGGTGAACACCCGGCGGTAGTAGTAGTTCCCGGGCGCCTCGACCCCCCGTGTCATATGACCCGGGAACGCGGGACCGGCGCCCACCGGGTCCGGGGTGTCGCCGCCCCCGCCCCAGGTGCTGCCCTGCCCCCGGGTGTCCATCGTGAAGTGCGCCCGGCCCGTGGACGCCCACAGCAGCTTCTCGTGCGGCAGCCCGCGTCCCCCGCCGTACCCGACGAACTCCACGACCAGCGGCAGCGGTTCGGCCGCCCCGGCGGGCAGCCGCAGCCAGCCCTTGACGGGGTGCCCGCCGAACCCGGCGAACGTCACGTCGTACACCTGGACCGTGGTCAGGCCGGTGTCGACCGGCTCGTAGCGGACGTCCAGATCGTGCTCGCGCGCCTCGTCCAGCGTCCTGGACCAGAAGGAGTCGAAGTCCTCGGGCTCGGCGGACGCGCTGCGGTGGGCACGCAGTTCGTCGAGCGGGAGGTCGAACAGGGCCATGGAGACCACCTTGTGCGAAGAGGGAGCGCCGACACCGCACGCTACGTCGAAGATCGGCACGCTGACCAGGGCTCGGAACCTCGACGAGGCGGGCGGCGGCTCAGACGTTGCGGCCCGTCCACGCCGGCCCGGTGGCGGCCCACGCCCGGTCCCACTCGGCCAGCCGGCGGCGCATCGCCGTATGCCGCACCAGACCGTGACCGAGAACGACGACGGCACCCGCGGCTCCCGCCGCGCACACGCCCATCGTCACCGCGTGCTGCCGGACCGCGGAGTCGTCCGGCGGCGGACGCACGCCCCGGTCGGCGGAGTCCAGCCACACATGGACCGTCTCACCGGGCCGCGTACCCGTGGGCACGCGCACCGCCGCCGTCCGGGGCCCCGTCCCCGGCTCCGACCAGCGGACCGTCACCTTCGACGACGGCTGCCGCCCGGTCTGCGGGGTGTGCAGCGCGCCCGAGACCGTGCGGACGACCATCGCCCGCACCTGCCGGCGCTCCGCACGCTGCTTCTCGGCCGCGGCCTGGGCGCCACCGTGCGCCCACCAGCCCGCGGCCACACTCACCAGCGGGGCGACCACCACCAG